>JAWKKM010000051.1:0-28796 GCA_041393255.1 Bacteroidales bacterium | reverse complement strand
GAGCAATTTTCATCTAATTTGATATGGTTAATTCCGTGCTTCATTTTTTCGGTTCCAGACTATAAATTTAAGGATTTAAGATTGAAAAATAAATTGAGTGGATGAATAAATCCATAAAATCCGTTTCGAACGAACAACGAAAAAGTTCAATAATATTTGGTTTCATTTAATGCCATCAAATTAGCACTTTATCTTTTGCTAAGACAATTAAAGACAAATAGAAGCAAACTGTTGCCACACGTTTATTTTCACTTGATTTCATCTGACTGATTCATTAATTTTAGAATGTGACCTCATGCTTTTGAGAAAAGAAAGCAAGGTCGATGTCACTAAAAAGCTAATGAATATGGAAACAATTATTCAAAAAACAGGGCAGCTTCTATTTCATTTTAACCTGAGGGGCAGGAGGCTCCTTTACAAACAAATTTTTCGGAACCATACTTCAATGGTCGTATCAATTCTCCTGTTCAGTCTGATTGTACTTCTTTTAGTATTTCTAATATTTGGATTACCAATCGCTAAAATCCTTATTTATACTTCCATCACAATATTTTGTCTTTTCATTGTTTTACTGTTGGTTGGCTCAATGCATGAAGCCAAAAGGCTGGAAAGAGCAAGCTTGCATTCCAGCTTTCAATTTAACAGAAGCAACTTGAATGGCATTTCTCTATCAAGATTGGGATTCTCAGAGTCTGAACAGGAAAACTTAAACATGGTTCTAAACAACCTCCAGCCTAAAAACAAAATCGAATTTCGTCTTGTTTCTGATAACCGAATTGCTGCAGATTATAAAAAGTTGTTTAGAATTCTGCATTTACTTATTAATGGTGGAATTAAAGATTTCAAAAAGGAACGAAAAGAGATTCTTTTCAATTTCATTGAAAATACATTTACTCTAAATGGTTCAGAAGTAAAAAGGGCGAGTTTGAACTCGCGGTTTTCAGAGTTTGTGAATGAAAGTGAAACGGAATTTTCTGAAAACCTAAAGGCGTTTCAGAAAATTCTTTCTGGATAGGCGGTATTTCTCCCGTAATTCTTCCGTAACACCAATTACCTTCTTGATTGGCTGCTACATACAGTTACATATTTGCTGATGAAATTTTCACGCAACAAACGTCATTTATCATCAAATATGTACAATATGGAAAATCAAGCATTCGTCTCAAAACAAGTTCTCAACGAACTTAAACAGATTAAAAATCTGCTTTTCGAAAACAAAACAGTTTTAAACGTTGAAGAGTTGGCCCAGTACACCGGACTATCAAAAAGTAAAATCTACAAACTTCTAAGTAAAAGGCTTATTCCAACCGGAACCAATGCCAACATCAGGCAAAAGTTCTTTTTCAAAAAGGACATCGACCTTTGGTTGATGGGAACTTCAAAGGAAGAACTGGAAGCCGAGGAAGAATTCAATAACCTATTAACCCGGAACAGGAAGTCGTAACCAAAGAAACTTTTTGTTATGAGCGACATGCCATATATCCGTGTAGGGACTTCCTATTTTAAGAAGGTAAAAGCACCTACTATTTCGGGGGACTTTAACGAAATTCTTGTGCCATGGAACATTGATACCATAAAACAGGATTTTGGTAAAACTTATGTTGCCGATATTCCTAAATACGATGGTTTTACTTGTATTCCCAGTCATATTCATTTTAAGCAAATCTGCTCAGGATTTTATAATAAGTATTCACCGTTAAGTAACAAGCCAAAGAAAGGGGAAATAAAATTCTCAATACTTTTCGTGAAACACATATTTGGGAATCAATACGAATTGGGGCTGGATTATTTGCAATTGCTCTATCAAAAACCGGTGCATATTCTTCCCATTCTTTGCCTGGTTTCAAAAGAACGTTCAACCGGGAAAAGTACTTTTTTGAAATGGCTCAAAGCCATTTTTGAGAATAATCTTACTTATTTGACTAACGACAGTTTTGGTAGTCAGTTTAATTCCGATTGGGCAAATAAACTGCTGATTTGTATCGATGAAGTTCTTTTTAATAAAGAGGAACTAACCGAACGGATTAAATACCTCAGCACTACCAACCACAACAAAATGGAAGCCAAAGGCAAGGATAAAATAGAAGTTGAATTCTTTGGAAAATTTATCCTCTGTAGTAATAATGAAGACAATTTTATAAAAATAGATGCAGCGGAAGAACGGTTTTGGGTAAGGAAAATCTCGAAGTTTAAAACAGAAGATACGGACATGTTAGTTAAACTGATTAAAGAAATTCCAGCCTTTCTTTTCTTCTTAAATAACCGGAAACTTTCATCACCACGCATTACTCGGATGTGGTTCACGCCTGTGCAAATCAGAACCAGGGCTTTGCAGAATCTTATTCGTCATAATCGAAGCCGAGTGGAAAAAGAACTGGCCAGTATTCTTTTAATGGTAATGGAAAAATATGATTTGGATGAAGTTGAATTTTGTCCCCAGGATGCCATGTTTGCCGTCAACCAAACAAGGGTAAAAACCGACCTTACACAAATCAGGCGCTTGCTAAAAAAGGAATGGAAACTGACTCCTAAATCTAATTCGCTGACGTATGAAAAATTTGTGATTTGGAACCGGGGAGAAATTGCAAGAGAAACTGATACAGGCCGATTCTACACGGTGAAAAAGGAATTTTTATTGGAAAATTTTGATGAACTGATGAATGAGTAAGCTATGCTATTGAAAATAAAAAGAATAAGCACTCATCGAAGCTTCATCAATTGCTCATCAAAATAAAAAACGATGAGAACTAGTTAAAAAGCAAAATCAGAAATGATGAAACGATGAGAAAATGATAAAGCATAAGTCCTTTATTGACAGGAAGATTATGGCGTTCTCATCGATTCATCAAAAAAAACGCAAGAAACAACACCATGAAAAAAGAAAAGTTACAATGTGATACAGCTCGTGAAATTCCAATAGTAGAATTTCTAAAGAGATCCGGATTCTCTCCGGCTAGAGAAGATCAAAACTCATCCTGGTACCTGAGCCCGATCCGAAAAGAAAACGAAGCATCATTTAAGGTTTCCAAAGTTCTTAACCGATGGTACGACCACGGAATTGGTAAAGGTGGTAATATTATCGACCTGGTAATTGAAATGAATAATAATTGTAGTGTCCGGGAAGCTCTTTCCATTTTGGATAAAAACATTCCCTCTTTCTCTTTTCAACCGCAAAATTCTTTTACAGTGTTGAATCGCGAAGCTGAAATTCAGGTGGACAAAATCCTGCCTATCCGGCACCCTGCATTGATCAAATATTTATTGGAAAGAAAAATAGATGCAAAAACTGCAAGCCGTTTTGCCAGTCAGGTTCATTATTCGATTAATCAAAAACGATACTTCGCTTTAGGTTTGGAAAATGTTTCGGGAGGCTGGGAACTTCGAAATCCGTATTATAAAAATGCTGCAGCACCTAAAGACTTTTCCTATTTCACAACAGGTAAACAATTGTTGAGTGTTACCGAAGGCATGTTTGATTTTTTTAGTTTGCTAATGCTTTATCCTGGCTTACCACACCAATCAGATTTTTTAGTATTGAATTCTGTTTCGTTTATCAACCGCAT
The DNA here is from genome assembly GCA_041393255.1 of Bacteroidales bacterium. Taxonomy (GTDB): domain Bacteria; phylum Bacteroidota; class Bacteroidia; order Bacteroidales; family JAADJA01; genus JAADJA01. The sequence continues at coordinate 25,233 of JAWKKM010000051.1, read as the reverse complement.
CCATAAGGTTGCCCAAACTTATCCCAAAGTTGGTTTCTATCTCGATAATGATTCAGCAGGTAAAAAAGCGACTAAACAGTTATTGGCCGATCTAACGAACAGTGTCGATATGTCGGCCATCTATAAAAATGCAAAAGATCTGAATCAGCTGTTGATCGCCCGAAACCAACGTCAGCGGAGGTCTGTGCGGTAAGCCATTTCAAGAGGTGCCCAGGTTGCACCATGGGCATCTCTTGCTTTGCTCCCAGGCTCGCAAAGGGGCGCACAGCGCAGGTAATATTTACAATTTTAAAGTTTGAATATAATGAGAGTTCGCACTAAATATATCTCTTTTAGGGTAAGTAATATCGAAAAAAAAGCCATCACCATGGCTGCCCAGGAATGTGGGTTAGGCACCAGTGAGTTTGCCCGACGGGCATCACTGAACATGAAAGTAACCTTACGGTTTTCTCCTGGAGAATTGGAGGTGTACAATAACCTGCACACCTACCATCGTAACTTTACAGCCATCGGGAACCTGGTAAAAAGTAAACACTTCAATAAAAATGAAACTATTCTCCGGGAACTGGAAGAAGTAATTAAGCTGATTAGAATCCACCTTGGAAAGTTTGAGCAATGATCGGCAAGGCAAAAAGTATAGCACATACAGTCAAAGCTGTCAACTACGCCATGAAAAAGCTCGGTGCGATGGAGATCAGCCGTAATAAAGTTGCAGGAGAAACACCCAGGGAAATTGCAGCGGAGTTCAGGATCTTTCAGAACCTGAATTCCAAATGCGAGAAGAACACATTTTCAATGGTTTTAAGCCCATCCATTCCTGATGGTGATAAACTTAGCAATACTGACTTTGCAAGACTGGCAGGAAACTTTCTGAAGCGTATGAAATTGGACGATCATCAGTATATTTCTTTTCTGCATATCGATGAGAAACACAAGCACATGCACATCTACGTTAATCGCATAGATTTTGACGGGAAAGCATACAAGGATCACTTTATCAGCAAAAAGGCGCAGCGAATTGCCGAAAGTGTGGCTAAAGAATGGGGATTTACTACCGCCAAAGAAATTCAGCAGCAAAAAGAGCAAAGATTGGGCAACTACATTAAGGAAGCCCACCAACGGATTTTGACAGTAATGCCCCGCGACATTAATGATTATGCCCAATTAATGGAACAGTATGGAATCCAAACCCACAGGAGAATTGCCTTTGATGGAAAAGTTGTTGGGTTGAAATTCCAGATTGGAGAAGAAACCATAAAAGGCAGTAGTGTTGGCCGGGAGTTTAGTGCTGCCAACTTACAAAAACAAATTCTAAAGAATTTTGAAGCCATGTACTATGCAGGACAGGAAAGACATAAACGACAAAGCATAATACCAACGAAGAAACCACGAATGAGATTTTAATACCATGAGAAAAAACTTATCGCAACAAAAGTTACTGGAGATTTTAACCGTCGAAATTGAAACACTTAAGCAAACCACTGAAAACATAAATGAAATTGCTCCTGAAATTGCCAGGCAATTGCATGCCCTTAAAACAACCAAATTGAAATATGATATAAACACCGATAAATTAGAGCAGCTTCTGGAAAATCACAAACAAGAGCTTAAGAAAAGTGTAGTTATTCCGAAGTGGTTTTTGATAATAATTGTTGTCGTAATTATTTACTTAGTTTTACAAAACATCTTCAACTTTTGATTTCTTTTGTTAGTTTTCATTCACTATTCTCATATGTGAAAACTATTATTTTATATAACTAAAGTGCCCTGATGTTATTTTCAAAAAAAAGCCCTTGTAATTTCATAGTGTATGGGGAACTGAAATATGTAAGAGTTTTTGTAATAACTGCAACCATTTTTGGGAAGTGAATTTTGTAAGGTATGGCACATTTTTACCATCCCTACGAATTTTATCAGAAATGTTATATCGCTAAATGGCAGTTTTGAGGCCCTTTAAAATTAAGCCATCTGAAATATTGTCAAGTTATTGGAATTTAGTTGCATACACAAATGCAAAAATCTTAACAATATTAAAATGGACAAACTTTTAATAACGAAATGTAATTAAAAACAGGATAGACCGTTAATTTCTTAAAAAAAAACTGAATGAATAGTAAAACCGAAACGAGAGAATTCAAATTTGAATCTTTATCACACAATATGCTTCCTGGTATTTTTGAATATCATTGTGTAAAACATGGTATAGATTTAAAAAGTAATCATTCTTTTTATACCGATGTTGGAACAATTAAAGACAATGTTCATATTAAAGATATTAGTGTTGACGAGAATAGATTTTTTAAATATCACATAGTAAAACCAGCTGAAACCCAAAATGCAAAAAAAGTAATATTTCTATTTCATGGATTTAATGAGAAAGACTGGTCAAAATATATTCCCTGGGCTAAGACAATTTGTGAAAGAACAGGGAGCAGCGTTATCTTGTTTCCCATAGCTTTTCATATGCAACGAGCTCCAAAAGATTGGAGTGCTATGAGAGAAATGTACAAATTGAGTGAGAAAAGAAAAGAAAGATACCCAAACATAGTACATTCAACTTTGTCGAATGTTGCAATAAGCATGCGATTGCATTCAATGCCCCAACGATTTATCTGGTCTGGCTTACAAACTTATTATGATGTAATTCAGTTGATTGAAGAATGCAAAGAAGGTAAGCATCCTTATATAAATAATGATTTTAAATTTGACATTTTTGCCTATTCAATTGGTGGGTTTCTTGCTCAAATTCTTAAATTAACGAACCATAACAATTATTTTTTAAATTCAAAGGTCTGTTTATTTTGTAGTGGTGCAACATTTGACCGATTATCTCCTGTTTCAAAATTTATACTTGATAGTGAAGCAAATGTTGCTTTGTATTCATTTTTGATTGAGCATTTTGATAAAATCGTACAAAAAGACAATTTACTAAATCATTATATTTTGGAAGACCATTTAGAAGGAACAGTATTTTATTCAATGCTCGATTATCAGAAAGGGAGGGTTTTAAGAGAAAAACTTTTAAAGAAGTATGAAAAACACATTTATGCAATAACGCTTAAAAAAGATACTGTTATTCCTTCTTTTGAAGTAATAAATACACTCAGAGGGGCCTACCGCGATATCGATATTAAAATCGATGAATTAGATTTTGACAGAGAATATATGCATGAGAATCCTTTTCCTTCAATCAGTAGAATAAGAAAACAAATTGACGAGGATTTTGATGAAGTATTTAGAAAGATTTGCGACTTTTATGATTAGTGATTACCCACAACAATGTGCATCCTTTGTAAAGATTTCAGAGATTTTCAAGTGTTCTCCCTTAATTCCCCTACGAAATCATATTGTGCAGTTAAAACTGAATAAAGAAGAGCAAAAACAACTGAACGATTCGGCAACCATGCTAAAGAACATCCTGAATCAGATGGATTTTTAGGAGCTGTTTCTGTTTTTTAATTTCTGCCAATTCTCTTTCTGAATTCAGACGGGTTCAGACCAACTCTTTTCTTGAAAATAAGACTGAAATAATGGTTCGTTTGAAAGCCCAGTTCCTGACTGATTTCCTTGATGTTTTTGCTGGTAGTTATAGTAATGAGATAAAAAATGGTTGATATTTTTACATTTTCCAGAAATAAAAGTATCCGAAATTCTTCTTCAATATTCATAATCTTCAAAACAGCATTGTAATCGTCAATCAAAAGTTCAACAAAACATTATAATTTCTCTACATGATGTGTCCGGGTTCTTATTCCACCCTTCAACTTTGTTTGTTTCTGTCCATTACAAATTTAAATTTAAAACAAATCAATGTTGTGTATTGAGATAAACGACGGCAGAAACGGGAATTCCTGTTGAAGCTTGTAACTTTGTATCGTATAAACAATACGCACTTAATTTATTCAGATGACTAAAAAATCAATAATAGAAAAAATACGAAACAAGGCCGGATTCATTTGTGATATGGACGGTGTGATTTATCACGGTGATAAGATTCTTGATGGTGTAATAGAATTTGTATCGTGGTTAAAAGATGAAAACAAAAAGTTTGTTTTTCTAACCAACTCCAGTGAAAGGACTATTCGAGAACTTCAGGGGAAACTATTCCGTATGGGGCTTGATGTTGGTGCGGAACATTTTTACACCAGTGCTTTGGCAACAGCATCTTTTCTGCAAAGCCAAAAACCCAACGGCAGTGCTTATATTATCGGAGAAGCCGGACTAATTAATGCACTTTATAATGTCGGATATTCAAGCAACAACATTGATCCGGATTACGTTGTGATGGGGGAAGCCCGTTCGTACAGTTATGAGATGATTGAAAAGGCTGTTAACCTGGTGAACCGGGGTGCCAAGCTGGTAGGTACAAACCCCGACCTGAACGGCCCGATAGAAAACGGGATTGCTCCGGCTACCAAAGCACTTATCTCGCCCATTGAACTGGCCACTGGAAAGCAAGCTTACTTTGTTGGTAAACCAAACCCGCTTATGATGCGAATTGGGTTAAAAAAGCTTGGCGTTCAAAGGGAAGATACCATAATAATTGGCGACCGAATGGATACCGATATTGTTGCGGGTATTGAAGCCGAAATAGACACTTGTCTTGTTTTATCTGGTATCTCAAACAAACAAACCATCAGCGAATTTGCTTATCGTCCGCATTACGTTTTACAGGGTGTTAATGAAATTGTAAAAGATTATAAATAGGCTTGTGTAAACTCTTCTAATCAAATAAAAAGTATGGGTATTTAATTTTCGATGCAAATTAGTCGAACATAATCCAGCATCGCATCATTAATTTGGCCATCCATATTGATATTCCAGTTTTCGAAGTTGATTTCAATTGTATTTTTCCCTTTTGTTAACTCAACAATCCGGGAGTTAGAAAACCCCCAATCAGACCATTCGCCGGTTCCACGCTGTGGCAACACCATAACTCCATTGTAAGCATCGTTCACATACAAACTTCGGATTGCACAGTTGTTGTCGGTATTCCACGGGCCAGTACCGTTTGAATAGCGCAGGTCGATTAAATATTTACCTGCTTCTGCAACGGTTACCGGAATACGGATATTGGTATTTTGCAACATCGTAGTCTCTACAAAACCTTTTCCTGAATAGTTTGAATAAGGCAGGTCGGATTTAGGTGCATAATTTTCCATTTCCAGGATTTGCTCACCTGATTTCGGATAAACAATAAGCGGCTCGCTACTGAAGGATTCAAAACCATCGGCATCCGTTGCAGTCACTTTGTATTCAGTAAATGCGTCGTCACCGCTTACCTCAAACGATTTGGTATCAATTGTTTTCAGCTTAACTCCGTTTTTATAAACCGTGTATGAAACTGCCCCCGGAATAGCTTCCCACTTTAAGCTTGTACCAGAAAGGGCCACCTGCGGATTAGGCAATGAAAATTTGTTTGGCACCTTATTAACCGGATTTGACCCGAATGCATTATTCATCATCTCGATTTTAATTTCATGTTTCCCTTTTAACGATGCCGGGAAAGTTGCCTTTTCCAGGGGTTTGCCGTCCATCCTTATGGACTTTATTTTGTTTCCGAAGCCTTTTACCTGAATATCCAGCACTGCGTCGCGGTAATGAAAATTAGTCAGTGTTTTTGTACCATCATAAACTTCGGGTATAACGGGGCTAAAATGAATACCTCCGACCTCGAAATTGATTCCCATAAATAACCGATGTACCATAGCCAGGTTGCCGGCCATACTCCACAACATGCGGTCGGAGTTAATTTCGGTACCAACATAATCGCCGGTTTCGGCAACCATATTTTCATAATTGGTCAGGAATAAAGCACCAGCCCTGTAAATTGCTGCCAATCCATGCAACAACGCTTGTTCGTTCCCGGCTTTAGCAGCAGCCAGGTTCCAGTAAGACTGTACAAAAGGCCAAATGCCGTTGTTATGATAAGGCGGAATTCCCGGGATTTGCGGATAAATACAAGTTGTTCCGAAAGTTGTCAGAGGCGATCTCTCAAATATGGATGTTGCCTGTGTACTGTCGGCCACATCAAACAACACAGCCAGCGATTCACCTAAAGCTTCGAAACGTGGCGAAAGATTCAGGAACGCCCGTCCGTACAGGTACTGCCCGTAATACCCTTTGTCGTTCATCCACAAATACTTATTAATCCCGTCTTTTATCTCTTTTGCACGGTCGAGATATTCCTGATTGGGTTGCCCCAGCAGCTCCAGCATTTTGGCTAAAATGATGTGCGCCTCGTAGTGAACTACATTGGTTCCCAGATTTTCTGACACATAAATATCCATGTTCGACATCCATTTCGGATAGGTTTGTTCCCGCCAGTCCAAAAATGATGACTCACCATGATACATCCCCGTTTTTTCATCGCGCAACGTTTTGTAATCGTCATCCAGCGTATTTTTAATAACGGTACATGCCGTTTTCAGCCAATTAAGGTCGCCGGTAACTTTATAGATTTCCCAAGCTCCCAACGCCCAGGTGGTGCGGTCTGATGAAACCGGCCATGCGCCTCCGGAGCCGGTGTCCTGAATAATACGGTTGCGTTTTACCTTTTTCAACAGGCTGTTTTTTGCAATCTCCGGTTCGTGGTAAGCAAACGCCAGCAAAGTACTGTAACTTACATCCCGTGTCCACACACCGCCCCATTTAGCGCCTGTGCGCAAGGTGCTGTCGGGCTCAATATTTTTGAGGGCTTCTTCCAGCGACAGGTTGAACAGTGCATCTACAATTGGCTGGTCAGAACGATACTGCGGCTTCATGGAAATATCTTCTGTGAGCTTCCATTCTTTACTTGCACTCATAATAGTATCAACAGGGTTGAGCAGAAGTTTCAACTCGTAGATTCCATCGCCATCAGGATCTTTCAATGCGAGTCCGTTTTCATCAAGATTCGAAAAATCCCAGGTCATTGGCTCCGAACCGCCAGCGAGGTACACCTCCTTAAAATCTTCTTTTGCCACCCGGCTTCCATCAAAAGCTTCATAATAGCCTTTTTGGTTGAATTGTGCCAACACTGCGCGCATATCAAGCCGAAAAGTGTATTCGTAATTTACAGGCAGCTTGGTTTCCGGGTCACCCGGAATGGGAGTACTTTCTTCCCCAAATCGTATAACCGGCGACTCATGTTCACCCTCGCCGATAATCAGCCAATGGTCATGTCCCGATGGCTTTTCATTGTCCTTTTCGTTTATACTGAATTTAAACGTCAGCAAACGCGAATACTGCTCGCTGGCTGTACTTTGGTAATTTGAAACCAGATATTCCGGTGAAAGCACTTTTGCTTCATATTTTCCCTGTACTACCTTGTCGGAATAAACAATGAAAGTATCCGATTGATAAAGGATTTCGGAACTATGCTGGCAAGCAATTCCGCTAATGAGTAAAACGACCAGTGCAAAATGTTTTTTCATCTTATTAAAATTGTTTATTACTTAAATTATAAGATGTAACTCGTCCCGACTTATCAGGACTCGCTTCATTCCAGTAGGATTTAGTTTTCAATGATTATCTTTTGTTCTACAAGCGATGATGGAATTCGAATAACACAGGTTTGGCTTTCTTCGTCCCAGTTCCATTCTGCTTTTTCAATCGTATCAGACAAAATATTTTCTGTCTTTTTAAGCCTGAAAGTTTTTAGTTTTTTACCCGACAACAGAACAGATGCCGGTTTTTTAGCCATGTGAACCTGGTAAACCAGATTTCGATTTTGAGCAACAAAACCATTCGAGACTGCTTCTTTGTAATTAATCTCCAAACCTGTTCGCTTTGTCAGGCATTGTATTTTCCGCTTTACAAATACATCAGATTTATAGTTATTGGTTTCGCCATCATCTTCGTAAACATTGAAGCTTGCTTTTTTGTTAATTCCTGCCGGAAAAACTGAAATCAATAGTGGATAATCAACTCTCTGACCAATAAATTGCATTACGGGCATCTGCGGAATAATGGCCCCTTCTTTTACAAACATCGGGATGGTTTCCAGTTCAACCGGGTAATCAATCCACTGATTGCCGGTAAATGTGTTTTGCGGATCATTGAAATCAATCCACACACCTTCCGGCAGGTACACTTTTTTAAATGCCGCGCCTTCTTCCATAACCGGAGCTACCAGCAATTCTTGTCCAAACATGAATTCAGAATCCAAATTCGCAACTTCAGGGTCGTCCGGGAATTCCAATATCAACGCACGCATCAATGGCAAACCCGTGTCGTGCGCTTCGCGGGCATACGAGTAAATGTAGGGGAAGAGCCGGTATTTCAACTCAATTGTTTCTTTCGCAATTCGTTCGGTGTCTTCGCCAAACAACCATGGTTCCACTGCATTATTTCCCTCATGGTGAATACGACTCAGTGGGTTAAACGCGCCGAATTGCAGCCATCGAACATATAATTCGCTCATCGCTTCGTAATCGGTAATCTCGCCGCAATAGCCCGAAATATCTGTTGTCCAAAACGGGATGCCGCACATGCCGGCGGATAACGCCATAGGCAATTGGGCTTCCATCTGCTTCCACCCGTTGGTAACATCGTTGCCATTGCCCGAATCGCCCGACCAACCGAAAGTATAACGTTGCATACCGGCAAAAGCTGCTCTGGTCATCTGAAAAATACGGGTGTTGGGATTGTGCTTTTCAAACTGTTCGCTTACTACTTTGTCCCAGGTTAATCCATATACATTATGAATTTCGTTATGCATACCGAGATGATGCTTCATATTCAGGCGGTCGAAACTCTCTTCGTTGCTCCATGCTGGTTCTCCCATATCGGTCCAAAAACCACGAACACCGTCATCGAGAACTTTTTGTTGATAATCGCCCCACCAGTATGCCACTTTGGGATTGGTAAAATCTACTACTCCGCAATTCCCTCCCCAGGGCCAGGGCATGTCGTAAGTTTTTCCAGTCCGAATGTCAGTAACAAAATAACCGAGAGAATCGGCTTCCTGCCATTGGCTTTTGTTGGCTTGCGAGATAACCGGATCCTGTGATACAATTACCTTAAAACCTTCCGTTTCCAAGTCTGACAACATTTTTTCTGGATCGTCGTAATTCCCGTTACGCCATTCAAAATCCTGTAAGTACTGTGTCCATCCAATGTCCTGGTAGATAATATCGCAGGGTATTTGTCTATCGCGATACCCCTTTGCAATTTCGCGGGTAAGTTGCCCGTTGGTGAGCAATCCGCGACATTGCGCAAAACCTAAAGCCCAGGCTGGTGGCATAATCGGCTTCCCGGTCAACTCCATATATCGGCTGATCATCTGCTTGTAAGTCGGGCCATAAATGAAATAATATTCCATTTCGCCACCGGGAGACGAAAACGAATAATAATTGCCCGACTCAACACCAAAATCGTATTCTGTTTTGTAGGTATTGTCGAAGAAAATTCCATAACCCGAACTGCTCATAAAAAACGGGATACTCTTGTAAAGTGGGTCCTCGTTAGTTGCATAACACGGTTTATCGCTGTTCCACATTTTAAACCGGCTACCAACCCGATCCAGCAGTCCGTTTTTTTCCCCTAGGCCATAAATGCGTTCTCCCGGTTTCAGTGTTTTAAAACTTGATATTTCTATTGAATCGGCCACAAAGCCACGTTCCTGAAAATCTTCCATCAACAATTTTTGGTATTTGTCGAAAACCCGAATCTGGAAGGGTGATTTCTCAATTCGTACAATTAAATCGCCCGTGTAAATTTCATAACTTCCCGGTTGTTCCGAAACATTGATAGTCGAGTTCTCATCGCCTTTTTTTACCACGGCAAAAGATTCATTATTTCGCGTGAACCCATCGGTATCGAACCATATTCTTAGAATGCCGGAGCTGATATTTTCAACTTCAACCTGAATATTATTTTCGCAATTAAAAATTACTTTGTTGCCCTGTCTCTGATAAGAATGACAGGCACCTGGTTTACTATTTTCTGCCTGAACCTGAATTATCCCCACCCACAAGAAGATAAAAATAATCCATCGGGAAAATTGTTTTTTTATGCGTTCTGATATATATATCAACATGGTTAAGAAAGTGTTTAAATTACTGTAAAAAGGGCAATAAATTTCCCACTAAGGCATTAGAGTGCTTCTGTTATAATTGTGCTTTAACTTCCAGGAACTACTCGTATTCCAGCACCACCATTGTCCAGTATTTCAACTCGGGAAGCGTAAAAACAAGCTGATTACCACTTTGGGAAAATTCAAGCGAACGGGAAGCTCCCCCAATAATGTCTGGTGATGCCACCCATATCTCTTTTACTGTTTGATTGGTTGTAATCGAAACAGGAGCATCTTTAATTAATGCAGGAATTGCCTGTGTTCCGTTATTATCACGCCATTGCTGGCTTTTCGAATTGGTAAAATTTATCAGGTGAATCACCTGACTGGTTCCTACCTTTTTACATACTGTTGCCACAGCCCCCTGGCTTGCCGGCCAGTTGGCAATTTGCATTTTTCCATCGATTGATGTTACTGTTGCCACGTTGAAACTTCCGCCATCGCGCAACAGGTTTTGGTAGGCTACCAGAAAGTCGTAATAATCCGGCAAGGCAGCCTTCAAATCGGTTTTCATTTGCAGGTTGCTGTTCGGAAAATATTCTTTTCCCAGCATGTGTTCGCCCAATTCGAGATGTGCCCCGCCAAAGGCAAAAATCACGGCATCGGTCATTAAAACGGCAGGCGTATTGAAATAGCCCTGGTTGTTGGCCAAATCGTAATTCATGTAGGCAGCCAGCACCGTATTTTTTGTATTGTTACTGTACGTGTTGTTTTGCTGAATAATAAACGACAAATCGTTATAAGTGTCATTCGGCGACCATACTTCGGTGTACAGGAAGTCGGCTGAGGACTGTGCGATTCCCTGCTGCCCGTATTGGTTCACCGCATTCATTGCTATCTTTCTTGAAGGTTTGTCGGCTTTTATCGCTTCAATAAACGGCTCGTAAGTTTGAGCCAAATTAAGCCCCGAACCATCGTATTTATAACGGGTTCCGCGGTCACCCAACTGATCCATGTGGTAACCATCAAAGTCGAGAAACTGGTAAACCTTCCGGGTTTCTGCTGCAATGTATTGCTGCCAACCCGAATTTGAAGGGTCAAGTAGATATATATTACTCAAAAAGGGTGATGACAGTCCGTGAAAATCACGGTTCGTATGTGTGTTATCCGTATAAACATACCATTCTTTTTGAATGCCATCGGCTTCAGCTTCATTCCATGCCCCATACACCAGATTGTAGAACATAGCCTTCATGTTCCGGCTATGTGCTTTTGCAATGTATTTTTCAACAGTGCTGAAATAGATGTCGCGGTTGATTATATCTTTCCAACTGCTGGCCGGTGTCCCGTCAACAACCGGAAGCGGCATGTGGTGCTTATTCATCCAGTCGTAAAACTGGAGCCCATTGATGTGGTATTTATTCAGGTTGTCAATCACTGCATCTATATCTGCATCTGTTAGTTGCGGAAATTTCGATAAAAAACCATAACGGGGAAATTTCGTCCAATCCGATGATACATCAACCCCAACCGTAGCATAAATTGTTTCCGAACTGCCGTTTTCAGCATACACTTCAACGGTGTAACCCCTAAAATCGGTAGCGGGAGTTTGCCAGGTCCAGTCCGAACCGGAAACTGTACCTTCATCAATCACTTCATTCAAATATTTGTAACGTACCTTAACGTTAGCTGGTAAACCTGAATTGTCAATGGTGAAAGTAACGGTGTTTCCCGGTGTGTAAGCCGCTTTATCGGTCACCAAACTTACATTTGAATAAGAAGGTGTTACCGGATTAACAGGGATCTCCGGTTCTGGGTCGGGTGTTATTTCATCATTCGATTTTGAACAGGCCACTACCAGTACAGATAGGGCTATGATAATCAGTATTCTTTTTAATTCCTTCATCAATTTTCTCAGATGTAATTCTTCTGGTTAAAAAATCCACGGGAAAAGCAAAGCCCTCCCCGCAGAAAAATTATATTCAAATCTAACTAAACTATTGCTTAACTATGGTCATTGTTTCATTATCCAGGTCGATGGTGATTTTATAAGTCCCTGCCTCGCCATCTTTCAGCGTCCATTTGTTATCGTCTCCTTCACAGCCGTGACGAATTGTATAACTTCCATCAGTAACAGATTGATTAGGAATGGCAGAAATCAACCAGTCGCCATCGCACCAATCACCCTGATATTTTGAGAATTTGAATTCACCAGTAGGATTATCGGTTCCCAGTGCCCCTTCGAAAACATACAGTCGATCCACAATACTCATCGGCTCCGGGTTGTTAATATTCCATCCGTTCGGGCCTCCATCGCCAACTATATACAACATAACCGGTTCAATTTTCATGGTCTTCTTACTCAAATTAACAGTGATTTTGTATCTCCCCTGCGTTTCTTCCGTTACATGCCATTTATTATCCGGGCCATCGCAGCCGGTTGTAACAATATAATCGGTTGCCGTAAGAATCTGGTCAGGCTGACTGGCATTCAACCATTGCCCGTCGCACCAATCACCTTTAAATGTCGATATTTTAAAGTCGCCGGGAGTTAGTGTAGCTTCGTATGTAAAAATAAACGGGTCGTCGGCATCTACGGTAAATGCTTCACTACTAGGCATATTCCAACCGTTAGGAGAAGCATCGCCAACAATGTATAATTCAGAGAATTCGGGACCAACAAGCTTATTTACAGTTATTGTTAAGCTAAGTAAATCAACCGTTATTTTATAGTTGCCGCCTTCGGTAATTTCCCATTGCACATCTTCTCCGCTTCCGCCTTCGTTATAAACCATCATTCCTACATCTGCAGGGTCTTGTGTATAGAAATCCTGGCACCAGCAATCATCGGTACTAACAGCAAATTTAAAGGTACCAACTTTCATTTGTCCTTCGTAACTAAAAATCCAGGGACTTGATGAATTGGCAGTCATTGGTGTGGCATTGGAAATGTCCCAGCCATTTGGAGACGCGCCTCCAACCATAAATAATTCTTCCGAAACAGGTTTATAGGGTGTGAGTAAAAAGGCCATTGTTTCAGAAACTCCATCTTCAATGCCTTCTTTGGTAACATCAGACTTCACCCTTGCTTCGAATGAAGTAATTGCTCCCGGGTCAATGTTCCAGTAATTCAATAATAAATCATTCAGGACTTCAGCTGTAAAATTCTTTTCATAAACCCCTTTTCCCAAGTCGTAAATTTGCGCATTCTCAAAATTGCTCCCTTCGGTATCCAGCTCCAAAGTATAAGAAATCGAACTGGAAGTACCGTGATTCGTCCCCCGCGACCAGTTAAATGTCAGTACCGTTTCAAATGCTTGTTCCTGAGATAGGGCCAGGACAGAGTCTGAAACTGTCAGTTTAATGTCTTCCCCTTCTGATACTATAATCTCTTCATCTTTCTGACACGCTCCAAAAGCCAGAATAACAGTTAGAAACAGGATAAGTATCCGTGAGAATTTTCCGACAGCACTTTGTTTGCCGTATTCTTTAAATATATTTTTGATAGTATTCATTTTTCACATTTTAAGTTTGATAATTCTCAACATCTTTTTAATATCCGGGATTTTGTGTAAGGTTCGGATTCGATTCAATTTCTTTTAGTGGAACCGGGAATAAAAGGTGCTTTTCAGAAGCATTCAATTTTCCTATCGAATGTAGGAAATTTAGCCCCCATTGTCCGTTGTCAGCCCTGATAAGGTCGAACCAGCGCTGGCCTTCGAAAGCCAGCTCCATGCGGCGTTCGTGCAAAATTATATCTTTCATTTCTGTCTGTGTCTTGCCTGTAATTGCAGGAAGCCCGGCACGCGAACGTACTAAATTAAGCGGGACTTCTGCCTCGGTAGGTTTATTCTGGTTGTTCAATGCTTCTGCTTTCATCAGCAACACATCGGCATACCTAAGTACCGGAAAGTTCATTGGGCTGTTATCGTAGGTAGGCGATACAGCTTTCGTTACTAAAAACTTGCGCAGGTTATATCCGGTTAATGAATAAACCGGGTCATAGTCTTGTCCGTCGAACTGAGGACAACCGTTGTAGAATACAGTCACATCCTTGCGTTCGTCATCGTCTTCATAAGCATCTACAAACTCCTGCGTAGGCTGATTCCATCCCCAACCTCCGGCAACCATACCTGAATTACGTGGTCCCTGAAAAGTGCTCAACCACGAAGCCTGGTTTTCGTTGGCCCAGAAATCCTCTCCGGCATCTCCGGTATATTGAACCTCGAATAATGATTCAATTGAATTTTTATTATTTACATCGAAATTGTCGGCGTAGGCCTCATTCAACTGGTATCCCAGCGAAGCCACTTCATTGGTCAAAGTAATCACCTTATCCCAGTCCCCCAATGTTAAATAAACTTTTGCCAGCAGTCCTGTTGCTGCGCCTTTTGTTGCTCTGCCCAAATCGCTTGAAGAATAGCTCGATTTAACCGGCAATAATTCTTTGGCAGTTGTTAAGTCTTCAATAATCAAATCGTAAACCTGGCTTTTATCCGTTCGTGCCGGACGTAAATCGTCGCCCGGAACCTGTGGTTCAGTAATTAGTGGAACATCGCCAAAATAGCGAACCAAAATAAAGTAATAATGCGCCCTTAAAAAATGAGCTTCTCCTAAAATCCGGTTCTTAAGATTCTCATCCATATCGATGTCCGGAACTTTTTGCAAAACAACATTACATCGTAGAATACCCGGTGCTGGCCCACGAAAAAGGTCGAGAACACCAGCATTATCGGTTGTTGTAACAAAGTTGGCCATGTCCTGGGTTTCGCGCCCGTCGTCGCCACCACCAGCGCCAACAATACTATTTCCTGCCATAATATCGGAGGTCCACATTCGCATGTTGTATAATTTGGGCCATTGTAATGGCTGGTACGCCCCGTTAATAGCGTTAATGGCATCTTCTGCCGTTTGATAATAATTATCAGTATTAATGGTATCAAGCGGTGCCTTTTCGAGAAAATCCTCACTACACGAAACAACCAATGCACTCAGGATTATTGCAATAAATATATTTTTAACTGACTTCATGTTTATCTGATTTAATTGGTTAGAAACTAATGTTTACTCCCAAACTGTAAGTTTTTGTAACCGGATAAGTATTTAAATCAATTCCGTTTACACCAACCTCGGGATCAAACCCGGTGTATTTAGTAAACGTGAAAAGATTTGTGCCGGTAACATAAATCCGGGCAGAACTCATTCTTGCTTTTTGAATAATCTTTTTGGGAAAACTATAACCGAATGTTACATTTTTTACCCTCAGGTATGAACCGTCTTCGATAAAACGGTCGGATGGACGAATGTTTTTATTCGGGTCGTTAAACACCGCTCTCGGCACGGAGTTGCTTGTTCCTTCGCCAGTCCACCTGTTTAAGGTACCAATACTTTGGTTCTGCGCAACTGCCATGCCCTCACTCCAAATCCGGTTAGCATTGTATATATCGTTTCCGTAAACACCTTGCAAAAATATGGTAAGGTCGAAACCTTTATACGCGAAAGTGTTATTCAGTGCGAAAATAAAATCGGGATTCGGGTTTCCTATGTATGTGCGGTCGTCGTCATCGATAACACCGTCACTATTCAAATCAAGAAAACGAATGTCTCCGGGCGATGTTCTCGCATAAGGGTCGTCGCCCGGAACCTGCAGGGCATGTTCAGCAACTTCCTGTTCGTTTTGAAAAACACCATCGGTAACAAAGCCATAAAATACATCCATGGCATGACCCACTTCTATCCTTGAAATTTGTTGGTTAAAACCAACGCTTCCGCGTGCCATTGGTATGGTATCATTCAGGCTTTTTACCTCGTTTCTGTTCACTGAAATGTTAAAATCGGTATCCCATGTAAATTCGCCTTTCATATTGTGCGATGTAATGCTCAGCTCAACCCCTTTATTCTGAATTTTTCCTGCATTGACAGAAGGCACATAAACATCAGAATATCCGGTAGTTATAGGAACCGAGGCAGGAACGAGCATGTCCTCGGTGTTCTTTACATACGCGTCAAATGTTATGTTTAAACGCTGATCTATAATAGTAGCATCGAAACCGATGTTCGCTTGTTTTTGCGATTCCCACTGTACGTTTGGATTGGGCATTACAATTGGCACAACAGCGCTGACTAAATTATCATTGAAATTATATTTGATAATATTTAATGCCGATGCAAAGGCGTAATTCCCAATTTCCTGATTACCTGTGATACCATACCCTGCCCTGATTTTTAAGTCGTCAACAAATTTTACAGGTTCAAAGAAATCTTCCTCCGAAATTCGCCATGCAACAGAACCAGATGGAAATACTCCCCATTTATGATTTGCACCAAACCTGGAGGAACCATCACGTCTGACTGTTGCCGTGAAAAGATATTTGTCAGCATACGAATAATTTACCCGGGCCATGTACGAGAGCAACGACCAATCATTTTCGTTTCCGCCAATATTTTTCTGGCTTAGTCCGTTATCCAGTTGTTGAGTTAAATCGCTGGCAAATTCCTGAATGGAACCATTCATATATTTGAATTTATTTTCCTGGGCACTGGTACCTGCCATTACAGTTAATTTATGTACGTCGTTGATGGTAGTCTGGTAAGTAAGCGTATTATCCCAGTTCCATGTAATTGAACGGTTCCAGCTTTCACCAAGATAGGATTGTTCTTGAGGAGTGGGTTGCCAGTCGTATTTTGGCGCCCATGTGCGTGATTGCCAGAAATTAGCTTTAATTCCGGCCAACGATTTAAAAGTCAGGCCCTCTATAATCTCTATCTCCCCAAAAACAGAGCCCATAAGGTTATAACCTAATGTTGTGTTCTCATTGATTTCGGAACGTCCAACCGGATTTACAATATCGCCATACCACATAGGAATCCCCACCGGACCGGCATACGAATCATCAGAATTATAAATGGGCTGCGTTGGTAACGCTCTCATCGCATCTATAATACTGTAATCGCCGTTGTATTTATCGTCGTGATTAAGCGTGATGTTGTTACCGAATTTTACATTATCCAGAATCTTTGTATCGGAGTTAAATTTCAGTGTGTATCTTTTAAAACCTGTATTATTAACAATACCTTCCTGGTTGAAATAGTTTCCTGAAACGTAATACGATGATTTTTCATTTCCTCCTGAATATGATACAGAATAGTTTTGAATAGGCGCACTACCAAAAATGGCTCCCAACCAATCGGTACCTTTACCGAGAGACGAAGGGTCTCCATATTCAGGATTTTGAACCTGCCCCGCATTTACCATCATCTCGTTGTGAAGTGCTGCAAATTCAGAGGCATTTAACATTTCAACCATGTTGGTTGCTTCCTGGATACCGTAATACGCATTAAAATTGATTTGCCCCCGTCCTGATTTTCCGCTTTTAGTAGTAATAATTACAACACCATTGGCACCGCGCGAACCGTAAATTGCGGTTGCAGAAGCATCTTTTAATACCTGGATAGATTGCACGTCATCCATGTTTAACTGGTTTAAGCCCGATTGTGTGGGAACACCGTCGATAACCAGCAACGGGTCGTTGTTGTTGATGGTTCCAATACCACGGATACGGAATGTTGGGTCGGCACCCGGGGTACCGTTAGAAATAATCTGCACCCCGGCAGCTTTTCCCTGCATGGCTTCGCCAACGCTGGCAAGCGGAAGCGATTTCAGGTCGTCGGTACCTACCGAAACTATTGACCCGGTTAAATCTTTTTTCTTTTGTGAACCGTAACCAATTGCAACTACTTCTTCCAAGCCCACAGTTTCTTCATGCATGGTTACATTAATTTCTGTTTGATTGAGAACACTTTGTTCAATGGTTTGCATACCTACAAACGAATAAACCACAATACCATCCTCGGGAATATCCGTTAAGGTATAATTACCATCGAAATCGGTTGTTGTTCCCTGCGTAGTTCCTTTTAATACAACAGTGACTCCCGGTAAAGGCTGTCCTTGCGAATCAACAACTTTTCCCTTTACTGTTTTGTCGTTTTGTTTAACTGTTGAAATAGCCGATCCGGATTGAGAGTTCCGGTTGGCAAATACTTCTGGACTGACATGTACAGTAATCAGAAGAATACTAATGAATAATAATCTTTTAAAAGACTTGCTCATAAGTTAGAATTTAATGTTTTACTGTGTTATTTGATTAGCCTGGCTTTGTTAAGCCTACATCTCAAAAAATAAAAGTACTTTGAACCAAGAAGAAACTAAAAATATACAATAATAATATAGAAGTTTCTGGGCGCACCAAACCACAAAACACTAATAATAAGCACACTAAACATATAGCGTAGGATATTTTATATAGACGAATTATTGCAAAATATCACGGAAGGATTCATTCTTTCGAATTAAATCTACAATAACTTTAAAGAAATCTACAACCTATTTTTCGAAGTTCTGGTAATAAGCATTACATCCTGTTCAAAGTGTTCCGGGTTCTTTGCCTTGTTCTTTATCTTCGATTTATAGGCGTAAATTGTATTTACGGAGTTACCAAGAATTCGGGCAAGTTTATCAGCATCGTGAATACCAAGGCGGATAAGGGCAAAAATACGAAGCTCTGTATTCAAAAGCTGGCCCTCTTTTAACCGAATCTGCTCGTTTGAATGCAATAGCAAGTTTATCCGGGTAATAAATTCAGGAAAAATTTCAAGAAATGCTTTGTCGAAGTTAAAATATAAGTTCAACTTTTCTTTTTGAATATTAATATTATCAACCTCTAAGCGTAATTCCTCAATCTGTCTTTTAATTAACCTCCTGGTTACCAATTGCTTTAATTTATCAAGCTTATTGATAATTTGTGAGCTTATTTCGAAATAATAACCAATGTATTCTTCCTTAATCCGGTTGGCCAACAATAGTTCTTCATTGCTCACAGCAAGTTTATCATTGGTGTTTTCAAGCATTTCCTTCGACTTTCTAAGCCGCCCGATTTGTTTTATAATAATAAAAAATGAAATACCCACTAACACTGCCAGCAGGGTTACTACCAGTGCATAATTCCATAGCTGATTTTTTTGTTTTTCGATGGTGCCGATATGCTCAGCTTTAATAAAAGGCAGGAAGTTCGAAACCTGCCACAACCTGAAATTGGAACCGTAAAAACGACTATCCTCTAAAGCAATATTAATGTATTTACTTGCACGTATTACATCTCCGGATTCGTATAGATTATTAGCCAAAAATAGCAAGGCAACCGCTTCCATCTTGGCTTCCTTTAAATCAGCAATTGCCGCATTGGCCAAATAAGTAATTTCTTTCTGCGAATTTCCTTTTATTCCATAAGCAAATGCAAGCGACATAAGTTGAATAGCCAATTCACTGTTGGGAAGGTCGTCGTTGTTTATTATACCTTCGAGCTCAACAATAGCCGTATCGTTATTTCCCAGCTTAATATTTTTTTGTGCCTTGAGTGAATGGTATTGCCAGGATGATTCCAAGGTATAAACCATGGCAGAATCAAAGCCGGTCATACCTTTACGACGGTAAATTTGAGCATATTCCGAACTTTGTGAAAAGCTTTCCATATCAAAATACCCGCGGCTTAAAACCTGGTAATAATTCGCCTTCACTTGTGAAGAAAGCCCATCTAATTCTACTGACTTTAATGTATCCAACGATTCGTTGAAAATACCGGCGGTGATAAGGATATTCGAAAACTCTATTTTTGCACTGGCAATCAATTCAGCGTTATTTGTCTGCCGGGCTATTTCGTTTAATTTTTTTGCATAATAAAATGCTGAATCAAATTTAAATGTTTGGTACTGTTCATATAAAGCTAGATAATAATCGTATGATTCTTTCGGCTTTCCCGGGGTTGGTTGATACTTTTTCAGTTCGTTAATTTTTCCCAGCTTTTTGTCCACATAGATTTCTCTTTGAGCGACTACATTATCAAGTTCCTTTAAAATATCATTGTTCCTGTTTCCTTCAATATTCTGGCCACAAACAGTAACACCGGATAACAAACAGATACTAATAAATATGAAGATATAGTTCATTAACAATATTCAATAACACTACAAAAATAAGCTTAAATTATTCAATATTACTTTAATAATCCCGAACAGCAAATTCTATACTCCCTTAATTTCTTTCAAATATTCTGTAGGACTTTTATGATAGTATTTTTTAAAGCTTTTGGAAAAATAAGATGGTGCTGAAAAACCAACCTGGTAAGCGATCTGGGCAAGGTTGGTATCTGTCATTTTCATTAAATGAACTGCTTTTCTTAAGGGAAATGAAGAAAAGTAATGAATTCAACAGGAGAATAGTTGGTTAAAGCTTTACTTTCCGGTATACTGAATTCCGAGACATGCCCACCCGGTGCTCAAAAATCAACACTAAGTTCAGAGTTCACAATGTGTTTTTCTATCTGTTCCTCCAATTTATCAATAAAATGATTTCTCCGGTTTTAAGGCCGAAATGGGGTGCCATACAGGTCACTACAAATTGAACTAAATGTTGCTTTAATTGCTTTCTGCTCTCAATCAAATTACGCATGCGTACTTCAAGCATCTCAAAATTCACGGGTTTTGATATATAATCATCTGCCCCGCTTTCATAACCTATAATTCGTTTTTCATCCTAAGACATGGTTAGTAGATAATCGGAATGTGACTGGGTTGATATCTCTTTTTAGATGACTACACATTTCAACGCCATCGATACCAGGCATCATTACATCACTAACAATCAGATCGGGAACATAACGTACCGCTTTCCCTAATCCCTTCGATACCGTCTTTGGCTTCCAGTACAATAAATATTTTTCCTTCAGAAGTGATTTTAGGTACGAACGTATTCCTGGATGATCATCAACCAGTAAAACACAGAGGTTTTTCCTCATCAAGACTTCATCATCAAAAGTATATGAATCTTCACTCCTGATTATTTGAGTAATGATGTCCTGTGGCTCATTTCCCTTTACAGGTACTATTGTTTCAGAAGATTTTTCTGGTTCGTTATTTAATACTTTCTTCTTGTTTTACCGGGGATAGAAAAAGTAAAGCAAAACAAAACCATTGGACTTGGAAACATTAATCTTTCCACCATGCAGATTGACGTAACCTTTAACGAGCGCCAAACCGATCCCCGAGCCGCCAGTCTTTGAACCAGCCTGATAAAACGGTCGAAAATTTCTTTTTATCTTATTTTCATAGGGATAGATTTCCCTTGAATTTATTACTTCCGTATCTTTCATAAACTTTTTCATCAATAAGTTCCCGCTCAACTGCACTTTAATTGTGCCTTTTTCCGGTGTAAATTTGAATGCGTTGGATAATAAATTGGTATAAATCCGCTCCATCTTCTCCACATCAAAATCGATTATAAAATCACTTTCATGAGCAGTTTCATCCTGAAATCAATTTGTTTTTGTTTTGCCACCAAAAGTCCGTTCCAGTCTTCAAAGTGTCTTTTCAAATCAGCAGAATGTGGAGAAAATCGTGTTTGCCCAATTCATACTTTCTAAAAATTAATTATCTGCTCAATAAGTTTCAGAAGAATGGAAATGTTTTGTGCTAATTGAAGCAATTCTTGTTGTTCTCCGGTATGGGTTTTTTATTTTTCGATAAGTTATCAATAGGGCCGGAATCAACGTTGTAAGGAGTCCTGAACTCGTGTGATATATTGGTAAACCGGGTAATCACCTCGGGTAACTTTTTCCAGCTCGTCTGATAAAAGTTTAAGTTCGATATTTTGTGCCGAAATTGCTTCTTTCTGCTCTTCAAGGTTCCGGTTCGATATCTTCAACCGTTTAAATGACCATAAATACATTCCAAACAATATGGCCACAAGAGTCAGTAACACAAGGCTAACGAATAACAAAATCTGTTGGTCGCGATATCTTACGTTCAACATTTCAAGCATATTCTTCGATTTTGTTATGTCTTCCTGCAACGCATTTATGTTCTGAAATTGTATCCTGGTGATATCTACATTCGAACGGTCAATAAGGGTGGTTGGTAATAAATTGTTCTTTTGGAAAGGCTGCTTATGTAATATCTTAGCAGCTATTTGAATTGCTTTCTTTCCTCCTGACGGGATAAATCAAATAACGTTGCTGAAATAGTTCCTTTTCTCAACCATTTCTATACCTCCTCCTTCATTGGGTAATCCATCGTCACCACCCTACTAATATACGCCTAGGGAATTGCCTTACTGATGATTTCACCTGCCGCCACAGCCACAATCCGTATGGGCAAAAAATTGCTTTAACCAAAGGATATTTTTGCAACACGAGGGCTAAGCTGTCCTGTACCAAATCAGATTCCCAATGTGCATGCATTTTATATACATTATGAAGATGTGGAAACCTTTCAAGTGCACTGTTAAACCTTATTCATACGCTCCAGGGCCGAGAAATAGAACTAAGCATGCCTAAAAGTTCAATTATCTGTCCTCGATTGTTTAACTTACTCGCAATATAAACACCACCAGCATTCCCAATTTTACGATTATTACCACTAATGTTGTATTTTTGTGAATTGATTTTTCTGTCAATAAGAATAACGATGCCGGAATCATAAATTCGTTCAATAACAGCGTTATTGAAGGGTTTGACGCATTTGAGTTATTACACGAATCAATACCTTTTTTAACTAACTCATCGATTTGTTGAATTTGCAAAAGTGTACTGTCTTCAGCCTGTCGTTTGATGATCTCCAAATCCTCATGAAACATAAGCTCCCGTTCCATTTCTGCTTCCATATTCTCTCGCCAGTCACCGGCAGAACATTGTGAAAAACCGATTAGGAATTTTTCTTTTGCCTGAATGCAGAAAGGAGATAGACAAATTAATATTATTAATAAAAAATGACGCATTCCTTAAAAGATATAAACATTTAAAATTAATAAATTGAATCAAGAAAAAGACAAAAAGGCCGGATGGAAACCACCAGGCCTTTTAATACTAAAACTAAACTATGGATCTGACATATGTGGTAATCACCAAATTGATGACAAATTACTGATGGTTCCACTTAATAATTCAACGTCGCCCTTTTCCGAGAATAAACTTATGGATGTAAATTTTTCTGAAGGGAACAACCGTTCTGTCATGCTAACTAAACCATCAACAGCAAATAATTCAACTGAGGATTCATCTATGATGAGCTTTAAATCCAGCGATGGGGAACTCACGACATAAGGTGCATAATGAATACCTGCAAACTCCTGATTCGGACTATCCCATCCTCCATTACTCCGATCAATAAAAAAAAGTTTATTTAGGTTGTCGTAACCAATTTTTAGCGATTCATTTTTTTCATTTGATAAAATAATCCCGAAACGCTCACCAAAATTCATTGCTGTATTGTTTTCCGTATTAAAGTTCAAGTTTATTTCCATCGGGAACTGTGGTTTCATATGAATCTCCTGCATTCCTGAAATTATGGAGCCTGAGATTTTTTTTGAACCTGATTTTTGTTTCTCAAATTCTTCTACAGGAGAAGAAACCAGTAAATAATCGTTATAGATTTCGGTCAATTTCAGCGTTCTTGGAAGAGTAAATGCCCCCCTCCATGTTGACGTTGGGACTTGATTTGCATATTGCCAGTTATTCATCCAACCAATCAAAATTCTTCTTCCATCTTCATCCAGAATATCCGACCATGTTACACCAGCGTAATTATCTTTGCCATAATCGAGCCATTTGGTTTTTTCACCGTGTGGTTCAAAAACATGTCCGTCAAAATCACCTACAAAGTATTGTGTAGCCGACCCCCCATTGGGACCACCGGGATTGATGCTAACCAGTAATACCCACTTAATTTCGTCTGTTCCTTCCACTTGCAAAGGAAACAAATCAGGGCATTCCCAAACGCCGCCATGTGCTCCAATTCCTTCTCCGAATTCGCTTTCCAGGGTCCAGTCGATTAAATTAGGCGAAGAATAGAAATTGATATGGTCGAGCACGGCAAGGGTCATTATCCATTTCTCACTTTCGGGGTGCCACATCACTTTTGGGTCACGAAAATCACGAATTCCGGGATTAGGTAAAACCGGGTTGTTTTCATATTTCGTCCAGCTACGCCCTTTGTCAAGGCTATATGCAATTCCCTGAGACTGAAATTTATCAGTTCCGGTATTTTCCAACTCCCGATTGTGATAGGTAAAAATAGCCACCATTGGCGGAACGCCGTTTTCTCCCAAACCCGATGTATTTTCCCAGTCAATTACAGCACTTCCCGAGAATATCCATCCTAAACTGTCGGGGTACAATGCTATTGGGAGCTGTTCCCAGTGAATGAGGTCTTTGCTTACCGCATGCCCCCAGTGCATTGGCCCCCAGATTGTAGTATCCGGGTTATGCTGAAAAAACAGGTGGTATTCACCATCGTAATACACCATCCCATTCGGGTCATTCGCCCACATTTCTTCAAGCGAAAAATGAATTTGCGGGCGGTATTGTTCATTGTATTTTTCTTGATGTTTATCTACTGATGGCTTGCAGGCATTAAAAATAAAAACTACCAGCAGGAGCTTACAAAATGTCTTCATCATTATTAATTTACTTTTATAAATTGTTGGGTTGATATTTCGTTGTCATTCAGAACAGAAAGAATGTAATGTCCTGTTTTTAAATCGCTTATATCGATTACGGATGGGGACTTTTCGGTAAATATTGTTTTTTCTTTCAGGGTTTGTCCCAGTAGGTTTATAACTTTTGCAGTGGCGGTTCTACTGGGTCCAGCGTTCAGCGTAAAGTGTATTTTGTCGTTGGCCGGGTTAGGATATACATCAATCGATTTTATGTTTTCTCTTCTGTCCAGTATTCCTGTGCCCAGCTCCTCTTCCCAAATTGAGTTGAGCTCCCAACCATTAAATGATTGAAGTACTGATGATTCATTTATCGAGAATAATTCGATGCCTTTTTGAAAATAAGGATTAGGAAACATCAATGAAGTTAATACAACATCTCCATCATTCACAAAAACTTCAAGCGACAGTTGGTCAACAAAAACATGAAAACTGATTTTGTTTTCTTTTAACTGCACAGGAGCATTTATAACCCGCGGAAATTTGCTGTTAAAGTTTACATATCCGCTTTGTGTACGGTCGATAAAAACATTCGAGGTTTTAGCGTCGTAACCCAATACCATTTTATTGGCATCCGAAACACAAAGATTAAAGCCGACTTTCTGATCGCTTCCCGGCTTTACTTCGTAAACTGCTTCAAACTCATAAGTGTTTTTCAGAGGTTTAAACTCTGTTAATACAGTTGTTCCTTCTA
>JAWKKM010000050.1:0-30232 GCA_041393255.1 Bacteroidales bacterium | reverse complement strand
CGGAGTTGCAAGAAATTAATTCAGGTGAAAGTATTCAACTTTAAGCTGATAACCAATGGTCAACTATTCAGCTATCAGTAGATATGGGGACAATTTCACAAAATGAAATTGAAATCCAGATCGGCGCGAGCGGAACAGCCTCCGGCCCTGACGACGCTGTTTATTTCGATGATGTTAAGATTTACCCTTCCGACGCACAATTCACTTCCTACACTTACGATCTGAACAAGGATAATGCAATGAATTCTAAAACCGAAATAACCTCTTTACATTCAAAGTATTCGTATGATGATTTGATTCGCTTGTCTGAAGTACGTAATCATGACGGGGATTTAATTGAAAAGATTCACTATAATTATAACTATGAGTTTCCGGAGTTTTCGGTCGAACCTGTTTCCTGGGAGTTTTTTGATGTTGGAGGAACAAAGATCTTTTCAGTTTCTTCTGATGGATTATGGCAAGTTAATGAAAGTGCTTATTGGCTCGATATTGTGGAAACCACTTCAAATACTTTTACGATTTATTGCGAACCCAATTACACTCCTCGTAATAAAACTACAGCGATTAACATAACCAGTGGGAATCAAAGTATTAACATTCCAATTATGTCAAAAAAAATGCAAACTTATGATCCTTATTTATCCGGTTATGTTTTAGATGAGAACGGTAGTCCCATTGAAGGGGTTACAATTATTTGTACAACCGGATCGTGTGATAAGGATGAAACCGGTCCGGATGGATTTTATTCCATAGTTCCAATTCCTGCACAGCAAGGAGAATCAATCACTGTTTCTGCAAATCATGATGATTATATCTTTAGCAATAGTCCTTATATTACTTATATGGATGACGGTTGTGAACAACATAACTTCATTGGGGAGTATCAATACACTTCATATACTGTAAGTGGATCAATTAGTACATACAATTCCAATGATAATTTATCAGGGATAAAAATAGTATTTCCTAATCATGGTGAAGTATTTACTCAAAATGCTAATGGTGATTTTAGTTGCAACTTGTTTGAAGGTTATTCAGGAGCATTTTTTGCCGAAAAAGATGGCTTCCTGTTTGGCCCTATGGGGCATTTTATTGAGAATTTAACAAATGACATCCCTAACCTTTTCTTTGATGCATTTATAATAGTTGCTCCTTTGACTCCAACATGGTTTACAGATGTTCCTCCATATCCCCGTTTAACACCTGAAGGTGGGATATTATTAAAATGGAATGACGTGGTAGGAGAGTCTGGTTATATTATTGAAAGAACTAATAGTGGAACAACGATAACTATTGATAATATTTCAGCAGATGAAAATACATATTTGGATGAAAATGTTTCTTCATATCCTGAAAGCTATAGCTATAAAATTAAATCGTTTAATGCATTTGGAGAATCAGGATTTTCAGTTTCAATAAGTTATGATCCTCCTGAATAGCCATTTTAAATATGATTTTCAATTTGCTTAACTAAAAAAATACAGATCATGCTCAAACAATATTATATAATCATCTTAATTGTCGATTTTTACGGATCTGCTTTTGCTCAATCCCCTGACCAAAACTATATTCACACGCTTGTACCATTAATAGAGATGGAGCAAGTTCCGATTAACCCTACTAAAGAGGATGTAAAACAGATTGTTCAGTATTTCGATGGGTTGGGAAGACCATTACAAACGGTTCAAAGGCAATTTTCTCCCACTAGTCTGGATATTGTTCAGGGGTTTGAATTCGATGAGTTCGGTAGGCAGCAAAGGAATTTCTTCCCTATTCCTCGCCATCTGGTGATGGGACCTACAAAACGAACTGGCTGGGCACACCTGAAAATCCTGAGAATTAAACTCATTTTATGGTGATCCTACACTGCGCATTGCCAAAACACTCAATCCATGGGCTGTTAAGGAATTTGACAACTCCCCGCTGAACAGGGTGGTGAAGCAGGGGCGGCAGGATTCACTGGCAATTGGATCAACACCCTGTTGAATACAGTTATAGATCAACTAGTACAACAGATAATGTATGGTATTTCTATCACAACAACAGTTATTGGATGTCATTTGACTATTATCCCTCCAATGAATTATTTGTCACAGAAATTACTGACGAAAATGGAAACATTACCCGTGAATATAAAGACAAACAAGATAGAGTAATATTAAAGGAATCAGAACTCTTGAGTGGAACAAAGCTGCGGACTTATTATGTTTATGACAAATATAGCAACCTGGTCCTTGTTATTCCTCCCATTCCATCGTCAAACTTATCTTATCATACTCAAGTTCCTGATTTGGACTTCTATTGTTATGAGTATACATACGACCACAGGCAACGAATGATAACAAAAAAACTTCCTGGAAAAGAATACGAAGAGATGGTTTATGATAACCTCGACAGACTTGTCCTTTTCCGTGATGGAAATTTGAGGGCCCATGGTCAATGGAAATATATTCAATATGATGTTTTAAGCCGGCCAGTAAAATCAGGTATTATCACTCCGGATGCTTTTGACATGGGCTATCCCACGATGAATGAATATATAAGCAATGCCCTGGAATTAAGTACAAATATAAACCATGAAGTGTTTATTGGAACATCGCATATAAATCCATTTGGTTATACAAACAACTCTCAATCATACCTTCCGGGCAATTATGATGATCTGACTCTTACATGGTATGACAATTATGATTTTGTACCCGAAGCAATTCAAATAGCGGGTTATCATGAATATGTTCAAGTGGATTCAGATTTTGATATGGACGACTGGAACTACAACACAGGTCGCACTACTGGTACGGCAGCTAAAGTGCTTGATAACACCAATACTCATCTTTATACCATTAATTTCTATGATAAGTTTGGAAGGATCATTCAAACGGTTTCACAAAACCATTTGGGAGGGTATGACCGGGTTTCGACAAAATATGATTTTGTGGGCAATGTTATCATGACCCTTCATGAACATAATATTGCCGGCAGCAATGCAATTAAAGAGTGGTATCATTTCACTTATGATCATGCGAACAGGTTAAAATTAGTTAAGCATAAAATAGGTGAAAGTAGTGTTTCCTGGACAACCATGGCTGAAATGCAATACAACGAACTAGGTCAACTAATAGAGAAAAATCTGCATTCTCCCGACGGACAAGGATATTGGCAAAGTATCGATTACAAATACAACATTAGGGGATGGCTGACAAATATTAACAAAGCTAACCTCGGCATCGATAATACAATCATTGCCCTTGACGAAAACCTTGAAGCTATGATGATGGTATCGGGTGTTAACATAGATACCATTCATTATTCGCTAACCGAAATTACCGGGAATCGAGGGGAAAGCAACTATTTGAAGATTGAACTGACAGATAAAAAAACGATTGAGATTAATGAAGGGGATAATGGTGAAAGCAATGAGCAAGGATCATCTGAAACAAAGGTGATATACCTTTATGAAAACGATGCGGATGATGCTCAGGATTTCTATTCCTTGCGTTCTTTGAATGGAAATTCCTATAAAATTGCCATGGACCATATGCATATTGGAGACTCTACATCTGTAATGGATGTAATGGCCCAAATCAACAATTTTGTAAAGCAGCAGTTGCCTGGGCAAAATGTGAAAGATTCAGCCCAACAAGAAATAATTACTTTTCAGATGCAGGGATTTATCCTGAATAGCATAGGTGTTGATTATATCAACGAAGATGGTGGGGATGACCTTTTTGGGATGGATATTTTTTACAATGTTGAAATAGAAGACCTAAACAGCGTATCGCAATACAATGGCAATATCTCGGGTATTGCCTGGAAAACCTCCAGTTGTGAAAATAAAAAGGGCTATGGATTTCGATATGACGAACTCAACCGCTTGAAAAAGGCCAACTATGGCGAGCGGGATGCAACTAGTTGGGACTGGGATGAAAACATGGGCAAATTTAATGTTAATGGTCCATTTGCAGATGGAATCCAATATGATTTAAATGGGAATATTTCCGGATTGAACCGTTACGGGCTGAATTACGATAACGGTACTGTCTATAATTTTGGGTTAATGGACGCACTTACCTATCAGTACAATGGCAATATGTTAACTTCGGTTAATGATAACGTTGCAGATTTTAACTTTTATAACAATGACTTTAGAGATGGTTCTTCCACAGGCAGTAATGAATATACTTACGATCCCAATGGCAACATGGTAACTGATGCCAACAAAGGTATCACCGTCACCTACAATTCGTTAAACCTTCCTTCCGTTATTGATTTTGGCAGCAATAATAAAATCATGTACCTTTACACCGCTGAAGGTACAAAACTAAAAAAGACAGTGTATTACCAGGACGGATCATCGGAAGTAACAGACTATATATATAACTTTGTTTATAAAGACAATACGATTGACTTTATTTTGACTGATGAAGGCCGCATGATACCTGATGTCACCCAAGGCAGTGGTTTCTGGTACGAATATTATCTGAAAGATCATTTAGGCAATGTCAGGCTTTCGTTTAGCGACCTTGATCATGATGGAATAATAGAACCTGCAACGGAAGTTTTACAAGTGAACCATTATTATCCTTTTGGTATGGAAATGATGGGGCTGCAAACGCCGCAAATTGGAACCGAAAATCAATACAAATACAATAATAAGGAATTACAAGCGGAGCATGGATTGGATTGGTATGATTATGGGGCGAGGTTCTATGATCCGCAATTGGGGAGGTGGCATGTTCCGGATCCCCTTGCAGAGGAATACCTTTCTCAATCACCCTTTCATTTTTCGGGAAATAATCCGTTAAAGTTCGTTGATTTGAATGGTATGAATTATGATGAATATCTCTTTAATTCTAATGGGCAATATACTGGAAAAATAGAAAAAGAGGGAGAACATTATGGTACTTTAGCTGGTAAAGATGGTGAAAAAGCATCCACTTTTAGTTTTGCAGACCCTGTAAATGATCCTAAAGCTATAGACGCTGGCGAAATTACTCAAGTTGTAGAGGTAGGTGATGATGCTATTGCAAGTACACTTGACGAGTCAGGTGTAAACGATTCAGAAAATCAAGACAACAAGTATGAGTTTATTCAAAAAGAAAGTAATGCAACAAGCCCAGAAGGAAGTGGTAAAATGGATTACGTAATAACAGGGAAAATTGAAGTTAACGGACAAAAGCAGCCGATTTCAAGTAATACACTATATATAACTACTACTGAATCAGGAAAGGTTGCCCATAATAATTACAATTTTGGTAATTTCTTATGGGGCAGGGAGCTAAATCATTAGGCATTCCTAAATTTGCTGCTAAATTAGGAGCCATTATAACAACTATTTTAATGACCCTAAACATAAGGGTAAGTTAGATTCAAAAGATGATCAATATTCAATATCTTTAGGATATGAATGGGAAAAGTAAAATGATTAAGGTACTGAAAAACACTTTACAAATAATGATATTAAGAAAAGCATATCTTTCATTAATAGTCTTGTTTTCAATATCCATTACAAATTCATGTGGCCAAGAAAGCAACCATGATACTAAAAAAGAAATTGATACTTTCATTAAGATAGCTCAGACTAAATCAATTGAAATTTTTGATGGCTGGAATATCTGGAAAAGAAGTGATGGAATTGTTTTCGATTATATGGATGATGAATACAGACTTTTAATAATATATGATAACAAAGAAAAGGTTTTGTACAAAGAGATGTTTCCGAAACAAGATTCAGCTTTTTACCCATTGAATGAAATAGAAAGTAAGTCAGATTATTATCCATTTGAGGTTATAGATTTTACTGATAAAGTATTCTTATTTGAGAAGCTAAAAGTAGATCGTGTAAAATCAATAATGGAAGATGGTTTGATAATGTTTGTTAATGAAGACTTTTCTATTATTTTCTCTCAAAAAGAACCGATATAAGAGAGTTGAGCAGATATAAAGGATACTCAGAATACGATAACCATTGGTATTATTATTTAAAAAAATAGAAGGAAGCCCGGCATTGTCCGGCTTTTGTTTTGCATTCATTTTTACTACACAAATTTTTCCGAGCTACAAAAGGTCATTTCCTGAAAAGTTTTCAACAATTATGGCTTTTAGCCTGTAACCTTTGCCCCGCCCCGCTTTCCGCCTCTTTCGCCTTCCCTTTCCACCAAGCCCCACCCCTCAATGATTTAGATGGATTTTGGGAGCGGACGGAAACCATCAAAAACAACAGAAAAAACCAAAGCAAAACCGAGCAAAAACAGCAGAAAAGAAGCCCCAAAAACAAAACCTAAAAGCAGAACCCATTCTGGTCCTCGTTTATGCAAAGCAGTAAGGGGAGGCTAACGAGGATTAATTTTACAAAAGCATTTGCAATGCGTTAAAAAACGCACCCATCTTAATACATTTTGATACTTGCCAAATAATAGTAACCGAAACCCTAAAATTCAAGTCCATAATATTTTAGCTTAAAAACCATTTAGTTTTAATTAAAACTACAGAACATAAATTGACATATACCTGAAGCAGGGCAAAAAACTACAGAATGAATTTTGTTTAAGATTGACGAATGCACAAAATCGTTATTAAAGATAAAGATTATTTATCGTTCAAATTAGGTATTACTTCCCGTTTTATTTAAAATCCTAATTGTAATTTAGAACAATTTTAAATCGCTGCAAAATGTAATTTTTGTGCAGTTTATTCTTAATTTTGATAACATAGAATTTACTTGATCATTTGTGTATTAAACCCGGCTTGATTCGTAATATGAAAAATTTCAAATCCACAGTTCATAACAAAAAACTTAAAGCTTACACCCTCCAGGAAGTCCTTGTTGTGCTTGTAATTATTGGCATTTTGGTTTTACTTGCCTTACCCAGTTTGCTACCTCTGATTTCACGAGCGAAAAGTACCGAAGCCCAACTCCAGCTTGAGCACATTTATACTTTAGAAAAGCAATATTTCTACATGTATTCAAAATACTCCGATAGCTTTGAAGATATCGGTTTTGAGCATGTGAAGTTAACATCAGAAGGAGGCCGTGCCAATTACCAAATAGAGATTATACAAGCCGACAATACAGGGTTTCTTGCCACTGCAACAGCCATAGTCGATTTTGATGGGGACGGTACGCTTAACATTTGGGAAATAGACCAGGAAAAGAACCTCAAGGAAAAAATTAAGGATTAATGAAACTGCTGATTGATTTAATTATTTTTATCCTGTTCACCATCATCACCTACCAGGACTTTAAATACCGTGCTATCTCATGGTATCTTATTCCTGTAATTTTTGCCATGTTGATTTATAAAGGATTGCAGGTAACTGAACTTCGAGAGCAGGCGAACTACTTTTTTATGAATGCCGGATTTGTCCTGATTCAAATTGGTGGAATTAGTTTATTTGTCTCCATCAGGAATAAACAATTTACAAATATTATTAATAACCAACTTGGTATAGGGGATGTTTTAGTACTATTGTTATTATGTCTGTCATTTTCACCAATAAATTTCATTCTGTTTCTAACTGCAAGCTTAATCATGACTTTGTTGATTGTAATTATAATTTTCAGGACATTTAGGAGCAATGCCAAACATATTCCACTGGCTGGTTATCTTGCTGCATTTTTCAATTTAGTACTCATTTCTCAAATGGTTTTTACAGAGATTAATATGTACAATATCCATTACATTGAAAACTATTTATTTGATCTATTATGACAGAAATAGTAGACATAACGTTAACTACCGATTTAAAGCAATCCATTACAGCGGAGCAGGCGTGGCATTATCATATTGTCCCTAAATCCATTAATAACGGGGTTTTGGAATTTTATTCGGAAAGCGCCGGAAATGAAGGACCATTGAAGGAAGAGTTGGAGTTACTATTTGGCAAGAAAATAATACTTCATAATGTGGATTCGGCTTTACTTCAAAAAACCATATCCAGGCATTACAGGAAGCAGGACACAACAAAAGGGCAGAATATCGCACAACTGGGAGCTATTAACTCCGACGACTTCATTTTTGACCTAATCAATGAGGCTGATCAAATCAATTCCAGTGATATTCATTTGGAAGCCTTTGAAGAAAAGTGCCGGGTACGCCTTCGAATTGATGGCAAGTTGATTGAACGATACATGATCAACAAAGATGAGTATCCGGCTCTGATCAATAAGCTTAAGATCAAAGCGAATTTAGATATTGCTGAAAAACGGCTACCTCAGGATGGCCGGATATTTTTCAATACAGGGGAGTCAAAATTTGACATACGGGTATCTGTACTTCCGACCTTGCATGGAGAAAAGATTGTTTTGCGACTTCTCAGCCAGCAATCCTCAGGCATGGATATTACCGAACTTGGCTTTTCTAAAGCCCAATTGGATGAGTATCTGGAAGGTATTAAAAAAACCAGCGGTATTGTTCTCATCAGCGGACCAACAGGTTCAGGGAAAACAACTACTCTGTATGCTACACTCAGGGTACTTAATAAAGAGGAGGCCAACATCCTTACTATTGAAGACCCGATTGAATATACACTTGAGGGTATTAACCAGGTGCAATTAAAGGAAAGCATCGGGTTAACATTTACCTCAGCATTGCGAACTTTCTTAAGACAGGATCCTGATATCATTATGTTGGGTGAGATCAGGGACAAGGAAACTGCACAAATGGCCATCAGGGCAGCGTTAACGGGACATCTTGTATTATCTACTGTTCATACTAATTCGGCATGGGGGACTGTATCAAGGTTGATTGATATGGGCGTCCCTTCATTTTTACTTGCCAATACACTAAACTTAACAGTTGCCCAACGGCTTGTGAGGTTGTTGTGCCCAAATTGTAAAAAGGAAATTAAACTTAACATGGAGAGCTTTCCAAAGAACTATAACCCACCAAAAAGGATAGAAAGAGAATATCATGCTGAAGGTTGCGATTCATGCTATTATACTGGGTATAAAGGAAGAGTCGCTGTTTACGAGGTAATTCCAATTGATTACTTTCTGGAGGATAAAATAAAAAAATCTGAGTTTGATGTATCCGGTTACATGAAAGAAAAAGGAATTATATCAATGGCTGATCAAGCCTTTAATATGATAGCTGAAGGAAAAACAAGCACGTCAGAAGTTTACTCCATTTTACTGAACCCCAATACTTAAAATTGAACTTTATGATTAGAAAAGTATCCACAAGAATAATTCAGATTTTATGCATTTCTTGTATTACTTGTTTATGGAGTAACTTTTTATTAGGTCAGGATAGAATTGAAGATATTAAGAACAGACTATCTATCCTCGCAATTGATGAAGCAGGATTGAGCCAACCGGTTGATTTAACAGCCAGTAAGCTTTCGCTACAAGAGTTTTTACGCAATCTAGCAAACCTTAACGAGCTTAATTTGCATATTGACCCTGATATTGAAGGCACTATTACAAATAATTTTACTGAAGTTCCGGCCAGCGATATTTTAATTTTTTTATGCAAAGAGTATGAACTTGATATAGAAATATCGGGAAAAATCATTACTATTTTTAAATACATTCCTCCGAAAGAAAATAAAATAGTCCAACCGTTGAATATTGTATATGATTCTATAACTCATTTATTAACTCTTGATCTAAAAAAAGATTCACTGTTCAAAGTTGCTAAAGAAATAACTAAGCTAACAGGAACAAATATAGTGGTATCACCAGATGTTTCTGAGTATAGGATCTCAAGTTATATTCAAAATGCACCATTAAATGATTTGTTGGAAGAAATGGGTTATGCTAATAATCTTAAGATTAACAACAAGGGTGATTTCTATTTAATTGAAGATAAAGGTGCACAGGAAATTGTTTCAAATCAAAGGGGAAACCAGTCCGGGAAAAAATCAGCAAGTAGTTCCGGCACCTTTTATTTTCAGGCAGAAGGAAAAAACAATATAAGAATCGATGCTATTAATACGCCGATAATTGAGGTTATCAACGATGTATCCCGATCGCTTAATATCAATTATTTTGTTTTGGATGATATTTCAGAATCGACAACTTTAAACTTATCAGGAGTATCCTATGAACAACTATTAGAAAACCTATTAAATGGCACCAATTACACATTTTATAAGGATAATAGCATCTATATTATCGGTGAAAGGCTAACCGAAAATTTGCGAACAACAAAAGTGTTACAATTGGTAAACCGATCTGTCGAGAAGATTACTGAGTTTATACCACAAAACATGATTGATAATGTTGAAATTCAAGAATTTCTTGAATTAAATAGTTTGATATTAAGCGGATCAACTTTAAACATTACCGAAATAGAAAGGTTCATTAAGGATATAGATAAAGTTGTTCCAATAGTATTGATAGAGGTAATTATTATTAATTACAAAAAAGGATTTTCTGTGAGTACTGGGATTTCTGCAGGCCTATCAGAGGAGCCTGTACAAACTTCAGGTAGCTTTCTTCCACTAGATATTACCCTTGGCTCCTCTTCTATAAATAGTATTTTGGCAAGTTTTAATGCTGCAGGATTAGTTAATCTCGGGAGAGTGACACCTAATTTCTACATTAGTTTAAAAGCACTTGAAACTGAAGGTATTTTGAAAGTTCGATCCACTCCAAAATTATCTACGCTCAATGGCCATGAAGCCAATATGACAATTGGCAAGACAGAATATTACATGGAAGAAACATCCCAAATATTTGCCAATCAAACAACAACACAGGAAAAGATCGTTCAATTTAAACCTGTGAATGCTGATTTTAACCTCATTATTTTGCCTATTGTTTCAGGCGATGACCAGATTACATTAGACATAAAAGTGGAACAATCGGATTTTACAGGTACTAAATTATCTAAAGGTGCACCTCCTGATCAGGTTAACAGACGTTTTGAATCACTTATCAGGATACGAAATGAAGAGATGATTTTGTTGGGTGGTTTGGATGATAAATCATATGAAAGCAAAGGTTCAGGTGTTCCAATACTGAGCAGAATTCCGATCATCAAATGGCTTTTTTCAAGCAGGTCAAAATCTAAATCCGAAAACAAACTGAATATTTTTATTAAGCCTACTGTAATTTATTAAATGAAAAACATATTTGACAATATAGGCTTTTTAAAAAATAAACAACTTGGCTGTATTGAAGTCAGTTTGCGTGATGATAATTCATGTATATATCATTTAGTGCTTTTAAAGCAAGAAAAAAATAAAATAAACTTAGAAAAAGTTGTTTGTAGCATTGAATCATTTGAGGAGTTGTATTCCAACCTATCCAGAAATATTCCCTTGGTTATTGTATTCACAGGAAAAGGTATAATTTTTCGCGATATTACTTCTACAGATAACGAGAATGATGTAGATATTCTTCGCAAAATCCTTCCCAATGCAAAGTTTGAAGATTTTTATGTTGAGAAGACTGAAACCGAGAGTGATGAAATTGGTATTAGTATTATCAGAAAGAAATAGCAGAAAGATATCTAACTGAATTTAGCGAGAAAAGTTTATTTGTTTATTGACTTCTTCATTGGTCCTTATATTTTGAATTCAACATTAAATATTTTAGATCCAAAGACTAAAACAATAAACCTTTGGGTTTACCAATTTGATATGTATGAAGGCAAAATTACATCTTGCCTTTCAATAATTTCAAATAGAGAAGAATCCATTAGTCTGGGTGAAGAGAAGATTTCTAATTATGGGGTGTTGGCGTTTTCTGCCGGATTGTCAACCTGTTTAAACAACTTTCGAAGCCATAACCATGCAATAACAACCATTACTAATATTAATGAAGAATTCAAGGCTTTTCGATTAATGAAAATTGTTGGAGCAGGATTATTGGCCACTTTCTTCCTAGTATTGTTATTTAACTATTTTGTATTCGACTATTATAATTCCAATTATAACAGTCTAACATCGAGGCTGACAGAATATCAGGGTTTCTTGACTAATTATGAAATTCAAAAAAATGATTTGGAAGCGAAAAAAGCATTGCTAACGGAAACAGGCTTACTGGAACCTACTAAAATATCATACTATGCTGATAGGATTGCTGCCAGCCTTCCAAAAGATATAAACCTTAAGAGTTTTGAGATAAATCCAAAAGTATCGAAAAAAAATGACCCAAAAACAATAGGCTTTGTTAAAGGCAAAATAACAATCGAGGGATATGCGAGCAAAGGCAGCATAATAAATAATTGGATGAAAACAATAGAGGAATATGACTGGGTTGAGAGGATTTCTAAAATAACCATTAATAGTGAAAATGAAAGTAATAATAGAGTGGCCGGTTTTACATTAGATATTGAAATTAAATAATGTTTAAGAATCTGACATATAAAAAGAAATTGCAACTCATTTTCATAGGAGCACTCGTTATGTTATTTGTAGTTTATCACATGGCAATTTCAAAAACCTTAAATAGGCGCAGTCAATGCAAAGAATTACAGGGTCAATTGGTTACTATAGAAAATGCACCTACTCAAATGGCTGAAATCCATTCTGAACTAACAAGAATAGGGAAAATAATAGGCAAAGAGAATAATAAAGAAGATTTCAGACAGAAAATTTTAGAAGAAACAACAAAGTTTTGTGAAAATAATAAAATTAGAATAAATGAGATACCAGAACCAGTTGTTATTGACAAAAATGACTATGAAATTTACACCCATACTCTAGTGCTGGAAGGTGATTTTCAAAATCTGGTCAGGTATATATATGAACTTGAACAGAATTTAGAACTATCAAATGTGACATCTGCTAAGTTTTATTCAGCAAAGGAAGTAAGAACGAAACAGAAAAAGCTATACCTTAAACTTTTTATTCAGAATATTCAAAAACAGAAATAAACAAAGAGAATCATGGTAAATAAATTTATCTTCCCGTTTATAATACTATCACTTATTATATGGGTACTTGCATGTGAAGTAATTGAGGATCCAAATATGGCAATGGAGAGTGTTACTTTATTATCACCGCCTGACAACTTCAATACGACTTTATCAACTCATACCTTATGGTGGGAGGAGTTAGAGGATGCAACAGGATATAATCTGCAAATTGTATCTCCTTCCTTTGCTACTATTGAACGACTCTTTCTGGATTCTAATATCACAAGTAACAAATATGATTTTACATTTTTGCCGGGAGAATACGCCTGGAGAGTAAGAGCCTACAATTCTTCCTCCACTACGGCTTTTTCAGAGCACTCATTATCAATTGACAGTACTTCAGATATTTCACAACAGACTCTCCAATTAAGTTTGCCTATCGATAAGGATACAACAAATGTTACACAGTTACTTTTTAAATGGTTTCCCTTATATAATGCTGATGATTACAATTACCAATTGTATTATGAAGACAATAAGATCTTCACATTTACAACCAAATATGACACTATCTCAAAATCTTTAAATAATGGGGATGGCAATTACAGGTGGGAGGTCAGGGGGCAAAATGCTTCTTCCAATACGGCCTATTCCTACCGTACAATTTTTATTGATACCACACCTCCTAATAAGCCCTCCCTTATTATTCCTGATATCAATGCCATCTTGCCTGATACAATTGTTAATTTTGAATGGGACCGTGGTATTGTTGCCGGGTCTTCCATTAGTGATAGCTTATACATAGCCACAGATATTTCGATGAACAACCTTATCTTGAATTTATACTTGACAGAAACCCAATATGAGGATTCTCTGGGACCTGGTGAATATTATTGGCGTGTTAGATCTATTGATAAGGCGGGAAACAAAAGTAATTACAGTTTCATAAGAAAGTTTGTCATCCTGTAAAAGTGCACAATGAAAAATAAGAAAGTGCTTTATATATTATTACCAGCTGTTTTTATTGTCTGGGGATATATTGCTTTCAAAATCTTTGGTCATTTATATAGAAATGATTCTGTTCCTTTTACTCAAGGGGAAATAAAGACAGTAGCGAAAAAAAACAGTATCCCTGACACATTTAGCTTGATAAATAATTATCCCGATCCATTTCTCAAGAGAAGGATTAAAAAAAATAACACAGTATCAAAAAGAGTTAAAAAAACAATATACGACACCAAAAAAATTGTCTGGCCGGTTATTAAATATACCGGAAGGATGGAGAATCAGCATACGAAAAAATCGTTGGTTAGCATAACTGTCAATGGCAAAGAATGCATATTCAAGACAGGTGAGCAAAGGAAGATATTACTTTACTGAAAGCGTATGATGATTCCATTCAGGTAAAGTATAATAAAGAAATCAAATATATACATAAGCAGCAATGAATAATTTAATTTCAATATTTATTTTAATGAGCATGAGTTTTTACCTTAATGCTCAGGAAGAAATGGTTGATTATAAACCGGTAAATAAGCTTAAACTATACTATGATGAGTATTACATACAATTTGAATTTGCCATTGGAGAAGAATTAGAGAATGAAATAAATGATGAATTAATCTATTATTGGTACAAGGAGAATAAGATAAACAATACTCAGGGAGGAATTGGTGGGAAAACCTTACATGGAAATTATAGTGTATTCTATAACAGTGGTACACTTAAAGAAAAGGGACAGTTTATTTTTGGTCTCAAGAATGGCAAATGGAAAAAATGGTACAATAACGGCAATCTTTATGAAGTTGGCAGCTGGGAAAAAGGGCAAAAAACGGGATCATGGATACAATATGATTCAGAAGGGAGGTTAGCTAAAGTAGCGAATTACAAGGATGGAGAATTGGATGGAGATTACATTGAATATAGTAATGGGGAAATATCGGAGAAGAAAAAATTTAATGAAGGTAACGAGAATGAGGTAAAAGAGAAGAAACACAAAGAAAAAAAACAAAAGAAGAAAAACCCTAAAGAAAAAGGACATACAAAGGAAGATAAGGCAACAGAAGAAATCCAATAATTGGAACCAAAAATTATTGATTTATTGTGAAAAATATAACCTCCCAAAAACTTCAATCCTCAACATTGGTTTATGCAGTATTCATTATGGTAGTCATTGCGATAATTTGTAGTGCATTGATATTAATGTCATACTATCATAATATGGTTTATACGGCATATATTGAAAAAGACAGGGTGTTTTCAAATGTCAAATCGGGAATAAACCTGCTGCTTGCCGAACCAGAATCAATAGAGCTGGGTGAAGTTGTCAAAATCTCGTTGTATGAAGGTTATAATGATTCTGTAGAGTTGGAACGAAAACAATGGGGGATATTTGAACTGATAAAAGCCTCTTCAAGTTGGAAAAATATCAAGCATCAAAAGATTGCCTTTTCAGGTAATTACTATAAAACTGATTCATCCTTTGCTATATATCTTGCCGACCACAACAAACCACTCTCTTTGTGTGGAAATACTAAAATAAATGGGAATTGTTATCTCCCAAAGGCAGGTGTGAAGAGGGCTTATATCGAAGGCCGCAATTTTGAAGGAAAAGAATTGATCGAAGGAGATGTAGGATTCAGCCAGGATTCCTTACCTGATATTATTGATGGATTCAAAAACCTTAACCTGGAATATTTTATTCAAAATTATCTGGAGTCCAAACAGACTGAAAAAGTAATTGCTGAAGATTTGATAGGTGACACTGTTTGTAATTCATTTAACAATTCAACCATACTTGTCTACACGGCAGATGATTTACTGATAGATGATATTGTTTTATCAGGGAATATTGTGTTGGTTTGCGAAGGCACACTTGAAGTAACAAACAGTTGCAAGTTTGAAGACATTTTGGTTTGTGCAAAGTCGGTATGGATTGAAGAAGGATTTACCGGGGCATTTCAATTGTTTGCTAAAGACACCATTAATATTGGAGAAAATGTTCAACTCAATTACCCTTCTGTAATAGGTTTAATAAATGATAACAGGGAAGGAAATACAAGTCCACCTATTGTCAATTTTGAAAATGGATCAAGGTTTTTGGAATTATATATTCGGCTTGCAGTTCGGAGGTAATAACCATTGATCCCATTTTAAAAACTAATATGGACGTAGAATTATCAGGACAAATATATTGGGATGGAATTTTTGATTTTAAGGGAAAGGTTTACGGTTCTGTTGCCTGTAAAAAATTTCTTTTGAAAACACCTTCATCCATCTATGAAAATCATTTGATGGATGTCCGTATTGACCTGGAAAGCCTTTCAAAACATTATACAGGAATTGAATTAACGGGAACAGAACGCGTTAAAAAAGTAATTCAATGGCTATACTGATCAGAAAACTAAAAGCATATACCTTGATGGAGACCATTATTTCGATGGTGATCATTTTGTTTGTTTTTGGCATTGCCATGATGATTTTTATAAATGTTATCAGGACTGACCGGATTGTTGAAAAAACGGATGTTTTTTTTAAAATGAATGAGATACTATATGAAACCAATTCAAAGAAAGAATACTCTGATAATATTTTCGAATTTGGTAATTTCGAAATAAGAAGATCTGTTGTAAAATATCGAAACTTTGACAAGTTAAAACAAGTTACAGTTAAAGCTTTTGACAAAAATGGCAAAATAGTAGGAGAAAAAAGTGAACTGATGATTGATCATTAAACTATGAAGCTAAAGGCATTTACCATTGTTGAGATCATTGTTGCAATGATTATCAGTACTTTCATCATTATGATTGTAATGATGGTTTACTTTGTATTGAATACTCAATTTTTGATTTATAAACAATTGAATGAAGAAGTTCAAAAAATTTATGAACTGCATTTCTTATTACAGAAAGATTTTGATGAAGCTGAAGCTGTATATTTTAACAAGGATTCAAACATCATGACCTTAATCGGCAAGAAAGAAACTAAATACCAAATATATGACAGTTTGATTGTAAGAAACTCAAAAAGCGTATCGGATACTTTTGCAATTCATGCTTATCAGTTTGATTGTTTTTATAACGAACCCAATAACTTTAATTTGCCTATTCAATCTTTTAAACTGGAAACCGAATTGTCTTTATCAGGCAAAAATTGGCTATTTTGTGTCAGAAGCCCGTACTCAGCCAAGAGTCTTATAGAAGTTGACAATCAGGGAGTTGTTTTAGATTGAATTAGCATAACAATGTTAAAAAAATTAAAATTTGATATTCATATTTGAGCATTATTTCATCCATTTGTTTAGTTTTGCCGATAATCACTAAAGACAAATTGAACTTTTTACACAATTTACCGTTTAACAGCCTATATATTAATTAATTGAAAGTTCTTTCTTAATATTATTCCGACATCGATTTTTACTAATATTTGAAATTTTAATAATTTATTTTGGATATGGATTTTAATAAGGATTTTGATCATCAAAAAAATTTACACTTTGATAATGTTAATTTTATTGAAATTATTGACTGGTTAAAATCCCAAGAAGCCAGAACAAGGATAGAGACGATAGATGAAAGCGAAAAAGAGGCTTCTGAAAAGATCAGAAGGATGAGCTATGTGAAACCTGAAGACTTAAAAACTCCATAT
Organism: Bacteroidales bacterium; assembly: GCA_041393255.1. Classification (GTDB taxonomy): domain Bacteria; phylum Bacteroidota; class Bacteroidia; order Bacteroidales; family JAADJA01; genus JAADJA01. Next base: position 12,776 of record JAWKKM010000050.1, on the reverse strand, counting down.
AGCCGGTAATGATCCCATTCGAAGTTGTTAGCCATTCTTTGTGCTCCTCCTGTAACTCCTTGCCCTGGTACAGGTATTTGTTTTCCTCGGTGCCGTAGTTATAATTCAAATCGCCCATGTATACCTAATTTCAAACAAAGTGTAAAGATATTGAATTCTGAAGTTTCGATTACTTTTAATTGACAGACTAAAATACAGAAAGACTTGCGATCTTTTAAAGCATTAAAAATGCTTTCGTTTAATAGGCCCTCGTTAGCCTGCCTGTTTGCTTTGCCGAAACGAGGACCAGAGTGGGGCCCCGGTCTCCCGAGGCTTTTTTGTATTTAATCAAAAAACCATGCATTAAAACCGAAGGGGTCAATAAATATTTCTATTAACCATAAGCAAATGTTTATTGCAAAGAATATCGTCGACTTTTCAAATATCCTTCCTATATTTTTCAGGTTCTTGATTATAAACCAAGAATTAAGAACTATTCCCAATAGCATAAAAAAAGTACTATAATTATAAATAGCGAATAAAATATGGAAATTCGGAAAAACTTCTTTAGGGTCAGGAGACGAAAAGGAAGGTAGCTTTCCTATTTCTAAATACACCCACAATACAGTACTAAAAATTAAGAAAAGCCAGTACGAACTTATATAATTGTTTATTTTTCTAATAGTTTCCATAATTATTTATTTTCTTGGGTCAGGAATTTGATTATTCGGATTAAAAATATTCCACCACTGTGTATCCCTGACAGAATTTCCGCTACCAGGCGGCCATTCGTAATATTTATAACTTCCATCGGAATTATATAATTGCTCATTCATCCAGTTTATATCCTTGCTTTCTACCCTTGGCCATGCTGGAGTATACCATGGATAATCAAATACTACTTTGTTTGATTGATTAATACTAAGAGAATTATAACCATCTCTAACTTTGTATACTTGCCCATTAACATTTACTGCATCTACAGAGGTATTCGTTGAAGCACCTGGGTTAAGAGGTAACGCATCCCAATCCCCATCAGCAATATTATCAGGTTTGTAATAAATAGTATTGTTCGAGTTGTTTGTTGTTAGACCCCCGCTATTTGCGGCATCACTACCATCTGCATTATCATAAGCAGTTGTCTCAACTGTAACTTGGGGTATGTTTACAAATATAACTTCACCATCATCCAAAACCACTTCATATCCTCCCACCTGGCCACTGGTTGTGGTCACATAATCCCCATTAGAAGAGCCACCACCACTGCTATTTCCACTTCCCCCTCCAATTGCTGCTCCGGCAGCTCCTCCTTGTGGTCCCCCACTTCCATTAGCTCCGCCACCATTGTGACCATATCCTCCCGATACATCAAAGTTCTCTGATAGAAATGCTGATATTTCCCCATTCGAAAATCCACAATATGCCATTCCTTCTTGCCAATTCCATCCCGATCCGTATACATCACTATAATTAGGAAGATAATTTTGCTGCCACGACCAATTGTTAAAGAAGTTTCTAACGCTCCTCCAAATATCCCACATTCCGTTTGGATCTATCCTATTCATAGGATCATTACCCATTGCCAGGTAAGGACTGGAATATTGTACAGCAGGGTCGGCACAATGCCAGCGGCCTATCTGTGGGTCGTACATCCTGGCACCAAAATCCATCCAGTTCAGGTTGTGTACATCCTGTAACTCCTTGCCCTGGTACAGGTATTTGTTTTCCTCGGTGCTGTAGTTGTAATTTAAATCGCCCATGTATACCTACATTTCAACCAAAGTGTAAAGATATTGAATTCTGAAGTTAAGATTACCATTAATTGATAGGCCAAAATACAAAAAGACGAGTGATCTGTTAAAGCATTAAAAATGCTTTTGTTTTGTAGGTCCTCGTTAGCCTGCCTGTTTGCTTTGCCTAAACGAGGACCAGAGTGGGGTTTAAATTTTTAATTATTCATCAAATTCTAGATATAATATCTGAAATTACAACAATTATTACAAAAACAAATAAACCTGTAACGATTATACTTGAGATATACATACAAATATATAGAATGCGCAAATCTTTCTTTGTCTGCGATAATTCATTCATATTCTTAATTTCTGATGATGATATTCCATACCAAAATCCAGTTTTATATCCATTTTTTTTTAAAATAGATTTACTGATTATTGCAACTACAATAAATATTGCTCCAATAGCAGGTATGCTATAAATTAACATGTTAAAAAATGAAATCCATGATTAGTCAGGGTTACAATTCATAATCATTTATATCATTTGATTATTTCTCAAATACAACAGATAAAAACTTGACAAAAGAGCAACAATTGAAAAAATACTATAGGTTATAACAAAAACATTTCCATAATATTCTTTATTCTTATATTTATTGTTAAATTCTGAAATTATTGTTTTTGAGTTTCCTCCAAAACTAAAAAGAAAAAATGTTAAACAAAGAATTACAATAAAAACTATTATGCCAGTACTTTTTTGTTGACTTGATTCAATGTCAACAATATTTAATATGTCGATATATGAAAGTATTGTATAAAAATTCAATACCAGTAGAAATGAAATCATAATCTTTGCTACAAAACCAGGAATATCCTTATTCCCCAAAGACCATTGAAATCTATAAAAAATATAATATAAGAACTTTAATCTATTCATAACATATTTCTATGGATTGCTAGCTTCGCCAAAATCACCAAAAAATCCAGCTGCATCTAGAATGAAATATGATGCACTAATAGGCAAGCCTACTCCAGGAATTAATGCCACAAATGCCATTGTAACATCAATACTTGCTTTTATTCCTACTTCAGCACTAGTACCTCCATTATTATAATAGGAATAAGCGGAATAAGTTGATATGCTAGCCGATGCTACAGCACCAACAACTCCTGCGCCTTTAACAACCTTCACATAGTTAGTTGGGACATTACCAGATTTCGCAGCTAAATTAATCAATTCACCTTTAACACCATTTGCAATTCCAAAAGTACCTATCATTGTTCCTGCTTCACTTAATGTAATTCCATCATTTGATGGATTAGGTTCATTGGAGCTATAAAAATAAGCATTATAAACTTCATTAAATGTAGCATCGGGTGCCTCATTTTTGAAATAGTCTATTATAGTAAAAGTACCACTACGTCCTCCCCGTATCCATTCTGAGTTGCTGGTAGTACCATTACTCCAGTAAGTTTTCGTGTGGCTATAATTTGAATAAGGTCCGCTTCCGTCTCCAACAAATCCTTTTGCAGTGTTATAAAACTCCGTTTGACTATTCATCACAGTACCATTAATAATTGGTGCCCTTGAACTAAATTCCATTCCATCACTAAAGTTATTAAAACACAATTTTTAACCAAACGCAGGTCCAATTCCACCATAATCTCCTCTTCCATATATTTTGTCAATCTGATCATGCATTGGCCAGGCTCATATTATTTCGCATTGCTTGAGGCACCATAGTAAGATCTGCCGCTATACCTGTCCATTCGCCAATTTAAATTATTATGGTAATCAACCACACTTCCTCTTATCCACATACCATTGGGGTCAACAGCGTTAATAGGATTATTGCCCATGGCCAGGTAAGGGCTTGCAAATTGCCCGGCAGGGTCGGCACAATGCCAGCGGCCTATCTGCGGGTCGTACATCCTGGCACCAAAATCCATCCAGTTCAGGTTGTGCTCCTCCTGTAACTCCTTGCCCTGGTACAGGTATTTGTTTTCCTCGGTGCCGTAGTTATAATTCAAATCACCCATGTATGTGGCAAAGATTTTAAAGCTTCTAATATAAATATAATATATTTGGTTGACTTGGTCACAAGTCCCTACCCACTTTCCCTGGCTTCAGACTCGAGCCAGTTAATAGGTTGTGGTACTATTTACTTTGTAACAATTCTAAGTTTATGTTTTCCTAATTTCCAGCTATTGTCATTTTTATTAAATACAATTTGTCCTCTTTTTTGAATTTGATAATTGAAAAAAATCTCAAGATTCAAAATTACCTTTTCTTCTGACATTTCGCAATCATAGATTTTTATCCACTTCTTCACATCATTAATGAAAACGTAATCCGAGGGCCAAATATGCAATTTGTAATCAAGATAGCTAGACTCTATATGCTTTTCACAATCATTAAATATTTTACAAGCACATGAATTACTATAAAAAATACAAGTGTCATTTTTATAAATGGTTTTCAAATCGTCGACACAAAATATTTTTAATTCTAATATTTCCTTTAATAATTCAATAAAAACAGCTTCTTGTTCATTGCCACCAAATGCTATCAAAGAACTTAAAAAGCTTATTAAACTCAGAATAAAAATCTTTACTTTCATAGTTATAAAGGTAAGATGATTTGATATTGGATTACAAAACGATAAATATCATTTCCATTTTTTATTTGAATAGGTGTATCAAATCCTGGATTTGTAACTGTAGGCAAACCATTATTAAATTCAGCTTTATAATGTTGTCCTGATGAAAAATTCTTGTTAATTTCAACTTTAACATCAATTGGAGTTAAACCAAAAAAATGTTTATATGATGAAAGAATACCCGAATTCAATAAATCTTGTCCTAGTTGGTCTTTATTATTAGGGGTATAATTTGGATTATCAACATATTCTTTTATTATAGTTTCCTTAAATGAAATAGCAAAATCCCTATCTAATACCTCAGATGATGGCCAATTACTCTCTTGTTGACTTCCAAAGTCCCCAAATTCCCGCCATCCTTCAACCCCGGTTAATGCATATCCAAAATTTTGCATGTATTCACCAAAGGAGCCTATAGGTCTACTTCTTATAACTTCACTATTTTCTGGCCAGTAATAATCATAATCTCCAGGTCCTGAATAGCCCATAATATTTGTGATGCTTCCATCTCCTTTGTTTGAAACTATACCTAGTTCTGATTCCATAAATAGCTCTCCAGTGGCTGGTATCCATGTTACTACATTTCCTCTTTTTCCTTCACCAAAATAATCATCAACTCCCGTATGTTTGTATTTTCCCCATCCATCCCAATAGTCATCATTTCTCCCAATCATTGCTTGAGCTTCATAGCAAGATCTGCCGCTATACCTGTCCATTCGCCAATTTAAATTATTATGGTAATCAACCACACTTCCTCTTATCCACATACCATTGGGGTCAACAGCGTTAATAGGATTATTGCCCATGGCCAGGTAAGGGCTTGCAAATTGCCCGGCAGGGTCGGCACAATGCCAGCGGCCTATCTGCGGGTCGTACATCCTGGCGCCAAAATCCATCCAGTTCAGGTTGTGCTCATCCTGTAACTCCTTGCCCTGGTACAGGTATTTGTTTTCCTCGGTGCCGTAGTTATAATTCAAATCACCCATGTATACCTAATTTCAAACAAAGTGTAAAGATATTGAATTCTGAAGTTTTGATTACTATTAATTGATAGGCCAAAATACAAAAAGACGAGTGATCTTTAAAAGCATTAAAAATGCTTTTGTTTAATAGGCCCTCATTAGCCTGGTTGTTTGCTTTGTTGAAACGAGGATCAGGTTGCGGTTCCATCCTTCTTACTCTTGACCATTTTATTAAATCGGCTAAAATTAGTTTGATGTAAAAAGCCCCGGCTGAACCGAGGCTTTGTGTTATAATCGAAAGAATTTAGTAAAAATTCCTGTTTAATTTCATCTATATCAGACTAAACACCTTACCAAGAATTAACGGGATTATACAAATTCCAATAGATACTAAAAAATAAGTTAGATACAATTTGCCATTTTTGTATTTGTATTCATTGATTAATTTTTCATATCTCTTATTATAAAAGATTAAAAAATAGTTTAACAAAATAAATGGTAAAAATAAAGTAATAAAACCCGAAAGAAATCCATCAAGCATAGTACCTGGTAAAAAATCAAACTCAAAAAAAACATCGAATTTTACTCCCGAAAAACTTAGCCAAATTAATAATGTAAATAAGTTAACCCCTTGAATTATCGAGAGAGGTATTAAAGTATACGTTTTCCAATTTCTAAGATGTCCATGCTTCGTTTTTTCATAAACCATAGCATCAACCCATATCTTATAATATAAACTCAAAATCATTGCTTCTAAGGTTTAGTTGAAATATCATAAACAAATCTTGCTCCAAAATATATTGTAGCTCCACCTGCAATTACCCATCCTACCGGATTCGATGCTAAAAAGATTGTTGCTCCAAGACCGGCTGCACCAACTGAAAGATCTGCAACATCCCATGAATTAACAGCATTTCCTGCCTGAACATCACTTACAATATTATAAGTAGATACTCCCATACCAAACACCGTTCCTGCTATTCCTGCCCCCCTTACAGCTTTCATATATCTCGCACCAGTCTTGCCCCAATCAGCACCTTTCATTCCCCATTCAACTAAATTACCTTTTATGCTGTTAGACAAACTCATGGCAGAAACTCCAGTTGCAGCTTCATTTAAAGTCAATCCATCATTAACACCCCCACCGGCTTGGTCACCCCCAATACTTATCCCACTTACAGTATAGGTAGTATTGTGCGTAACGACTAATTTGCCATCCGAAGAACCACCAATTGATAAAGGTATGGGATCGGGTAGAAAATAGGTTTCTGTTTTATTATACGTAACGAGGCCATCATTTGAATTATGCCCTCCTTCACGGTAACTTGTATAACTGCCCTCAGAAATATTATAATTACCGGTTTTTGCATTAAATCCTTCTGCCTCACCCTGTCCTGCCCATTGACCATTAGCTCCCAAAACGAAGGCAACTCTTGACATTTCAAAACGTTCAACGAAGTGATAATCATCAACCCCCGTATACTTGTATTTTCCCCATCCATCCCAATAATCATCACTTCTCCCATGCATTGCTTGACTTTGGATGTAGGCCTCCCCGCTATATGCTGCCATTCTCCAATTTAAATTATTATGGTAATCAACCACACTTCCTCTTATCCACATACCATTGGGATCAACAGCGTTAATAGGATTATTGCCCATGGCCAGGTAAGGGCTTGCAAATTGCCCGGCAGGGTCGGCACAATGCCAGCGGCCTATTTGCGGGTCGTACATCCTGGCACCAAAATCCATCCAGTTCAGGTTGTGCTCGTCCTGTAACTCCTTGCCCTGGTACAGGTATTTGTTTTCCTCGGTGCCGTAGTTATAATTCAAATCGCCCATGTATGTCAATCCAAAGGGGTAATAATGGTCTTCCTGCAAAATCTCAGCATTGCCACTGGCATCGGCTCCAAATACTACCCTTACATTGCCCAGGTGGTCTTTCATAAAATACTCGTAATTAAAATTTGTCCCTTCCTTTTTCACCCTTCCTTCACTGGTTTGTATCAGTTCAAGTTCATTTTCTTTGTAAACAATATTGCCTGCATAATGCTGTACAAGCGTTGCTGGTCCAGTTACCATTGATTTTTTGATCCGTTTTCCGGTTGAGGTGTAAAGATACATTATTTTATTATTATTGCCAAAATCAACAATTTCAGGTAAATTCAGCTGATTATAGGTTACCGTGATCCCTTTGTTGGCATCGCTTACCATATTCCCGTTTGCATCGTATTGGTATTCATTTGAACCGGTCGAGTTGTTGTCTCTGAAATCGTTTCCTGTAAAGGATGGATCAGCGATAATATCGTTTACAGTCTTTAGTTGATTTCCATCATAGGAATAATCCAAATTATCCATCATTCCATACGTGTATTGCCCCTGGTCAAAGCCGGTTACACCCATTCTCTCAAAATCGGTAATGTTCCCGTTTAAATCGTACTGTATGTTATCCACTGAATAGCGGTCGACTTACTGGTCCCATGTGTGCGGTGCGCCTTGCCTGGCGTATTTGGCTTCGGTAAGTTGGTACCAGTCGTCGTATTTAAAGCCATACCCCTGATACCCGGGGTTATTGCCATCAACCTGCCATTTAACACCAGAAATACTTCCATTGAACTGAGGAGTGCCACCCAAAGCCGAAAACCCTTGTTGGTACAGGATGTCCATTCCAAACAGGTCATCATTGTCACTGTTGAAGTATTCAACACCCATTGAGTTGAGAACGTGCATACAGGCAACCAGGCCCAGTTCGTTCAATTGGCAGGTATCACTTACTCCTTGCAGTTCAATAGCAGATTCAACGATAGCAGACACCTGTGAAACCACATCAGCCATAGTTGAGGTTTGGCTGATGATAAGTCCCTCAAGGTTAATAGCATAATCCCCACGGTTTAAATTCTTCAAAGTATAGTATGCCGTTGAATCTGCACTTACATCAGAAAAGAATGTAAAACCTCTCTGTATCCCCTGCAAGTTACTTTTCGAGTAACATTTTCACCTTCATTGATTAGTTCAACAAATTTATAATCGGATACAAGTATTTCCAGTTTATTTGCTGGACTGGCCCTGAATTGTTGGATGGAAATTCGCATACTATCTATTTCAAGGCTATTAACTGCTTCCATAGCAGCCAGGTTGTCGTCCTCAGCGATAAAATGATAATCATTGGTTAAACTGCTTGGTTTATATTAGTAAGCCATCCCCGAATATTGTATTTATAGTCAATGGATTGTAAGAACGAGCGCCCTGATCAGTTGAATGAAGGCTTTTATCAACAATCTGGCCGAGTTCATTGTATTGCAATTGCTTTATCATTACTTCAGGCTGGTCGTTAAAACTTTGAAATTCTGTTAGCAAGCGGCCTGCATGGTCATAAACATAACGTTTATTAATGTTATACATATGAGGTGCACCATCAATAAGGGCAGTTTGCACCTGTCTTGACTTCAGTAACTTCCCGTTAAAATCATACTGGAATGTAAATTCATCGTAACCATTATAAAATTGATTGTTGCTATAGGTTTGGATGGTTCGTCCCCTATCATCGTAAAAAAATGCTGAATACAACCATGTCTCTGTGTTATCCAGTACTTTAATTTTTACACCGGTCAGCTTCCCGTAAATCCTATCAGCCTGTTCGTTGGTAAACCCACCCACATCCTGATATTCGTTCCTGAATCCGGAAGGCGTGAAGTCATAATTGTCATAATAATAAATTTGATAACACTCGTCAGTTGCTGTTAGAAGTGGAAAGGCCAGGTTCGAATAGCCGTGATATGATAAAGGTGAATTTTCAGATATTCTTTCGAAATTTTGTGTAGGCCCATTGCTTATCCAATAATCATACATTTCTTGCATGGTGTATCCACCACAACCATAGGATGATGGTAAGGATGAATCATCAAAAATACCTGTGATAATTTTCCTGCCCAATTTGTCATATTTTACAAAACTCCACAACCCTTCGCTTCTTTGGTTTCCATTCTGGATCATGATCAGCCTGTCAAGGTTGTCGTAAATGTATTCAACCACATCTTTACCGGGTGTATGCATTTTGACCAGCCTGCCCCGTTTATCCCATTCAAAGCGGTAAACAAGCTCCTCCTGCAACGAAGAAGTATTCCATGTTTGTAAATCCTTCATCATCTGGACTGCTTTCGGTGGTATGAAAAATACCGGGCGATCAAACACATCATAAATATAATAAGAGTAATATTTCTGATTGTTTTTTGTTGATTCAACAGCAATAATTTTTCCTTCCATATCTTTAAAAATGGTTGTTGTTTTAACATTTTCATCCGTACCATGGTTACAGATCAGTTCATTAGCATTGTATTCCGATTGGCTTAAACAATTAGTCCCGTTTGCCCCAATTTCCCATTTTCTAATATGGTCAGTGGTTGTATTCAAACGATAGCCCATTTCAGAATAATTTTCATCAATTTGCCAGGTAGCACCAGGTGCACCCATCTTTTCTATCATGTTAAACGGTGAACCATCAAATTCAACATCTGCCCACGGGAAGTTTGTATGCGCTGTCTTGAGTGCATTTTTATAAAAATCAGCCTGACTTGTTTGGACGTTATTTTTATAATATCCATTTGCCGAATTATCCGTATAGCCCAAATAATTTCTGGATTGCCTCCCATATTCATCATATTCGGAAAAGTTCACCATATCATTTTGGTTTGGGGATTGTTTTTTGTTAACTGTTTGGAGGTGCCTCGCCCAATCCGTCATAATAAAGGATTGATTCATGGTATCCTTCGGCAGATAAAGGGTCTTGAACCTGTTGTTGGTAAACCCTAGTATTTACGTAATTATAATTTGAAGATTGGGAAATGTGTTTTGAAAATTACACAGTACAAATCCAATAACCACAAGATAAATATACGTTTTTTTCATTGTATTCAATTTTTGAACGATTGACATAACTTTATGATTTATTGGTTTTTTTGATTATATTCAGTTTGAGTAAGAATATTCCCCTCATGATCACGGGTTATAACTAATCGGCCTATATCGTCATATTCATAAGATACGGGATGTTCATTAGGCCCTGAAACGGATGTTTTGCCTACAAAGGGATCCCATGTATAGGTGGTCATTACAGCATCAGCAGGATAGAATCGAATATCGTCAAAATAACAAATGGTCCCTATGGGTCCGTTGTTTTGTATCACAGCCTCTAATTCATAAAAGGGCTCGATTTCCGATTTGTCAATTTCAATTTTTAGGTATTGCCATTCTTCATCCAATTCATCTGAACAAATTGCCATAGTACCTGCAATTCCATCAACAAAAACCTGGATTCCAATTGCGACATTAGGTGGAGGATTTGCAATCAATACCCAGGCCGAAAATATATATTTATCCGAATGGAGGTCTGATGCATCAAAAATCTTTGAGGCACTTGAATAATCATTGCCGTTTGGAGCCGGCGCAACCTTTTCGATTTCAAGCGATTTCTTCCCGGTATAGGAATACAATTCCTTTATTATTTGTGTTCCATATCCAGGAGAGAACCAATAAATATAATTTTCCTCCTCATATCCATTATAATCAAATTCAGATTTCCGGGCATTGTAAATTTCAACAATGGGTAATAAACCGTTGTACCCCCGTTTTGTCGAACTGTAATTGCCATTTGGATGGTGGGATTCATTAAGCAATCCGGAGTCATCATAGGAATCATATATGCTTTCAATGACATATCGTGAATCATTATTAAATATCCCGCTAAATACATTAGATGGTGAAAAATTTGTAATTGGTTGATCAAGATATAATTGTTTTGAAAGGCTGGGCCGAATAATTATATCGTTACCCATTAAACACTCTTTAAACTGGGTTGTTGAGGCAGATATTACTTTTTCTGTTTGGCCGTCAACAATTAAATCAACACTTTCAACAGGCACCCCCAAAATATTATTTTCCTGCAGATTAATCATGGCAGCAGTCATTTCATCAGGATTGGTTGGATTTCCTATTTCATATTCACCTACAAATGTTTTTCGGTTAATCCTTGTCCCTTCTGGGTTCACTGTTTTTATTTCGTTCATTTGTCCCAGCTCATTATAATCGAAATGTGTGTTTGTGACCACAAATAGATTTTCATCATTTTTATCATAGGTTGTCTCTGTTTTTGTAATCAACACTTCCCTGGTATTTGTATATACCTTGTATTTACCATAAATAAAAAGTGGATGGGTTAAAGCTGAATTATCAGCATATTTATTAGTTAAAAAACCAACCTTATATCCAAAAATAATCTTTTCATCAATTCCATTTTCGTAAAACTCATCATATACATATTCTGTCTTATTAACTTTTTGAGAATTGTTTTCATCAATAAATTTATAATTGATCTGGGATATAAGTTTGCCCCTTTTTATCTCCATATTAGTATTTGGGGGGTAAGGGAAAACATTGTAACTGCTTCCAATTATTTCATTGTCGTATGTTTTTGTAAAAAAATCATCAGTATAGGCACTTCTTTGACCTCCAATATCGTCGACATGTCTGTTCCAAATAATTGAGGTGAGGTAATTCTCCTCTCCGGTATCATAGTCAAGTGCAACTGGCACATCAAAGTTAAATTCAGATTTACCCATTTTACCTTTATCAATCACCACTCTTTCATACATGATAGGTGTTCCAGAGGAACTTGATATGTCCATATTGTATCTAATATATGAGAGATTAATAAAGTCATCCAAATCCATAGAGCCTGGGCCATACATTGGATCATAATTGCCAAAGACTGGAAGACTAATAACCCGACCTGAACTGACATTGGAATTACCATACTTATAAAACACCTCCATGGGTTGTTGGTCGTTTTCATTTTCTTTAATGGTCAGGGTTTTCAAACGGACACCTCCACCTGAATAAGACTCATTTTTATAAATAAAATCATGGGGTTCAAAATCATACTCTATTTTCCCACCATTTGGTAATGATATGGATTGTAACATTCCTATTTTACAGAATTGACCATTTGGTAAACGGTTGGCGCCAGGAAGGATAATTTCGTTGGTTTGGTTGGGAACAGGATATATCCTGAACAAATCATTACTAAAGTCAGGATAAAAGAAAACTTGTGGAATAAATGTGTTTGCCTCGTTATTATTGTAATATCCCCAGATATCCTTTTCATAGGAATATCTTGAGGGTAGGTCATCCGTGCAATAATTGAAATGGTAACATGGAAAAGAAATGCTTCCATTTTTCTCTGAAATTGATAGTAATCGTAGTCTCGACTCACCTTCATCATTTTGATTATAAACATAGTATGAAATATTGTTTCCGTAATAATCATAATTAAAATCAAATTCCCTGATCGTTTGTGTTGGTAATCCTGATTTCTTTTTAATGGAAATATATGTTAATGCTTTAATAGGGATAGTGGGCTCAGCATTTTCAATATCATTTCT
>JAWKKM010000049.1:0-32962 GCA_041393255.1 Bacteroidales bacterium | reverse complement strand
CTATTTGGTTCCAGTTATTTCCCCCATCATATAGATTTTAATATTAAACCATCGTCACCTACAATGTAAATAATTGATTCTGCTGTAAGAAAAACTGACTTAAAATTTTCATCATAAAAACTTGATTGGTTTGTCCAATTTATTCCTCCATTTGTAGTCTTGAGTATTGTACCTCCATTACCTACAGTGTAACCCGTAAACATACCATTTTCCTCAATAAAATGAATTGCATTTAAATCTTCAACTGTACCACTGTTTTGTGCTGTCCAAACAATACCTCCATTTAAAGTTTTTAGAATTGTACCATTACTTCCAACTGCATAACCTAAGTTGAAATTTGATTCTTTTGTAAAATGAATTGCATTTAAATCTTCAACTGTTCCACTTATTTGGTTTATCCAAGTACTTCCTCCATTTGTTGTTTTTAAAATTGTTCCAGCATCGCCTGCAATATAACAAACATCATTATTACTTGAAATGATAAAAGCTGAATTTAAATCCTCAATAGTACCACTATTCTGAATTGTCCAATCTGTTCCTGAATTCGAAGTTTTTAATATTATACCTTCATCCCCAATTATGAAGCCCTTTTCGGCCTTGAAACATATAGAATTTAAATCGGCAGATGTTGGACACGATTGCGCAATCCAACTATTTCCCTTATCCGTGGTATGTAGTATTATACCATCTTTTCCCACTGCAAACCCAGCATCCATTTCATACAATGAAATTGCATTCAAATCATTATCGAATCCTGTTGGCAAATTAATCCATTCATTAGCAGCCGTAAATCCATATGGTATATCCAAAGAACAATTTATTGCATCTTCTTGTGACAAATCTATATCAAGTTCTGGGTTATTGAAATATAAATTGGTTAGAGCTTCAATTGTAAAGGTTGGTGCTTGTCCATAACAATCATTATTTACCTGTTGTTGAAAACGATCTGGAATCCATCCACTCCAGTTTACATAATCACCATCAAAATAGTCCGAATTAGGGTTATTAGCTCCATGTCTTGAACGCCAATCGAAGTTTTCAATTATACCTTCCTTCATATGAGCCCCTGATGATGGAATCCCGATACTAAAAAAACCACTAATATAATACTCTAAACCCTGTAAATTTGGCACTTCTCTATCATTAAAGAGCATTCTTTTTTCATCATAAGTCATTTCTAAATTAGGATTCATGCCAGAATGCCATATAAGTTGGTTTTCAGCAATATAATTATTTATTAACTGTATACGTGAATTTTCTATATTTAATTTCTCTGTTTCTTGAAGTAAAATAGCATTTTCAATAAAATCATCTTCAATATTAATTGAATTAATATTAATTGATGCATCAATAATCTTAACTTTTATAAAATCAGGAATTATACCATTTAAATAACATGTCTCATAATAAGCATTATTAATTGTGGAACTCTCAAATACTGCTGGAAAAACTTCATAGATTAGAAATTCTTCATCCGATTGAGTAACTAGTATAACTCTTATCAAACTTGTTTCGCTAGGTGAGTGAAATACTTGCCGAGTTTGCACCCATATATTGGAGTAGAATTTTGAAATTCAAAAACTAATCCATCTTGCGTAAATGTGTTGATTTATTGCTATATTATTTCCTAATGAAATTGTTAAACTAAATGTTAATGTTAAAAATAAAAATTGAAAAGCTAGTTTTGTTATAGTTTTTTTCATAATCACTGATTTTTATTAATTAATAATTTACCATTCTGAAAATGGGTTTTATCCTTTATTGAATAAATATACATTCCACTTGTCAACTCATTTTTATCTAGTTTAATGTGAACATTATCGTTTATCTCTTGATAGACAATTCTTCTGTCCGAAAATCGAATATAATTCGAAAATAACTTTCCTGTTAATACTACTGCTCTGAACCTCAATACATGATGTATTGTTATTAAAAAATACTTTGAATTCTCTTGTATTAACATTTTCAACCCAAACATAAGGGTAATAACATTCAATATATTCAGGGTGCATATAATATACTATTTCATTTTGTTTATAGCACAACAAAGTATACCATGGACTTGTGTTGTAAAAACCACTATAAATCAATCCCTGTCCAATGCTTCCTAAACCTTCTATCCAAGAATCCCAATAAGGCCAGTTAATAGGCTCGAATGAAAATGTCTTCTGTAATTATCATTAATAATAACAGAATCAATAACTGTAACTCTTCATTTTGATTAAAGGGCCAAAATATTCTTGATAGAGACTGTATCTCCTACTCCTAAAGAAAAATCATAAATTAGACCCTCTTCGCCTATTAGGTTTCTTAAAAAAACCTGTTTGTTAACAATATCTTCTCGGATGAGTAAATCTATAAACGACCAAAATTGCTCATCTGGATCGTAAGTTCTATATACTTTTCTATAGGCAAGTCCTCCTATTAAAGTATCGTCTGTTCCAATCCTTATATTTAGCGTAAGATCTTTATCATCATAATCTGAAGTAATTATACTCCATTTGGAAGTACTATCAATAATTTGCCAATAATCCTGAGAATTAATGGTTGTTGTTAATAGTTCAAAAATTAAGATTGGTAAAAATAAAACTATGATTTTCATTGTTTCCAGGTCTTTCAAAATAAAAAGTCTTTATAAATGGAGGTTTTTTCTAGTTTATCTCTCAAAAAGTATAATCATTAATATCCAGTTATTATAGGCCGGTTTGGTCATCTCAGTTTTGTTACATTCCCAAAAATAAAGAATATTTTCCATATAAATTAGAATTATTTTTCAACCGGCCCAACAATTTCCCTAATCCTACCCACTACTCATTCCTAGGACCGCAGGGAAGAGGAACCCCTCTCCGGTTTCGTGTACACTTATCCCTGCTAAGTTCTTCTCTGTTTTCTCAGAGTATCCTCAGCGCACTCTGCGGTTAACAAAAAACCAATCCATTAAATAGCATTACCCAACCGATCATTCAAAGAACTATCACCATCACTTTTAAAATCAGTACGATCAACCATAATATTAAGGCGTTCATTCATGAAATTGACACAATCATTTATAAAATAGCTTCGATCATTTATTAAACACCTACGATCAATCATATAATTCTAACAAACACTTACAAAATAACTACGATCATTTATATAACTTAAACGATTAACTATGTAATTCATACAATCATTTATATATCTTATGCAATCAATCATATATTTAATACGATCATTTATGTAATAACTACGATCATATATATATTTTATACGATCATTTATGTAATTGACACAATAATTTATATATCTTATATGATCATTTATAAAATTCAAACAATCATTTATATAATTACTCCGATCACATATAAAACTAATGCAATTATTTATTATTCGCCATTCAAAAAATAAAAAAGCCCAGCCGGGTTTCCAATTTTTCCGGCAGGGCTTATATACCTTTCAAAAAGTGTTTATAAATAGGAGGGCTTTCTGATTTTAATAGCAGCAATCTCTTTATAAACAGGGCTGCTTGCACCCACAACGCTTTTTACATACGCTTTCACCTTGGTTGCAATATCCGACATCCCCGCCGAAGGCCCGTAGAGTACTTCGTTCCGTTCCGTACGTTTGGACTGCACTGCTGCCAGCGTTGTATTAACAGCATCGTTCAAAGGGCCCAGGCTCGTTACATAAGCCTCTAATTGTGCTGGTTGCAAGTCCGCTTCATTAGGATTGTATTTGGGTTCCCCTTTTAACAAAGCTACCAACATTTCAAAATTAGCCTTACGGTTATCAAACCCCATCTGGCTCGTGCTAATCGTTTCTGGCTCTGGGTTTTCAGGGTCAATGGGTTTCTTTTTCCCGGTCCGCCTGCCTGTAATTTTATTAACGATTCCTTTGGCATCTTTTATTATTTCATCTTCAGCCCCGCAACTGGCTAAAGCATTAAAAGCCCTTACAGCAATATTGCTCATCCCTTCATAACCTTCCTCCCGGCTGTTTACCGCTGTCTTAAAGGGCACTGTTGCCGAAACTACTCCAGCCATCACCTCGTTGCTCGAAGTTTTAATGTTCGTAAGGGCATCCAGTGCAATGTCCGGGTTCGAAGGATTATACAGGGGTCCCATTTGGGTCACCTTTACTACTAATTTACCGTAATGCCCACATTCACAGCATGGCCGGTTTCTGATGTTGAACTCATAATTTTATTTTTTTGGTTTATAAATCAAAATATATCTCAAATATAATAACTTAGTCTACACTAAAAAAATATTTCTTTTCATTTTAATCATAAACCTGTAATCGAAACTGATCAAATTGTTTATTTTAGTTGAAACACATCACATCACATTATGGAATCAAATGCTATATAAAACTTTGTCCAAGAAAATCATTTGGTGAATCTTTTGTACTCCCAATTTTCTTTCTTTTTTTATAAGCTACAAACTGCCGATATGTTTTTGAAAAACTATAATACTTTCTCTACAGTTTTGTAATAACCAAATCATGACCCTTATGTTATACCCTATAATTTTTCAACACTTGTTAACAATCTTCATTTTTCAATTTTCCTTTTTCTAATTTTGCGGCTTCAATTGGGTTGCGTTTATTTGTTCCATTAAATCAGATTGCTGGGTATGAATAGCCTGGTTTTAAAAGCTGAATGAAATTTGTTGCCGACGATAAAATTCCTTTCCTAAAAGGCGTACTGGAAAAATATGCTGAAGTTCACTACCTGCCCGGAAATGCGATTAGCAACATCCACCTTAAAGATGCTGATGCCCTTTTAACCCGTTCCATTACCCAATGCAATAAGGAATTATTATCAAATACTTCCGTAAAGTTAATTGCCACCGCAACCATTGGCGATGATCACATCGACAAAGACTATTGCCAGAAAAATAACATCACATGGGCTTCTGCCAAAGGTTGCAATGCAGCAGCGGTTGAACAATACTTTACTGCCGGTTTATTGGCTCTCGCATCAAAACATGATATCGACTTAAAAGGAAAAACCATTGGTATTATCGGTGTGGGTAATGTGGGAACAAAAATTCAACAGGTTTCAAAATTATTAGGGCTAATGGTTCTGGCTAATGATCCGCCAAGAGAAAGATCAGAAGGGAAGGCTGGGTTTGCTTCCCTGGCAGAAATTCAGAAACAGGCAGATATCATCAGTTTGCACACACCTTTAAATCATGAGGGAATTGATAAATCTTTTCATTTAATGGATCAGGATTTCTTTGATGGATTGCAAAAAGCTGTAATTTTTATTAATACGTCAAGAGGTGCTGTAGTGAATACGAGCGCATTGAAAAATGCCATTAACAATGGGAAAGTCAGCCATGCCATCCTTGATGTTTGGGAAAACGAACCGGAAATTGATCAGGAGTTGTTGCAAATGGCAGCTATAGCAACCCCGCACATAGCTGGCTATACCCTTGAAGGTAAGGCAAACGGAACCACTATGATCGTTCAGGAAATAGCTAAATTTTTTAATCTCGATTTAAAAAACTGGAAGGCTGAAGTTCCAGCGTCAAAAACAATCTTAACATATAACTGGGAAGGATTGACGGAAAGGGAAATCCTGCAAGAAGTTTTTTCCAGGGTTTATCCCATATTGCAAGATGATAAGAAATTGCGGGCAAACCCGGATAAGTTTGAATTCTTAAGACGAGCGTATAATTACAGAAGAGAAAACAACACATATGTGCTCAACCGGGAAGGACTGCCTGAACAGCTTCAGCAAATCCTGGCTCAGCTTGGGTTTAATTTTAACGAAATAATTACAAACAAATAAAAAACAAGCAATGAATAATTCAGTTTTGAATAAGGCAGCCGATAATATCCGTATATTGTCCATGGCAATGGTGGAAAAAGCCAATTCAGGCCATCCCGGTGGTGCTATGGGTGCAGCCGATTTTATCAATATTCTCTATAGCGAATTTTTAAACTTTGACCCTGCTGACCTGGCGTGGCCTTTCCGGGACCGCTTCTTTCTCGATCCCGGCCACATGTCGCCGATGCTGTATTCCATTTTGTCATTAATTGAAGCCTATTCCATCGATGATTTAAAGAATTTCCGTCAATGGGGAAGTGTGACACCCGGACATCCTGAACTGGATGTTGAGAGGGGAGTGGAAAACACTTCAGGCCCTTTGGGACAGGGACATACCATGGCAGTTGGTGCGGCTATTGCCGAACGGTTCTTAAGGGAGCGATTTGGCGAATGGATGTCACATAAAATTTATGCTTTCGTTTCGGATGGTGGAATTCAGGAAGAGATATCACAGGGTGCCGGCCGGATAGCCGGATACCTCGGGCTCAATAACCTGATCATGTTTTATGATGCCAACGACATCCAATTATCAACAAAAGTTGATGAAGTTACGGCTGAAGATACAGCCAAAAAATACGAAGCCTGGGGATGGAGGGTTATTACAATCAATGGCAATGATCCGGATGAAATCAGAGGGGCTTTGATCAAAGCCAATGAGGAAAAACAAAAACCCTTTCTGATCATTGGAAAAACGGTTATGGGTAAAGGTTTGCGAACCGAGGCAGGGGATAGTTTTGAACACCAGGTTTCCACCCATGGCCAGCCTGTAAGCGCTGCCGGTGCTTCTGTTGAAAAATCTGTGTTGAATTTGGGTGGTGATCCGAATGATCCTTTTAATGTATTTCCAGAGGTGAAGGAGTATTATAATGCAGTCCTGGAAAACAAACGGAAAAAAGCCGCTGAGAAAAATGCTATTTATAAGAACTGGCAAAAGGAAAATCCGGAACTGGCTGAACGATTGGCTAAAATCCTGGAAGGCGATATTCCTGAAATTGATTTCGAAAACATCGTATTCAAACCCAACAGCGCAACACGGGCTGTGTCAAGTTCGGTTTTGGGAACCTTCGCCGAGAATGTTGACAACATGATTGTCATGTCAGCCGATTTGGCCAATAGCGACAAAACAGATGGTTTTCTCAAGAAATCAAAAGCGTTGACAAAAAACGATTTTTCAGGAGCTTTTTTACACGCAGGTGTTTCTGAACTAACCATGGCCACACTGGCCAACGGAATGGCATTGCATTATATTTTACCCGTTTGCGGAACTTTCTTTGTGTTTTCTGATTATATGAAACCTGCCATTCGTTTGGCAGCTTTAATGGAGTTGCCCGTTAAATATGTCTGGACGCATGATTCTTTCAGGGTAGGAGAGGATGGACCCACCCACCAGCCGGTTGAGCACGAAATGCAAATTCGTTTAATGGAAAAACTCAAGAACCATTCGGGCAACAACAGCATGCTGGTATTACGGCCGGCTGATGGAGCTGAAACCATTGTTGGTTGGCAAATGGCTTTGGCCAACTCAAGCTCACCCACTGCTCTGATTTTATCGAGGCAAAACATTGTTGATTTGCCGACCATTTCTGCCACATCCCGTATTACAGAAGCACAGCAAGCCCAATTGGGAGCTTATATTGTAGATCAGGATGAAGATCCGGATATTGTTTTATTGGCCAGTGGCTCAGAAGTCGCAACCCTGATTGAAGGAGCTGAAATTTTAAGAAAAGAAAAATCCATTAGGGTTCAGGTTGTTTCAGTAATTTCAGAAGGATTGTTTCGCAACCAGAACGAAGAATATCAAAAAGAGGTAATACCTGATCATTTACCCGTTTTTGGATTAACTGCAGGACTGCCGGTTACTTTGGTCGAATTGGTTGGTCCGAATGGAAAATCAGTAGGGCTTGATCATTTTGGTTATTCAGCCCCCTATAAAGTGTTGGATGAGAAATTTGGATTTTCGGGGAAACAAGTTTCTTTAGAAGTTTTAAAATTCCTTCAAAAATAATAGTATCTCATTAAAATAAATTTATTAATACTTTGAAATTAAAATATATTAGCTAATTTTGCACCGCATTTTAAAAAGGAATTTATAACGCAAACGAGCGGTCATATAAAAGGAAACAAGATTTGAGGGGGCATAAGTCCCCTCTTTCATTAAGGTTATGATTCAAAAATCTGAAATAGAAAGCATTGTTAATAGGTTTGTTGAAGGTACAGATCAATACCTGGTAGATATTCATATAACATCCACCAATGTAATTGATGTGTACGTGGATAGTGATAGGGGGATTAGCATAAAGGAATGTGTGAAAATCAGCAGGCTTATCGAAGGAAGCTATGATCGGGAAGTAGAAGATTTTGAATTGAGGGTTTCATCTCCAGGCCTTGATCAGCCTTTTAAAATACGCAGACAGTATAATAAATATGTGAACAAAGAAATTGAAGTTTTAACAAAGGATCAAAAAAGATCAACGGGAAATTGGTATCCTCGAAGAAAATGGGATTGAAATTGAACACAAGGTGGGAAAGAAAAAGGAAGCGAAGAAAATAACTGAAAAGTTTTTATTTGAGGATGTTCTTGAGGCCAAACCGGTAATTTCCTTAAATAATGAATTGCAAATAATAGAACAAATTATAAAATGGAACACATCAATTTAGTTGAAACGTTTTCGGAATTTAAAGAATTTAAGAACATTGAAAGGGAAACCATGATGAGAATCCTGGAAGATGTTTTTAAACACATGCTGACCAAAAAGTATGGAGAGGCGGTTAATATTGACGTTATTGTAAATATTGACAAGGGCGACCTTGAAATCTGGAGATCAAGGGAAATAGTTCCCGATGGTGAAGTTGAAGATGAATTCTTACAGATTGAATATTCGGAAGCCATAAAAATTGAACCTGATTTTGAAGTTGGGGAAGAAGTCTCGGAGGAGATATTTATGAAGGACTTTGGAAGACGTGAAATTTTAACCATCAGGCAGAACCTCGTTTCAAAAATCCAGGAATATGAAAAGGATAATGTTTACAGGAAGTATAAAGAACGGATCGGAGATATTATTACGGGCGAGGTTTACCAGGTTTGGAAAAAGGAAATTCTGGTATTGGACGATGAAGGAATTGAACTGATGCTTCCGAAATCGGAGCAGATACCAACTGACTTTTACCGAAAAGGTGATACCATCAGGGCGGTTGTTTCAAAAGTGGAAATGCGAAACAATACACCGATGATCATTTTATCCAGAACTTCGCCAATCTTCCTTGAAAGGCTTTTCGAATCGGAAGTACCGGAAGTTTTCGATGGGTTGATTACCATAAAAAACATTGTCAGGGTTCCGGGCGAAAGGGCTAAGATTTCCGTTGAATCATACGACGATCGAATTGATCCCGTTGGCGCATGTGTTGGAATGAAAGGATCGCGTATTCACGGTATTGTCAGGGAATTGAAAAACGAGAATATTGACGTTATAAATTATACATCAAATCCTTCCTTGTACATCTCTCGTGCGCTTAGCCCGGCGAAAATTTCATCTACTGTTATTCACGAAGAAGAAAAAAAGGCCGATGTTTATTTAAAGCCCGACCAGGTTTCATTGGCAATTGGCAAAGGCGGTTTCAATATTAAGCTGGCAGGAAAACTGACCGGTTATGAAATTGATGTTTACCGTGAGACAGATATTGATTCAGAAGATGTTGATTTAATGGAATTCTCTGATGAAATTGAGGAATGGATCATTGAGGAATTCAGAGCTATTGGTTGCGACACTGCCAAAAGTGTTTTGGATTTGCCGGTTGAGGATTTGGTTAAAAGGACAGATTTGGAAGAAGAGACAATAAAAGAAGTAATCAAGATTCTGAGGGAAGAGTTTGAATAAAAAAAAGGATTGTATAAATAATACTAATTTTGCACGCTCAATTGAATTTGGGATAATTTAAGTTGTATATGGCAGATACGGGAAAACCCACAAGGTTAAGTAAAGCAGCAAGAGAATTTAATGTTGGATTAGGAACCATCGTTGACTTCCTTGCAAAAAAAGGCTTTGAAGTTTCAAACAGCCCCAATGCGAAGCTTACACCAGAAATGTATGAATTGCTTGATCAAGAGTTTCAGTCGCAAAAAACAGTAAAGCAAGAGGCTGAAAAAATTGGACTGGATTATTCTGACCATAAATCCATTTCAATTGATGATAAAATTACTCTTGACCGATCAAGGGATACAGATGATGATTTTGATGATGTTCTCATTCAGGATCGATTGGTTCAAAAGGCGGCAACAATAAAAGCGGAAAGCGAATCGAAAAAACACAAGGAGCCTGAGAAGCCTGTCGAGATTGAAAAGGAATTAAAGAAGGAAGAAGAACCTTCAAAAACCCTTAGGGAAAAGGAAGAGAAAACGTTTGAAGAAACGGCCAAAAAGGAGAAATCGATAGTTCCTGAGGACGTAAAGCCAAAGCCGGAAGAGGTTTCAGAAAAGAAAGTTGAAAAGACTGAAAAGAAAGAGGTTGAAAAAGAACAACAAGCCTCTTTGGTGGAAAAAGATGAAATAGAAAAGGAGCCCAAGCAAGAAAAGGAAAAAAGTGAAGTAAAGGCTGAAGAATCCGCTGCCCCAATAGAAGAATCACCTCAAAAAGATGCAGGGAAAAGGGACGAGCTATCACCAAAGGTATTAGGAAAAATTGACCTTGCAGGTTTGAACCAGAAAACAAAACCTACGAGAAAGTCAGCTGAAGAAAGGAAAAAGGAGAGAGAAAACCGTAATCGTAAGCCTGAAAAAGAAAAAGAGGTACTTAAGCCGGAAAAAGCAGAAGAGCCAAAAGCTATTGTAAAGCCGGAAGAGGTTGTAAAAAATAGAAGATAAAATAGAACCAGCCCGGAAAGAGGAGAGTGCGAAAAAGGAAGAAGCGAAGGTGGACAATTTTATCAAAACCCAGTTTCAAAAGCTTGAGGGTCCGAAAATTCTTGACAAAATCGAATTGCCTGAAGTAAGGAAAAAAACGGATAAGAAACCTGTCGCCTCCTCTAAGGATGAAAGCCTTGCCGACAGGAAAAAGAAAAGAAAGAGAATCCGCAAAAAGCCGGAACAAAAGGAAACGGTTGTTACTACTGACAAGGATAAGAAAACTGATGACAGAAGATCAAAGCAAAAGTTTTCTAAAGATAAACGGGGAAGAAAAATCGCTGACAAACCGGAGATTTCTGAAGAAGCCATTCAGCAACAGATCAAGGAAACCCTGGCTAAATTAACCGGTGGTGGTAAATCAAAAGCATCGAAATACCGAAGGGAAAAGAGGCAGACCATTAGCGACCAGAAACAAAAGGAACTGGAAAGAATTGAGGAAGGAAAGAATGTTATTCAGGTTACTGAATTTGTGACAGCCAATGAGTTGGCCAATATGATGGATGTTCAGGTGAATCAAATTATTTCAACCTGTATGTCGCTTGGCCTTTTTGTATCGATCAACCAGCGCCTGGATGCTGAAACACTTTCATTGGTTGCTGAGGAATTTGGTTATACTGTAGAATTTGTAAGCCCTGATTTTCAAGATTCAATTATTGAAGTGGAGGACAAACCGGAAGACCTTCTTCCCAGGGCTCCTATCGTTACAGTGATGGGGCACGTTGACCATGGTAAAACCAAATTGCTTGACTACATCCGTAAAGCAAATGTTGTTGCGGGTGAGGCCGGAGGAATTACACAACACATTGGTGCTTATGAAGTCGTTTTAAATGACGATAAAAAAATCACTTTCCTTGATACTCCTGGTCACGAAGCCTTTACTGCCATGCGCGCAAGAGGGGCAAAGGTAACAGATGTTGCAATTATTGTGGTGGCAGCTGATGATAACGTGATGCCTCAGACAAAAGAGGCTATCAACCATGCCCAGGCAGCCGGCGTTCCCCTGGTATTTGCTATAAACAAAATTGACAAACCTACGGCTAATCCTGAGAAAATTAAGGAGGAACTTTCAAAAATGAATATTCTTGTTGAAGACTGGGGTGGCAGATATCAAAGCCAGGAAATTTCTGCGAAACAGGGTATTAATATTGACGAGCTTCTTGAAAAAGTTCTGTTGGAAGCGGAAATGCTTGATTTGAAAGCCAATCCCAATAAACTGGCTTACGGAACCATTATTGAGAGTTCGCTGGATAAAGGAAGAGGCTATGTTGCCAAGCTTCTTGTTCAGGATGGAACTTTAAATATAGGAGATATTGTTATTGCCGGATCAACATTCGGAAAGGTAAAAGCAATGTACAACGAGCGGAACCAGAAAGTTACTTCAGCCGGCCCCTCAACTCCCTTGCTGTTATTGGGTTTGAATGGAGCACCCCAGGCAGGTGATGCGTTCAATGTATTAACCGATGAGCGTGAAGTGAAAGCCATCGCCAGTAAAAGGCTGCAGTTGCAGCGTGAGCAGGGAATCAGAACACAACGGCACATCACACTTGATGAGATTGGCCGTCGGATAGCCATCGGCGACTTTAAAGAATTGAACATCATTGTAAAAGGCGATGTGGATGGCTCTGTTGAAGCCTTGTCAGATTCATTACTTAAACTTTCCAATGAGCAGATTCAGGTAAATATTATCCATCGTTCGGTCGGGCCTGTAACAGAGACAGACGTTATGCTTGCCTCAGCATCGGATGCAGTTATCGTTGCCTTCCAGGTACGGCCCTCTGTTAGTGCACGAAAATTAGCTGAGCAAGAGCAAATTGATATCCGGCTTTATTCTATTATTTACAAGGCTATTGAAGAAATTAAGGCAGCCATGGAAGGAATGCTTTCGCCGGTTGTTGAGGAAAAAATCGTTTGCAATGTTGAAATCCGAGAGGTATTTAAAATCACCAAAGTTGGAACGGTTGCAGGTTGTTTGGTATTGGATGGTACTATAACGCGAAATACTAAAGTGCGGCTTATCCGCGATGGAATTGTCGTTTATACCGGCTTACTGGGATCGTTGAAACGATTTAAGGATGACGTGAAAGAAGTTAAGTCAGGCTATGAATGTGGTTTGAATATCGAAAACTTCAATGATATAAAAGTAGGTGACATTGTTGAGGGTTTTGAGGAAGTTTTTGTAAAGAAAAAACTTTAAGCTGATCCATTAGTCACGGTATTTGCTCAGGTTTATTTAGTATTAATACTTGGGCAATTTGTTCATGTTTTTAAGCCGGTATACAAAAGCATTCATAACATGTTTGCCTCCTCTGGTAACCCGGATGGTATCTGAGGGTACAATTCGCTCGAAATATCTTGCATAAACATGTTTGGGATCATGAAAATCGCGGCTTGTGGTAATATAATAAGCATCGCTCCCAAGTTGAAAACCACTACGGTAGTGATTGATCCAGTAATACTTATGAATATCTTGTATGGGGCCAATTGCTAACATCTGAATATTGTTTGGGGTGGCAGCGTAATAATCAAGGTTGGCCGCCGGAAACCAACGATAGGTAGTAAGGAATGGTTGCTGATCTATTTTACCTTCTATTAAATCCCTCTTCAGAATAAGAGAAAACTCACGTCCTATTTGTTTCCAGCCAACAATATCAAGCGAAATATCCTTTTCGCCGAGTTCTGCAGGGTTGGATTTTTCAGGATCATAAAACTCTATAATGCCCACCTTGATTTGAAGAAACCCAATGATAATAATAAAGGAAAGAACATAAAGGGCTGCTTTAATCTGGCCGGGTATGAAAAAACCTGAGTGAGCTTGTTTGCTCCGATCAGCAATATATGCAGCTGCAACGATAAGCAGGGTTGTAAATGCAGGGGCCGTCCAATGGGGAAGTGTTCTCCTGAAAAAAGAGAAAAGAATAAAGGTGAAAATCAAAGGTAAACTTATAAGAAGCAGAAGCCTGACAGCTTCTTTATTCATTTTAGATTTCTTTTTAATAAATGCATATAATGCGAATATAATAATTACAACATTTACAGGATTGTTATATAGAAATTCACCAAGGATTTCCATAAGGAAGAAATCAAAACGAATGGAAGAAGATAAAACATTCACCCTTTCACTTTGAAAAGAAAAGCTAATAAAATCATTTTGTATGTTCCACCAGATTACGGGAGAAAACAAAATTATTGAAACAATTACTGAAATGTAGAGAGCTTTGTCCTTCAACCATCTGCGGTCATATATAAAAATGTAAGAAACCAATCCGACCCAAATGTAGACAGAAGTGTATTTTGAAAGCATTCCAAGTCCGGTAAGCACACCGAACCATATAAGATTTTTACTTGCCTTGGAATTCATTTCCTGGCTAAATATGGATTTGGTGATGAAGTAGATACTCAATAACCAGAAAAACAATTGTGGCGTATCTGGAAGAATAAATACTCCCGGTAATGATAAAGCCATACACGGACGAAGTATAAAGCAGAGCCTGCAAAATAACCCGTTTGTTCATCTTTTAGTCTTCTTCCAATTAAATACATAAACCATGTATTAAAGGAACCCAAAACTATTGAGCCCATTCGCAAAAACAGCTCACTGTCAAACAACAAGTTCAGTGAAAAAAACTGAATTGTCCAACCAACCATAGGAGGATGATCAAAATGGCTCAAATCAGGATACAATGCATAGGTCCAATAATAAACTTCATCATTCCCAAGTTCAAGGGACCATGCCAAAAGAATCCGAATTACCGTGGAAAGTCCAATCAGAATGAAAACCGGTTTTTTTAACTCCCCCTTTTGCATTACGATCCCGCCAATTTTGATTTGTGTCTTTTTCTGAAGTAAAAGATATTCACCACAATAAAAATAATTGTAGAGGATCCAACAATTCTTAAAACCCAGGTTTTATAGAGGTTAATTTCAGGATTTATCCTTGCATTTGGCAAACTTCCGGAAGAGCGACTTATAGGATTTAAATAATAAATAGTCCGGTCATAAAACTCAATCTCAATTCGAATATAGGTGTCGCTGTTACTGAAAAAACATAATGCTTTATTTGAATTGGTGATGGCTTTGGAGAGTTTTCCTTCCTGGCCAATAAACCGAATTTCCCAGGCAGTTGAATCAATCCGAACAAATATTGTATCCTGAACAATACTAACATCCTTAATAACCGGTAAAATCTTAGTGCGATTGATTTTCTCTTCAAATGATTCCCCATCAGGCCTGTAAATTTTTGCACCAAAGCTATTTCCCAGTTTAAGTGATGCCATAATATCCCCTCTGTTTACGGTTGGGCTATTTATAAATGTGCAATGATGTCCAATTTCATTGGGGTTGGAAATATCATGAGCATCATCATTTCCTAATAGTGTAACATAGATGCCTGATGAGAGTGCTGCATCCCAGTGCTCCAAGGAAGTTCTGTAGTTATTCAAAACTTCAATACCATCATACAATGATAATACTTTCATGTCTTCAACTGAATATCCATTCCTTAACTTTGGGTGTGCAATATAAACAAGTTCATTACTTTTCTTCAATAATTGAAGTATGTGTTGTTTATTGTGAATTGTTTGAAAAAATGGGTAATCTTTCCACAATACTTTGTTAGCGCCCAAAAGAACCTGGTGGTTTTTAAAAATCCCGTAACCATGCTCATAAACAGGTATATAAGAGGAATCCCCTTCCCTGAATTTATTGATCTTTTGATAATCGGAAGTAGCAATAATATCGTAGCCCAAGCTTTTGTAAACCTTATAAATGGCTTCATTGGTATTGCCTCTTCCTGAAGTCAAACCTGACCATGCATAGGATTGGACCTGGAAATTTGCTTTTTTCCACGAAAGGCTGTCCATTGATTCATAAGGGTTGAAAATTGTATCACCGGAAAATGCTCTGGCTGCTGGAAAGTCATACACAGGACACGAAATATACTTTACAGAAATCAATAACAATAGCAAAAAAATGATTATAAGAATTGTCTTTAGCAGGTATTTTAAAATACGGAGTATCATTCAAAAATGTCAATTTTATGCCGCAAAAGTACAAATTAATATAGTTGATCTTTATACTATTATTTGAACAGGAGATTAGAGCCCATACCAATATATTGGATTAATAAATACAAAATCTGACAGAGATAAACACAGATGTCATATTAAGAAGGAGTAATCTTCCTTTGTGATTTTAGCAAATGTCAATAATATGAAACTAATAGTTGTTGTTTTTCGTAATATCATCTGTTTTCTTTGAATTTGAGAAATATAGAAATAAATGATGGATTATTAACAGTGTGTGAACAAAGCTAAAAAAGACTTGGTTTATTATGGTGATAATCATTTGTTGCATATTGAAAAAATCATTCTCAAATTGGGAAAGTTAAAATAAAATGTTGTAAATTCGGAACATAATAACCGATTATATGGAGTCTTTTAAAATATTTATTGTTGAAGATGATCCTTTGTACGGAGAAATGCTGAAGTATCATTTATCCTTAAATCCGGATAATGAAGTGTTTAAGTATGAGACGGGGACGGAATGCCTGAAAAATTTATACAAGGGGCCCTCATTGATTTCTTTGGATTACTCTTTACCGGACATGTCTGGCTTTGAAGTAATCAGGAAAGTCAAAGAATATAATCAGGATATTCCAATTGTTATTGTATCGGGACAGGAGGATGTATCAACGGCTGTTAAATTGCTTAAAGAAGGAGCCTATGACTATTTTGTTAAAGATGAGGACACCAAAGAAAGGCTTTGGAATACATTAAAAAACTTAAAAGAAAGATTAGAGCTAAAGGAGGAGATTAATGTACTGAAGGAGGAGATAGGTAAGAAATACGAATTTAAAAAGATAATTAGGGGAAATAGCCCGGCAATTAAGCAAATATTCAGGCTTATTGAAAAAGCAACTCAAACGAATATTACGGTTTCTCTATACGGAGAAACGGGAACTGGTAAGGAATTAGTAGCAAAAGCAATTCATTATAATTCACCCCGCACAAAGTATTCCTTTGTCCCGATCAATGTTACAGCAATTCCAAGCGAATTGATTGAAAGTGAATTTTTTGGGCATGAGAAGGGTGCTTTCACTGGTGCAAATTCAAGAAAAATAGGAAAGTTTGAGGTTGCCAATAAGGGAACCATCTTTCTGGATGAGATTGGTGAAATGGACTTAAATATGCAAGCCAAGCTATTACGTGTGATACAAGAAAAAGAATTGGTTAGGGTTGGAGGAAATAAAGCCGTTAAGTTTGATGCACGGGTTATTGTGGCAACCAATCGAAACCTTGCAAAAGAAGTTCAGAAAGGTAATTTTCGGGAGGATCTTTACTACAGGCTGCTTGGTTTGCCAATTGAAATACCACCCTTAAGATACCGGGGTAATGACATCCTAATCTTAGCTAAGTTTTTTGTTGACGACTTCTGTAAAGAGAATAAAATGAATAAGTTGGAAATCTCCGCCAAAGCACAGGAGAAACTTCTTAAATATCCATTTCCAGGCAATGTAAGGGAATTAAAAGCAGTCATGGAATTGTCATGTGTGTTGACCAATACAGAAGTTATTGATGATGACCACATCTCATTTAATTCGACCAATGCTAAAAGTGATTTTCTATTGGAAGAAGACAGCCTGGATGGATATGTTAGAAAAATTGTTAAATACTATCTTCAGAAATACAATAACAATGTGATGGTTGTGGCTAAAAAATTAGATATTGGAAAGTCCACAATCTACAGAATGCTAAAAAAACAACGAAGTCTAGTTTTTAACAGTTTCATGTTGAAAGATTTTCTGCAATCCCCTGTTTTTCTAAATTTATTAGTGTAATTTCCATTTAATATGCCTGTTTTCAAATAGAGAAAAACCAGTCTTTTTGTTAGGGCTTAAAACCTTTAATAACAGCGGCTTGGCTAAATGGTATAATAGTTGCTAAAACAATAAGTAATTGAATTAAAAATATATACACTGATACAATAAGGAAATAATAATAAATACCAAATTTAAATGGACTCTAAAAAATTATTTGATCTGACCAATTTGAGCGAAATGCTGGGAGGCGATAAAAGTGCAATCTATCAAATGGTAAAAATTTTTTTACAGGCTATCCCTGAAAGCCTTTCGGAATTAAACAAATGTTACCAAAAGGATGATCTGGATGGAGTTAGCAGGTTAGCTCATGTTGAAATCTTCTGTTGATATTTTCTGCATTAACGATATTAAACAAGACATCAGAAGATTGGAAAACAATACTCGGGATAATATCAATATTGATGAAGTCCCCGATTTGGTTACAAATATTAATACCATACTCAATCTTGCTATCGAACAGGTAAAGGAAGAAAAAGAAATCTTAAACAAAGAATTATTCGAAAACGAAAAGGCAAAAGCTTAATTACAAAGGTATATTCCCATGTTTTTTTGCCGGATGAGCTTTTGCTTTATTCTGTGTCATCTCCAAAGCCTGTATAATTTTAAATCGGGTTTGCTTCGGATAAATAATTTCATCAATATAACCTAAAGCTGCAGCTTTATATGGACTTGCAAATGTGTTTTTGTAATCCTCAACAGCCTTCTTTTTGTCTTCATCACTCAGTTTTTCCCTGAAGATTATATTAACCGCGCCCTCAGGGCCCATAACGGCTATTTCAGCAGTGGGGTAGGCCAGGTTAATATCAGCGCCAATGTGTTTGCTCGACATCACATCGTAAGCACCACCATAAGCTTTTCTTGTGATCAATGTTATTTTTGGGACGGTAGCTTCCGCAAAGGCATAAAGTAATTTTGCCCCATGTTTGATGATCCCGCCAAACTCCTGGGTTGTACCTGGCAGAAAACCAGGAACATCTACAAAGGTTACCAATGGAATATTAAAAGCATCACAAAACCTGACAAACCTTGCACCTTTCATGGATGAATTGATATCCAGAACGCCAGCCAGGTTATTGGGCTGATTGGCAACTATGCCAACTGGTTTACCGGCAAAGCGTGCAAAACCCACAATAATATTTTGAGCGTAGTAAGGCATCACCTCAAAGAAATTATGTTCATCTACAACAGTCGTAACAATTTCTTTCATGTCGTAGGGTTTATTGGGGTCGTCAGGAACAATTCTCTGAAGTTTTTCATCTTCCCTGTGAACATCATCCGTGCAGGGTTTTACAGGCGGGTCTTCAAGGTTATTTGATGGAATGAAACTCAATAATTCCCTTAACATCATCATAGCATGTTCGTCATCATCAGCTATAAAGTGCGCAACTCCACTTTTCGAATTGTGTGTCATCGCACCGCCCAAATCTTCTTTTGTTACTTCTTCGTGTGTGACGGTTTTAATTACATCAGGCCCGGTAACAAACATGTAGCTTGTATTTTTTACCATCATAATGAAATCAGTGATCGCGGGTGAGTAAATATCTCCTCCTGCACAAGGCCCCAATACAACCTGAAATTTGAGGTATTACCCCGGATGAAATGGTATTCCGGTAAAAAATATCAGCGTATCCGGCAAGGCTTTCTACACCTTCCTGAATACGGGCTCCACCCGAATCATTTAGCCCTATTACCGGCGCTCCCATTTTAATGGCCAAATCCATAATTTTTATAATCTTATCTGCATTGGCTCTGCTTAGGGTTCCTCCAAATACAGTGAAGTCCTGTGCAAAAACATAAACAAGGCGTCCATCAATTTTTCCGTATCCGGCAACGACTCCATCACCCAAAATTTTGTTTTTATCAATACCAAAATCGGTAGCCCGATGGGTTACAAATTTGTCCAGTTCAACAAAGGTTTCCGGATCCATTAAATAGGCAATTCTTTCACGTGCTGTTTTACGGCCTGCATTGTGCTGCCTGTCAATTCTCTCTTTTCCACCGCCTGCTTCCGCAAATTTATTTCGCTCTTCAAATTGTTTGAATTTTTCTTCTAAAGTCATAACGTTAAGATTATTTCATTCCAATTTTTACTCAATAATAATTAGTGGTTGATGCCCATCGATTGTATCTCCCTCTTTAACTAAAATGTCTTTAATGACCCTGTCTTGCTTTACCTTGTATTCACTTTCCATTTTCATGGCTGATACAACAATAACAGTTTCGCCAGCTTTAACTTTATCGCCAATGTCAACAAGTATTCTTACTACTTTTCCAGGCATTGGGGAGGAAATGGCAGTATCATCGTCAAGGTCATCAACTTTCCTGCTTTTAAGGTACTTCGATTCAGCATCCATTATGTCAATGTCGTATGAATTGTACAAAGTGTTAATGGTATAAGTTTTTGGCCCTTTGCCTTGTGTTAGTTCAACATTGTACGATTTGTTCTTATACAAAATGGAATAGACACCCTTTTCAACCATAACCAAATCAACATCATATACTTTTCCATTGATGGCTACCTGGTGCCGGTCACCATCCTTACTCATTAATTCAACATTTACTGAATCACCATCTATATTAATTTCTAATGCCATAATAGGGAGGGATTAGGTTTTACATTCTTAGCATACTTTTTTTACGTCCGCAATCTTTCCAGTTACTGCCCGATTTTTTGGCCCCTTGGGTAGGCTGGGCTGCAATAAGCCGATTGTTATAATCAATAAAGGCCGCAATAATTGCAATGGCTTTGCAATCGCCATGGCATTTTTCCATGTCTTCAAGAAAACGAATATTGTTTTCTATAAAATGGGTGTTGTAATTTCCTTCCACGAAATCGGGGGTATTCATAATCCGCTCCAAAAACTTAATGGAAGTCTTAACGCCCGTTATTTTATAGGCAAATAGTGCTCTTTTCATCCGGTTGATTGCTTCTGTTCGCGTTTTACCCCAGACAATAAGTTTCGAAATAAGAGGATCGTAATATATCGGGATCTCATAGCCTTCATAAACATACCCATCATGCCTTACACCAAACCCCAAAGGTTCTGTTATGTGCTGAATAACTCCAGGGCTCGGCATGAAGTTATTATCCGGGTCTTCAGCATAAATCCTGCATTCAATAGCGTGTCCGTTTTGTGACAATTCTTCCTGTTTATAAGTAAGTTCCAATCCATTGGCAATATTGATCTGCTCTTTAACAAGGTCAATTCCGACAACACGCTCGGTAATTGGGTGCTCGACCTGCAAACGGGTATTCATTTCAAGGAAATAGTAATTGAGGTTATCATCAACAATAAACTCAATGGTTCCAGCACCTTCATATTTAGCTGCTCTTGCTACTTCAACGGCATGTTTTCCCATCTCATCCCTGATTTCAGGAGTAATCAATGGACTGGGAGTTTCTTCTATTACTTTTTGATGCCGCCTTTGAACCGAGCATTCCCTCTCAAACAAATGAATTACATTTCCATGACGGTCTGCTAATATTTGAAACTCAATATGGTGGGGAGATTCAATATATTTCTCAACGTAAACAGCATCATTGCCAAAAGCAGATTTGGCTTCCGATTTGGCTGCCCTGAGGGAAGGTAAAATGTCTTTTTCATTTTTCACCATCCGCATTCCTTTTCCGCCCCCTCCTGCAGAAGCCTTGATCATAACCGGTAATCCTATTTCGCTGATTACCTTAAGCGCATCTTTATCAGAAGTGAGCGGATCAATCGTTCCGGGAACAACATGAACACCTGCCTTGGTGATTACCCTCCGCGATGTAATTTTATCACCCATTTGTGATATTGAATAGGAAGAAGGGCCAATGAAAATGATGTTTTCCTTTTTACAACGATCAGAAAATTCTGCATTTTCCGAAAGAAAGCCGTAGCCGGGAGTAGAATGGCGTCTGATTTGGATTTCTTTGCTACACTAATAATTTTGTCTATATCAAGGTAACTTTCAGAAGAGGGAGATGTCCCCAATGTGGTAAGACTTCGTCAGCATACCTTACGTGCATTGATTTTCTGTCGGCATCGGAATAGACGGCTACAGAAATAATTCCCAACTCCCGACAGGTTCTCATAACCCTAACAGCAATTTCACCCCTGTTGGCAATAAGTACTTTTTTAATCATATTTTTATTACTTAAAAATCGCGATATATTTGCGCTTCAGAGATCAAATAAAATTTGAAATTCAATCCCTCTTATTAAGAAAGGGTAAAAATAGTATATTTTTACGAATGGATTTGGAAATTTTATGAACGTAAAAAAATGAAAATCTTAATAAGTTTTATTTAAATTGAAAAAGAATCATTACGAATCTTTTTTCCCGGGTTGATTTAATTTAACAATTGCAAATATCATGATGGCCGCAGCTAACTATTGAATGGTGCTTAAAACCTTGCCATTAAACAGGTAATCGAATAAGATTGCGGACAGGGAAAAAATAATTCACAAATAGTCGCGACTATGGCCTTTATCCTCTTTAATCCGAAATAGTACAAAAAAATAGCTCCTGATCCGGTAGTTAATCCGATGATTATAAAAAGATCCAGTTCTCATTTGTTGTTAAACCTATCTGATCAAATTTTCCAACTACCAAAACCAAAATAGATAATATTACGGAAGTTAATCCATAACGAAAAAAAGTGGAAGCTTGAAAGGAATACTTAAAGAGTATTTTTTTACTGAATACTGTTGAACTGCCAAAGGATATGGATGCCAGCAGGGCAAATACTGCTGCAATTATGGTATTCCTGTCTGTTTTGAAATTGGGTAAATCAAGGCCAAATACCAAAAAATAACTTGCTACAATGGCAATAACAGCCCACAGAAGAAAACGTCTTCCAATTTTTTCTTTTAGAAGCAGGGCTGCCAATGCAATAGCAAACACCGGTTGTAGTTTTTGTAGCAAAACCACGATGGTCAATTGCTGGAAGTTCACAAGAAAAAGGGCTTTAACAATAAAAATTGTCCCAAGAGCACCACCAAATAATGCGATCAAAAAGAAACCCATAAAATCTTGCCTGGTCAATTCTTTAATCAAAAAATATTCCTTGTGAAGGAAAACATTCATGATAAGGAAGGGAAGTAAATGAAGAATAAAAACCACATAAATAACATCCAGATTATGGAGCCTGGGAGTGAGAACGATCCCATCAAATCCCCACATGATGGAGGCAAGGCTTACAGCAACGACTCCTATTAGTGTATTCTTTTTATCCATTTAAAATCATGGTATATACCCGATCAAATAGAACTAAATCCATTTTAATGAGATTATTGAAGTCCATTTGGTGATCGCAATTTTCTATGAGGGCAAAGGTAGTTTCAATTTTGATTAATTCCGCTTTAGGGCCAATTAGAATTCCATTCAAAAGATTTAATTCTGGTTTTAAAGAACCAACATAATCCCATTGAAAACCAGCTATTGAATCCTTTTGGTTAAGCCAAATTTTGTTAAAAACATTGAATCATTCCTTGAATTCAGGTTTTTAAAGCAACTGTATATATGGAGCATGTTGTTTACTCTCAGAAATTGTCAGGCCGCCATACGTTCTTAATTCCTTTTAGAATTTTCGTTTTTCATAAAGAGAAGGCTTACATGAATACCTGCATATTTCTTAAGATTTAGCTTGACTTTTAGCCTGATTTTTATTAATTTAAGCCCATCCAAAGAATTAAAATGAACAACGATGAAAGCTAAAATTATTCTAACAGCAGCAGCGTTTTGCACAATCTTTTGTTTTGTTGCAAACTCGCAAGTTGAACCACCTGTCGGCGACCGGGTAGGAAACTTGAAATCAACACCAACAGAAATCAGGACAACTTCCTCTAAACCGATGAATTTGCCATCAGGGGCAGGAAATCTGAGTGATGATAAAAACCTGGGTGAGGAATGTTCAATGTATCTTGATGACGAATGGAAAACGGCCACAGTTATTCTGAAGGACAATACCGTTAAGGAGAATTTAAGTATTCGTTACAACATCTACACACAACAAATGCAATTTATCCAGAATTCAGATACACTTGCTTTTGGAAATCCGGTTGAGATTGCCTCCGTAGTCTTTGACGGGCGCACTTTTATTTTTTCTTCTTTTTATTGTAACGACCAGGTTAAGCAGGGTTATTTTGAAGTAATGTGTGGTGGGGAATGTAAGTTGTTACTACATCGTTGTATCAAATACAAATACGTTGAAGAGTGTTCTGATCCCAACACAGAATTTGTAAAGGAAGAGTACTTTTTGGGTAAAAAGTTCTACATTCTTAGAAATGACCAGCCTGCAATCGTATTACCCAATAAGAAAAATGATGTTGTTGATTTACTCTCTAACAGCAATGTAGATATAAAATCCTATATCAGAGAGAACAAGATAAAAATAAACCAGGAGAAGGACCTTATTAAACTGTTTCACTTTTACAATTCACAGATTTAAATACGTTTGGAATTGTTAGCTGTTTAAATGTTCGGTGCGCCGGATAATCTCGTCCTGCAGTTCATCAGTTAAATCCACGAAAAAATCGCTGTAACCTGCAACCCTGACGATCAGGTCGCGGTAGTTTTCAGGATGTTTCTTTGCCATTTTCAGTGTTTCGGCCGCTACCACATTAAATTGGATGTGGTGACCGTCCATGGTAAAATAACTCCTGATCAGGTGTATTATGTTTTCAATCCCTTTTTCTGTTTCCAAAAAAGAAGGTGTGAATTTTTGATTCAGCAAAGTCCCGCCCGTTCTCACATGGTCAATTTTAGCAGCCGACTTTATTACAGCGGTTGGGCCCTTTCGGTCTGCACCCTGAACCGGTGATATCCCTTCTGATAAGGGCATTTTCGCTTTCCGTCCATCGGGCATAGCACCCATCACACTTCCGAAGTAAACATGGCAGGTCGTGGGCAACAGGTTCACCCTGTGGTGTCCGCCACGGGCCGTGGGCTTTCCATCCACTGCCTGGTAATACATTTCAAAAACGCTTCGCAAGATATTGTCAGCATAATCATCATCATTACCATATTTGGGAGTCTCGTCAACTAAAATTTTCCTGAATTCCTCATAATTGGCAAAATCATTCCCAAGTGCCTCCATCATCCCTTGCATCGAAATCGTCTTTTTATCAAAAACATGGTATTTCAGAGCGGAAAGCTCATCGGTAATGCTTCCCATTCCCACACCCTGAATGTAACTGGTATTGTAACGTGCGCCACCGTTGTGGTAATCCTTGCCTTTTTTAATGCAATCATCAATCAAGAGTGATAGAAACGGAACCGGCATATGCCTGGCATAAATGCGGTCAATGATGTTGTTGCCGTTGATTTTAATATCAATAAAATGGCTTAACTGCTTTTCGAAGGCAGCCATCAGTTCGTCAAAATTTTTAAATTTTAATGGGTCACCGGTTTCAATTCCGATCTTCTTTCCGGTTTGTGGGTCAGTTCCGTTATTCAATGTAATTTCAAGAACCTTCGGAAGGTTAAAATATCCTGTAAGGATATAGGCTTCCTTTCCGAATGTTCTTGGTCTCCACGCACCCACTGGCGCCACCATTACGTGCATCTTCAATGGATTTTCCAACCCTGAGCATTTCCTGAATAATGGCATCTGTATTGAAAATGCTGGGCTGCCCGTAACCTGTTTTTGTAATTTGTAAAAACCGCTTGATATACCGGTTCGGATTTTTCTTACTTACCTGCACCATCGAACTGGGTTGCAACAGCCGCATCTCCTCAATAACATCCAGCAACAAATAGGTCATTTCATTCACAGCATCCGAACCATCTTGCTTTACACCGCCAAGGTTGATCAAAGCAAAATCAGTATAGGTATTACTTTCTTTAGCTGTCACCCCAATTTTTGGTGGTGCCGGATGGTTATTAAATTTAATCCAGAAAGACATCAAAATCTCTTTGGCCCGTTCTTTTGTCAAAGTTCCTTCCGCTATCTCTTTTTCGTAAAAAGGGAGGAGATGCTGGTCGAGACGGCCTGGGTTAAATGAATCCCATGGATTCACCTCAGTAATCACGCCCACATGGACAAACCAATAATACTGCAATGCTTCCCAAAAGGTGGTTGGCTTGTTAGCTGGGACATTCCTGCAAATGTCTGCCATTAGTAATAATTCTTCCTTTCTGTTGCTGTCTTTCTCATCTTTTGCACGTTCAACCAGCTTGTTCACATGCCTATCAGCAAAACAAATGATGGCCTCCGCAGCTATTTTCATGGCATTCAATTGCTCTTTTTTTTCAAAGGCATTGGGATCATTACAAAAATCGCAGAATTGCAACTCCCGCTCAATCATTTCAATAAAATCGTTCATCCCATTGTGATATATCTTATCATCAAGTACAGTGTGCCCGGGAGGGCGCTGCTCCATAAACTCTGTGAAAACTCCGGCTTTGTAAGCTTCTTTCCATTCTTCCGGCAATTCTGCAAACATTTTATCACGGATGGTTTGTCCTTCCCAGTATGGCCTGATGGTTTCCTCAAAAGCCAACCTGGTTTTCTCATCGGAAGAAAACGCAATTTTTTTGCGGCTATCCAAAATCTCAAGGTCTTGCAGCGAATGGACACAAATCTCAGGGTAGGTGGGGGTTGCCTGAGGGGCAGGGCCGCGCTCTCCCACGATTAGTTCGCCGGGGTTGATACAAATCTTTTTATTGTCAAGAATGTATTTGAATGCCATCGCCCTTTGAACCGGGATGCTTACCTTTTGGGCTTCCGGGCTTTGATAAAACTCCGTGACAAGCAATGCGCGCTCAGCAGAAACAGATGGTTTTGTGCCGGTGCTTTGTTCCCTAAGTTTTTTTATTCTTTCGTTCATGTTTGTATTTGCTATTTTAGATATAGAACGCTGACGACGCGGATTAAGCTTATTTTTTCAGATTAGATAGTATTTCTATACGTAATTTTATTATAAATCAGCGTCATCACCGGTCTGTTAAACCATTTTTACATTAAATCCAGAGTTTACAAATGCATCAAAGTAAATGCTTGTTTCAACCTCACTAAGTTCAAGAACTTCTCCCACCTGGTATTTTAGTCCGTACTTTTCGTATTTGCTTTTAGCAATTTTATGATAAGGCAAAAGGTTAATTTCAACCTTATGCCGGTACCTTTTTAAAAACTCCCTGATCCTTTCCAAATTGTCATCCGTGGCCACCATACCCGGGATCATCGGTATTCGGATCAGTACATTAGCATTTGTCCCGATCAGGTATTCGAGGTTTTTCAGGATCATTTTATTCGATACGCCAGTATATTTCATATGCCCCAAATGATCAATCAACTTCAGGTCATAAAGAAACAGGTCCGTTTTAGCAATGATCTTTTCAATCACTGCTTTGTCAGAATAACCCGTCGTATCAACCGTCGTATGTATCCCATCCTTTTGCGAGGCTGCAAGTATGGCATCCAGAAACACCGGTTGCGAAAGCGGTTCCCCGCCCGAAAAAGTAACACCGCCACCCGACTCATCATAAAACACCCGGTCCTTCAGTATCTCCCTCATCAACTCCTCAACGGAGTATTCTTTGCCAATGTCCTTTTCATTCAGGTTTTCGATACCAAAATTACGGCTCTCCGGGTTATGGCACCACCAACAACTGAGCGGACAACCTTTCATAAATACAGTTGTCCGTATTCCCGGACCGTCATTGACCGAAAAGCGCTGAATGTTGAAGATGATTCCTTTTTGAAACATTATTAAATGTTGGATTTTTGATTTACGATTTTAATTTCACTATTTTCCATAACCAATAATCATTAGCTTTAAAATGAAATCAGAAAGTGAAGGGGAAAATGAATTTTGGAAAAGAGATACTGCAAATTTACTTTATCCAGCTTGAAAAGCCTGCGGCCGGAGTAGTTGTAATACTTGATATTGATAAACTGCTTGCTCATATTGCGTATCAAAGTGAAAAACAAAGTTAATAAATAGTTTTGAAATATTAAAAAAGAAAAAAAATCTGGGAATACTTTCTGTAATTTTATAATTTCCATGAAATAAACTTCATTGTTATTTAGATC
Source organism: Bacteroidales bacterium (assembly GCA_041393255.1). Classification (GTDB taxonomy): domain Bacteria; phylum Bacteroidota; class Bacteroidia; order Bacteroidales; family JAADJA01; genus JAADJA01. The sequence goes on along the minus strand of JAWKKM010000049.1, from coordinate 5,353 downwards.
AATGTTTGTTTTAATTATTGGGACAATGTATCTTTGTTTTATGGGATTAAGTGCAATGATTTCCATTGACAAGGGCTCACAGAAACTCGATTTATTGGCCTGTGATAGAACTGACCGGGCTCTTAGGTTGATAGCATTTCGGATGCAGAAAAATATCGATTTGGCCAAATTGGCTATGAAATATATTTGTAATGGAACCAAAATTTCAAAACATTTAACCATGAGATTGATAGAGTCCGCTGAAGGCAAGTACCATTGAAAAGAGTTGTAAAGAAGCTTAAAGGCATATTATGGAAAATTTAATTCAGGATCAGAAAAGATGAATAAACAGGAAGTGATTCATTGGCTTTTAGAAGGTGATGTTTCAATACAATACCAGGTCTGGCGCGATTTGCATTCCATCGAACACAAAGAATTGCAAAGCAGAATTGGAAAGGAGGGATGGGGCGCACACTATTTATCAAAAAGAAAACCCGATGGACATTGGGGATTGCAGTTTTATCAACCCAAATGGATTTCTACCCATTATACTTTACTCGATTTGCGCAATCTTTTCCTTCCTCCGGATAATGAAATGGTAAAAGAAAGCCTTGAATTTATCTTAAAAACATCCAAAGCTGAAGATGGAGGTATTCAATTGGGGCCGTCAACATCACACAGAAGTGATGTATGTGTTAATGGGATGTTTTTAAATTATGCCTCGTATTTCCAGACTGAAGAACATAAATTGTGTTCTATCATTGATAGCATCCTGGGAGAAATTATGCCCGATGGTGGATTTAATTGCAGAACCACACGAAGTGGAGCAAAACACAGTTCTTTGCACACAACGATTTCCGTTCTTGAAGGATTTGAGGCTTACTTGCAAAGTAATTACAATTATCGACGCGATGAAGTCAATAAAGCTAAAATGACTTCCCTTGATTTTCTTCTTCAGCACCAGGTATTTTTATCTGATAAAACCGGGAAAATTATAGATCCCGCATTTTTAAGACTCACCTTTCCCAGCCGGTGGCGATACGATATCCTCAGGGCATTGGACTATTTCCGTTATGCAGGGGTAGTTTGGGACGAAAGAATGCATCCGGCCATTGAGGTGCTGCTTAAAAAACGAAATAAAGATTTAACCTGGAACTTGCAAGCAAGGCATCTGGGCCAGGTGCACTTCGAAATGGAGAAAGCAGGGAAGCCAAGTCGCTGGAACACCTTAAGGGCTTTACGGGTTTTAAAACATTTCAAGATGGATTAGAAAATTACTACTCACTTCTAAAGTATTTCAAAAAAATCAAATTGGATTTTAGAAAGATCGCTATTTTAGCACGAAATATCAAATATGTCGCTCGATACCATCATAGAACTTGAAAATGTTTCCGTCTTTCAGCGGGAAGTTTTGGTTTTGTCAAAAGTTAGCCTATCGGTCAATAAAGGTGAATTTGTTTATTTGATTGGAAAAACAGGAAGTGGCAAGAGTAGCTTAATGCAAACAATCTATGCCGATATTCCGTTGGTGGAAGGATCAGCCCAGGTTGCAGGATTCGATCTGAAAAAACTAAAAAGAAAGGAAATACCTTACCTGCGTCGGAAATTAGGGATCATTTTCCAGGATTTTCAGTTGTTGCCTGATCGCTCCGTGGAAGAGAACCTGAAATTTGTGATGAAAGCCACGGGCTGGAAGGACAAAAAACTAATGGGTGAGCGTATCGTGGATGTATTAAATAAAGTGGGGTTGGGAACCAAAGGCTTTAAGATGCCACACCAACTTTCGGGCGGAGAGCAGCAGCGAGTTGCCATTGCCCGGGCATTGATCAATGACCCGGAGATAATCCTTGCGGATGAACCCACCGGCAATCTTGACCCGGAGACTTCCAATGGTATCATGAAGTTTGCTTTTTGACATCAGTTCAACGGGAAGATCCATTATGATGGCAACACACAACTACAGCCTGTTCGAAAACTTTCCTTCAAGAACCATCAAATGTGAAGATGGGAAAATATCATCTGTAATTTAGTTTTGAAACTCAAAATTGTTCCGATTTAAACCCAAGAAAGGATAAGGTTCTTTTGAATTCATCCGATAATGTTGCTTGAATGTTTACTTGTTCCTGGCTTACCGGATGCTCAAAGGATAGCGAATTTGCATGAAGCATTAGGGTTGTCATATTCCATCTTTCCTTGAACAATCTGTTTTGCTTATTACAACCATGTGGTCGATCACCGATAACAGGATGGAAAATGTGAGCAAAGTGCCTTCTGATCTGGTGTGTTCGACCCATTTGCGGCTCTATATCAACCAAGGAGTAACGGGAAGTTGGTTGTCCGGAAAAAGGAATATTCAATTCAACTTGTTCAACCGTTTTATAGGCGGTAATAGCCTCTTGCCATTTCCCGTCATCCTTTTTCAAGGGGTAATCAATGATGCCTTTTTGTTTAGTATAACCTCGTACAATAGCAAGGTAATTTTTGTGGACAAGGTTATTGGCATATTGCAATTGAATTTGACTGTTAATTACCTTATCAAGTGCGAAGAGCAAAACTCCGCTGGTTTTACGGTCGATACGATGGCAAGGATAAACATGTATCCCTAGCTGATCACGGAGCAACTGAAGCGCAAAATCAGTAGCATTACCAGCAATTTTGGTTCGATGTACCAGCAGTCCGTGGGGTTTATTAATGGCCACTAAATATTTGTCGTGATATAGAATTTCCAGCATTTTATATTTCTTCCTTTCTTATTATTCATCTGGCTATAAATTAGAGAGAATAGCCAAATATGTCATCTGTGTTTGGGTTTTTATCATTTTGCTTGCTTTAAAGCACAAATGTAATTTATAACTCATCATCTTTTAAACACTTTACCCGAATTTGGGTTTATTTCAAAAATAGTATTATGGAGAAAAAGCAAAAGAGAATAAATTCAAAGATTTTACATTGGGTAGAAATAGGGGGAAATGCATTGCCACATCCAGCAAGCCTATTTGCGATTTTGGCATTCATAGTTATAATTCTATCATTCATCGGAAATGCTTTTCATTGGCATGCGATACATCCGGGAACCGGTGAGGATATAAAAACAATTAATCTCATATCAAAGGATGGATTGCATCGCATTCTGCTTGATATGGTTGATAACTACACCGGATTTGCTCCCTTAGGCATAGTGATGGTTGCGCTTTTAGGAATAGGTGTAGCTGAAAGTTCAGGCCTGGTTAGTGCATTCATCAGACTGGTTGTTGCAAAATCTCCAAAAAAACTGCTCACATTTGTGATCGTCATGGCGGCGATTGTATCCAATACTGCTTCAGATCTAGGTTATGTGCTTCTCATTCCAATGGGAGCTGTAATCTTTCATTCGGTTGGCCGGCATCCCATAGCAGGAATGGCAGCAGCCTTTGCTGGTGTTTCTGGTGGATTTAGTGCCAATCTGTTAATTGGGACAATTGATCCGCTTCTGGCAGGTTTATCGACCGAGGCAGCTAGAATTTTAGATGCAGATTATTATGTCCTGCCGACAGCCAATTACTATTTTATGGTTGTTTCTACTATAGTATTATCTTTTACCGGAACATGGATAACGCATCGGTTTGTTGAACCCAGATTAGGCAAATACTCGGGAGATGTACCTCAGGAAAAAATGGGGGAGTTAAATCCAAAAGAAAAGAAAGGGCTTTTGTGGGTGTTGATTATTACTGTAGCAATAGGTTTTGTTATTGCCTTCGGTTTAATTCCTTCAAATGGCTTACTGAGAGGAGATGATGGAACCTTATTAACATCTCCTGTCCTAAAGGGTTTTATTGCGATACTTTTTATCACTGCCACCATAATGGGAGGGGTATATGGATTTATTACCGGTAAATTTAGAAATGATGCAGATGTAATCAAGGGAATGGTTGATAATTTCAAAACCCTTGCTTCTTTCCTGGTATTGGTCTTTTTTGCTGCTCAATTCGTCGCCTACTTCAAGTGGAGTAATCTTGGGTTGATCATAGGAATTAAAGGAGCAGATTTAATGCAAAATATGGATATGGGTCTGATTCCCCTGGTGATTTTATTCGTAATATTATCCGGCTTTATTAATATGTTCATGGGCTCTGCGTCTGCAAAGTGGGCGATATTAGGGCCTGTATTTATACCCATGTTTATGCTTATGGGATATTCGCCCGAATTATCACAAGTAGTTTATCGTATTGGAGACAGTGTAACAAATATGATATCTCCGATGATGAGTTTCTTTGCTTTGATATTAGTGTATTTCGAAAAGTATGACAAACGAGCAGGAATAGGAACTTTGGTATCCACCATGTTGCCTTATTCTGTGGCTTTCTTCATAACATGGACATTGCTGTTGGTAGTGTGGATATTGTTTGATATTCCTCTTGGCCCCGGTGCTGGATTGTATTATCCTTAGGATGAGTTTGTGGTATCCCGAATCAATCAAAAGTGAAAAGGTATGATGCTTTGAATGGTTTTAAATTGTCAATACTCAAAAGGGAGAAGCCAAATTTTCTTTAATTTTAGCGCTTTTTAAACGGATATTCTGACAAAATTAAATCAATGGGAAACGAAAGGAAGTTAACAAATTCAGGTATTCTGGGTTGGATTGAACGAGGAGGAAATGCACTACCCCATCCGGCCAGTTTATTTGGCATCTTAGCTTTGAGTGTACTAGTTTTATCTTTAGTAGGATATTTTCTCAACTGGCATGCCCTCCATCCTGCAACAGGTGAACTAATTGAAACAGTAAATTTGCTTTCAAAAGATGGTTTACACCGGATATTGTTGGATATGGTCGATAATTATACAGGCTTTGCTCCCCTGGGTATTGTTATGGTTGCTCTGCTGGGCATTGGTGTAGCAGAGAGTTCCGGATTGATTGGTGCATTCATTAGATTGCTTGTAGCAAAATCACCAGCCCGAACCTTAACTTTTGTATTGGTGCTGTCGGGTATCATTTCCAATGTAGCTTCCGATTTGGGATACGTTTTAATCATTCCATTGGGTGCAGTTATTTTCCAATCGGTAGGAAGGCATCCGATAGCCGGAATGGCGGCTGCATTTGCTGGAGTATCAGGCGGCTTTAGTGCAAATTTATTAATTGGTACAATCGACCCATTACTAGCTGGCTTGTCAACAGAAGCCGCAAGGATTTTAGATGCGGAGTATTATGTACTTCCAACTGCCAATTATTATTTTATGGTTGTTTCAACAGTAATCCTGGCATTTGCCGGCACCTGGGTCACTCATCGGTTTATAGAACCTAAACTGGGTAAATATGAAAGTGCTTCTCCTCAAGATGAAAACCTTGAAGAGATTAATCCGAAAGAAAAAAAAGGATTAAAGTGTGTTACTTTTTTAA
>JAWKKM010000048.1:0-34351 GCA_041393255.1 Bacteroidales bacterium | reverse complement strand
CGTAAATTTATAAATTAAATACAACGGTCTGCGGGTATGGCACGTGCCGCCCACGGAAACTTTCCTTGTTTGATATATTTTGTTAAAATTACTCATTTCATTTTGAAACCGGAAACTATCCGGCGGCATGTGCTATGACCCGTTTGTTTTTGTTTCGTGGCATCATCACTCCGTTCTGGCGCTGGATAGGTTTTGCTCCCCAAAGCCCTGTGTGATTGAAGGGGCAGTGCATCGGCTTGGCCACCGTAGCTTTGCGAAGGTGGCCTGGCCAGTGGCTGTGATTCGGTCAGGGACGGCAGTGCATCGGAAAGGCCCTTGGAAGTGCGTTGGCCATAGTTTTGCGGGCAGGCCGTGTTGAGACCTGGCCTTTGGCCGTACATCGGTTAGGGCCTGCTGTGCTGAGCCTTTAGCCACCGGCCGTGCATCGTTGGGACAAAACCTGTGCGCAGGCAAAAGAGAACCACCACCTTAAACAATCATTTCATTAAAATTAAGAACTTCGGTCAAAAGCCTCCCGGCCATGAACTAAAACGGTGGCAATATGCGGAGGCCGGGATTTCAAAGCTCCAACTTATCAAACCGTTACAATTTTTATTACATGTACTAAAGTTTAAATTACCCACATCCCCCGGCTTACGTATATTGCGTGTTCTCATCAGTTTTTCTTTACTTCATTGATTATTCATCACCTTTAATTTCTCCACAAAACTTAAAAGATTTGAACCTGATGCCCAAATATAAGAGTTCACTTTATACCTGAGTGACAGTGGATTTTCTATTAAAATTCCAATCCCACCATTTTCGATAGTTAAAGCATTTTGGGTATTGTTAAACCTCTGTACATCTTGAACTTTATTTACTATCAATTCCCCTATATTATTTACAAATTTTGCATTTTCTGCTACATATTGTTTTGTTAGTTCTTGGCCATTCTTATGGACAACACATAATGAGTAGTGTTTAGGTTTTTGAACTGCGGTAATTGCTTGTGTTGGTGTTAACGAAACAAAACCTCCTGAACTTGTTGATTTAACTTCAATATCATAATTGATTCGACCTTTACACTTAATTATTAAATCCCTGCCAATATGGGTTTTCTCAACTGTAAAACCATAATTTTTCAAGACTTCTGCAAGCAATATTTCAACAGCTTCTCCTATTTCGTTTCTTTCTTTTTCTTCTGCTAATTCTTGTTTTCTTTTCTCGATAATTCTAAGAATTTCAGGGTCATTTTCAATTGCCTTTGCAATTTCAGACAGGGTTGATAAAGGGGTATTACTTTTCATTAAATGATATAGACTTTCTTTATCTGAAATTGTATTCATGAATAGTTCAGCTCTTTTTCTATAAAGCTCTGGAAATAATTCTTTGCCGTCATCTTTATTATATTCAAACCATTCAGATAAAGTAACAATTGCTTGTATGGCATTTTGGCTCCAATCTCCACTATATTCATTAAATAACTTGGTAATTCTTGCTGCAATATCCTGCTTCTTCAAATTTGAGTTAGTCAAATGTACTTTGATATTGTGGTCAATTAAGATCTCTCGCCAATCTTCACCTAAATATTTTAGGATATCCAATAAAGTCTCGTCTTGAATATTGTCAAGGTACAACATTGGTGTTGTTTGAAACGCGTTTTTTCTCTTTTCATTTACCTTCTTAAAATAGCTTACTAGATTAGGGACTATGGAGTATTGATTAAATAGTTCGGATTTTTCTTCTGACTGAATGAACTCATAGAAATCATTATCCATGTATGAAGCACTATCATTTCACAATATCTTGCTCCTCAGTTGTATTACAATTCACAAATGATGCTAATTGGTCATTATCAAGTCTATTTTTATCCCAAATTAAGCTATCCCAATGATCTATTGATTGTTCGGGTAAGATTAAAGGTTTTCCAACTACTTAATTCCATATTTTTTGTGTCCTATTTTTTTGTCAAATGGCTTGGAAAATCTACAAAAGCCTCTTTTTTCTCTAATTCCCATTGCACATCTTCCATTTTGAACGGTATCAAATCCATGGAGTTTTTTTAATATAGTGTTTCTAATGCTGGTTGTATTTTAGTTTTATACCATTCTCTATCAAAGCATTTCATAATACATCTGGCATATTGGATGTCGTTGGTGCAAGCCTTTAACTCCGTCGCCGTAAGCGTGAGGCAAGTAATTGTTCATATAGCGATGTAGCTTGCTGGAATAATTTCAATTGATTTAGCTACTTCCTTATCGTCATTTCTAACTTACTAAATTCGTCCCTCTCGGTTTGCGGATGAAAATGAGAGCCTGTTTACACTAAAGGAAAATGAAATTTCTCGTTCCACAGGAAAGTCACAAAATATTCGAGGAATTTCCTCTTAATTCTTTAATTGAATTCTCATTCGGTTCAAGTTCTATTGCAACTGCAGACCATTCATTCTTACATAACGCAATTTGGATAACACTGGAAATAGAATTTTTGCTTTGGGGTTAATTTGTACAATAAAATTATGAAGGAGATTTGATTGACGCTTTAATGCAGTTACTTTATTTACGATTGTAACTTGCGCGATTTGGAATGCTACACATAGGGTATTAGTATGTTAAATCGATTTATACCTGTTTCGCTATATTTCTTTGTTTTCATTGTCTATTGGGATAAGTAAAGACTGTATTAAATTGGTTGGTTATCAATTGTGTACCTTCGGCAGATTCATGAAAAAGGCAGTTTCAATTTTAGGTGCTATTATTGCCGTTGTTGTCTTCTTCATCAAGGGGAAATTCAAACTTATAAAATTCGTTATTTTGAGTTTTAACAATTTTACCTCAACGTTTTTAGACAATAAATGAGTTGTTATAAACCTGTTCCAAATCTTCCATTCTATTTGACTTTGTCCTTCTTCGACTTCCTTCGAGGATATTTGATTGATTAATCCTCTTATCATGTTTCCGGTAAATGGGTTCCCATTGTGCACGAAACTCACTTTTGTATTATCAAAAACGAGCGCAACATTTACTTGTCGTGTATCATCAGCTACACTATCTTTGCATTTTAGCAATTCCTGGTGCTCACCGACCAAAATTATTTTCAACTGTTTTTTTTTCTAAATCATGTATTTGTTTAATTATTTTGTCAGCGATTATCTATTCTCCCATCTTCCTTTCTTCCTTGTTCAATTGACGTATCATGAGTTTAATTTTTTTTTTTTAAAATTGATGAGAACTAGTTTATATCATAACTTTTATTAATGATAATCTACTATATTGGTATAAAATGTTAAAAAAGTACCATTTTTTGTTCCCGGTGATTTTGTGCCTTGTTTTAGTCATCTTTCAATATTCATTTAACAATTCAAAAATAAGCCAAATTTCTATATTATCCAATAATGCGGGCATCTTTAATATTTGCAGTACATGAGATTTCGCAAATCTACTGCTCGAATGTCCCAACGCTTCCTGTATTAACCTGCTCTACCCCTTTTCCATCAAAAGTGTACGTAAAAGTATGTCTCAGCACATGTGGAGTAACTCTTCTCGCTATTCCGGCTTTTTCGCTGAGGTCTTGACAACTTTCAAAACGCTTCTCCGCTGTATTGGTGACCACTTTGTCCTTCAATTTCACTCTTCTGGTTTATACTTCACTAAAGTATTTTCGCAACAAAGACAAGATGTTTTGAGAGGCCTACATAACGATCTTTATTCCTTTACTGTTACTAATTTTGATTTGCATTGAGCCAGATAAAAAAAATATCAGTAATCTAAGGTTTATCAATTCATCTCTGCGAAGTCCTGCTGAATATAGAAGGGAATAATACATTTATGTTTAATATTTATTGTAGCCTCAATTATCAACTTAACTTCTGAAGGAGACAATACATTTGGTAAAGCATTTGTAAAAGAAACATCGAGGTAATGTGGCTGTTAAACAGCCTGCAGCCCGACCATAACACCATCTCCAACTTTCGCCGCGACAATCCCGAAGCCATAAAAAAAGTGTTTAGGGCCACGGTACAAATAGCCAAACACTTCAAGCTGATCGGTGGCCGGTTGCTGGCTGGTGATAGCAGTAAGTTCCGTGTACGAAACAGCAAAAAGAACAACTTTAACCAACGAAAGATACATCGCAATACTGCCTACATTGATAATAAACTGGATGAGTACAACAAAAAACTATCAGGGGCTGACGAAGATCAGAAGCAGGAAATAGAGAAGGACATTGACCAGCAGAACAAACGGAAAGAGAAATACTGTCAAATAGAAAAGCAGCTGGTAGAAACCGGAGAAGTCCAGGTAAGATTATTGTCAGGTCGATAAATTAACTGTTAGATATTTATCATTTAGACCAGTTTGATGTAATTTTTCTGTTTATGGGGTTTATAAAAGGGAAATGCCTAGTATTAAGACATACACTAAAAATAATCCTAAACTAACCAAACTTATATTTGCCTTATTAACATTCCAATATATCTTTGCAAATGAAATGGCATTAGAAATCGAAACATACTACGCATTGATCGTCCAGGCCGGAATAAAGCCATTGTGTGAGCAATTGTATCAACTTGACCGTTATCCCGCTTTACGCTACATGTCCATTATGGAACAGGCATATTGTGGCCGTATAGGCATAAAAAGCTATAACAAAGAAGGTGAATATGATGAAATGGCATTCAGCCAGGATATAAATTCAAATGTATTTGATGAATTAAGGGATCGCTTGAAAATAAGTCCCGGAAAACACATTCCCTTTTGGCAAATTATCAATAAAATATTTTCTCAGCAGTTTATCTTTATAAAAAATACAGAACAATTGTCTGCTGAGCAAAAAATCGAATTACTGCAATATTATAAAAAAGGGATAAAAACGAGGCGATTGTTAGACCCATCAATTCAGAATGACACTGATGAATTGATCAACTATATTGATGAGTCAATCCAGGATATAACTGCCAAAATTGAAATAATGGCCAATGGGAAAACCGAAAGTATTGGTAAAGCAGTGGACCTACCGGTTAAAAAAACCAAAAAAGAGAGGAAGCGGTTCAAATCATTTAAATCACTATTTTACAAAGAACAGTATGCTTCAAAGCTAATTGATTTTCTCAAGTCAAATGATATATTAAATAAGCAGGGGAATTGGATAGGGACTACCAATAAAAAAACCGAGTTTCTTACTCTGATCGATGTCTTGAAATCGCCAGAGTTTCTTATCATAAAATTTTCGAGCTATCGCGAGGTGGGAAAGTTGTTTGCTTCACAATTCAACATAGAAATATCAGATAGATCCTTGACACTGCATACAAATACAAAGGAATCCCTACTGCTGACATATAAAAAATTGATTTCTGATTTTCAGATGGAAAATATAAGTTAAAATCCGGTCGTATTCGTTATCATTCTTTTCTCACTTTATTCTAACTTACTTCTATCACCTTCTTATTACTTCTCATAAGAAGTAGCTGAAATTTTCCCAGCGTCCATGCATTTAAATTTGCCACCGGCAACATAAAAAGAAATAAAGATGGACACAGATCAAATAATTTTATGGTCAATCAAAAAGGATGAGTTCAAGCAGTGGATTAAAGAAGCCATTGATGAAATGCTCAACCGGAAGGATCAGGCCCAACCCCATCCTGAAGCTGAGGAGTTACTATCCCGGAAGGAGGTAGCCAAAATCTACAAAACCTCCCTTGTCACACTCCGCCAATGGGAAAAAGATGGCATTATCCCAAAGCCCATTCGTAAAGGTAGCCGGGTATATTTCAGGAAATCGGAAATCATGAAGGATATAGGCACAGAAAAAAAATGATAAGTAAAGCCATAATATTAATCAACACAATTAAATGAATTTTGAATAAATGAAAGCAATAGAAAAAACAATTAGAAAGCTGGGAAACAAGCTCTGGGGATTAAAAGCTAACGAAAAGGGTGAAAAAATTGAGATGCCTCAGGAAAAGAAAAAGGGTAAAGAAGTAGCTGTCTCCAGGCCAAAGCATACCCCATCGGTAGCACCTGAAAAATCAAAACCATCGTCCAGGAAAATCAGGAGAAAAAAACCAAGGCAAAAAAAGGAAATTGAACGGATTTGCCAGGTTTGTCAGGAATGGTTTATCGCTTATCGCAGCGATCATATTTATTGCTCAAGAAGCTGCAAACAAAAGGCTTATGAAAAAGGTAAAACGATTAACCTCTATTTGGATCCGGCAGGACACTTTCAAGCTAAAGCAATGGATATATTGATCCATAAAATACTGAATTTTGATGGGATGGAAATTAGCAAGGAGGAGTTTGACAATTGGTGCCAACTGGTTAATTTTTCTCATTCTTTATTTATACCCTACATTCCCAGGAGAAGCTATTATCATAATTTTTTTAAAAACCAATTCGTGGAATTTATCCGAACCACCAATTTGAAATATCGCGAAAAAAAATCTGATTCCATTATTTTAAATATCCCTGCGGATTTTGAAAAAGCATGCACAAGGTTCATAAATGCCTTTACGAAATAATGAACCTCATCCTATCAATAAACCATCATCGGATTCACCCCATATCATCTCCCAAACCTTTAATATTTAGCCTTGAGGTGCGATAAGGCCCATTCCCATCAACTTATTTGGTTTGATTTATCAAATTATTTTCCTGAAACCTGACCTTTTATTGACCTTTTAAAACTTTAAAATGTCATTTCCCTGTCCGTTTAATTCTGTTTTATTACTTTTCAATTACTTTTGAATCTGACGAGTTTTCAAAAACTGACTAATCAATGTCCGTTCATTTTCAAAAACTGACTTGTCACTTACCATTTAAAAAATTAATTTTCCATAAGCGACTAAAAATCACCATCGACATCAATATTTTTTTAAGTTTTTAGCAAACTTTCTTAGCATTTTTAAATTTCTAGCCCGTTTTTAAGTTAAAATCATGTATTGAATCTTAATTCTTTGGGAAAAAGTTGGGAAATTCAAGTTGGTTTTGAACATTTTTGAAAAAAATTCAAATTTTTTTTCAGTTTTTTGGAAAAAGTGATCAATAATGAAAGAAAATATCCAGTAATTTTCAATTTGGATTGAAAAATTGTACGATCCTGTTAATCATACGAGACAAATTGTAAAATCAAAGCTGTTTCTGGTTTAGAATTGAACAAAAGTATGGATCCCATCAGAATTTGCTTAAAAAGTTGCTTTGTTTTGTTCGAATTAATTAAATACATTTGTCTCTTTACTTTTATCAGGCCAATATGTCATCATTCCAAGCTTCGGTTTTAATCAAATATCTGAACGAACAGGAAAAACAAGCAGTAGCTGATGCTTATGAAAAATACAAAAGCTACTTTTTTAACCCTGTCATCCAGCAGAACATTCGTGAAAGTAAAGAAGAACAATTCCAGGAAGGTTTCCTGCGTGAATTATTTGTGAATATCCTTGGCTACACCATTAATCCAAATCCCAACTATAATTTAACCACTGAATTTAAAAACGAAACCGGACCTAAAAAAGCTGATGGAGCCATTTTATCCCCCCTTCAGGGGGGCAAGGGGGGTGTAAAAGCCATCGGTGTTATCGAACTCAAATCCACCAAAACAAAAGACCTCGAATCCATCCGGCAACAGGCATTCGATTACAAAGCCAATCAATCCGAATGTGTGTATGTGATCACTTCAAATTTTGAAAAGCTCCGGTTCTATATTAATAATGCAGTCGAATTTGAAGAGTTCGACCTGTTTACCATCACCCCCGACAGGTTTGAATTGTTATACCTGTGTTTGTCGCATACAAACATTCTTAACAATCTGCCGCAAAAGATCAAGGAAGCATCCGTTCAGCAGGAAGAGGTCATTACCAAAAGATCTATGCCGACTATACATCCTTTAAAAGAGACCTCTTCCACGACCTGATCACTAATAATTTAAACCTGCCCGTTTTCAACGGCAAAGAAGAAACAGAGATTAAACTCCTGCTTTTCAAGAAATCCCAAAAATTGCTCGACCGTTTCCTGTTTATCATTTTTGCCGAAGACAAAGGCTTATTACCCCCAAATTCAATTCCGGAGATTATCCATCAATGGGAACAGTTGAAAGACCTTGACGCATACTCCCCTTTATACGACAGGTATAAGAAATACTTCACCTATTTGAATGTAGGCTGGAAAGGCAAGAAATATGAAATCTTTGGATACAACGGTGGTTTGTTCTTACCCGATGAAGTGCTCGATTCGATAACCATTGATGATGAACTGCTGAAGCGACATACAAACATCCTATCCGAATACGATTTTAATACCGATGTTGATGTTAATATATTAGGCCATATTTTTGAAAACAGCCTCAACGAAATTGAAGAAATTACAGCACAACTCGAAGGCCAGGAAGTAGATGCAAAAAAGTCAAAGCGAAAAAAGGACGGGGTTTACTACACACCAAAATACATCACCAAATACATTGTTGATAATACGGTGGGCAAACTTTGCCAGGAAAAGAAAGAAGAACTGGGCATTGTTGAAGAAGAATATTTTAAAGGCCGCAAAGGGCGCCATAAATCAACAATAAAGGAATTAGATACCAGCCTTCAGCAATACCGTGATTGGCTATTACAGCTTACCATTTGCGACCCTGCCTGTGGTTCCGGTGCATTCCTTAACCAGGCTTTGGATTTTCTGATCCGGGAACACCATTTCATTGATGAGCTCCATGCCAAACTTTTCGAAGACCCAATTGTTTTCCAGGACATTGAAAACACCATCCTCGAAAAAAACCTGTATGGTGTAGACATCAACGAAGAAAGTGTGGAAATTGCCAAACTATCCCTATGGCTTCGAACAGCCCAAAAAGGCCGAAAACTGACAACACTTTCCAACAATATAAAATGTGGCAATTCTTTGATTGATGATCCGGCGGTGGCGGGTGATAAGGCTTTTAATTGGCAGAAAGAATTTCCAAATGTTTTCAATCAAAAGGCATCGCCCGACGTAGCTTCAGCGAAGTCGGGGTTTGATGTGGTGATTGGAAATCCGCCTTATGGTGCAAAACTTAATGATTTAGACAAACTTTTTATTACTTCAAATTATCAATGTTTCAAGGGTAATTTTGATATTTACAGCGCATTCATTCAACTTGCTTTTCAACTTTGCAAATGGGATGGTGTTTGGAGCTATATCAATCCAGTTTCCTGGCAAAGCGGGGAAAATTATATTGCACTGAGACGATATCTAATTCAAAATGGAAAACTTCACATTGCTATTAAATTACCCTATGATGTTTTTGAAGACGCTTATGTTGACACTGGGATTTATGTTGTTAGAAAAATAAAATCAATAGGTTATGATTCTTTGGTTTATGAATTTCCGATTAGGTTTAAACAATTGAGAGATTTAACAACAGATACTCGATTGAAAAAATTACCAAGTCTTTATTGGTCTGAATTGGATTCTCTAAAGATTGTATTAAATCCAGCTTTTTATGAACTACTTCCAAAAATCTACAAGGAAACAATTCCGTTGAATGAAATATCCGATTCGATTAGGGGCATTCTCCCGAACAAAGAAGATGTTTCAGAACGGAAAGTTTTTCAAAGCAACAAAAACTATTTCACAGGTGGATTGTATCGTTATAAGATTGTAAGAGATTTCCAATATGTAAATTATGGGGATCATTTAAAGGAAAAACCAAAAGATTACAGCTTTTTCCAAGGTGAGAGAATCTTGATAAGGAGGTTAATTAATCGACAGTTTCAGATAATGGCAAATTATGTGAATGATGAATTTGTCAATAAGAAAGACCTTTACAACCTTAAAATAAATAGTAACAAGTATCGAATCAAATATATACTTGCAATAATCAATTCTAAATTAGTTTCATTTTTAAAAATTCGGGGTGCAACAACTGCGACTAAAGATGATTTTGGACAATTGACATTAGCTGATATTCGTCAAATTCCAATCAAATTAGCAAATAATGTAACTCAGCAAAAAATTGCAGATAATGTTGAATATTTAATTCGACGAACTGAACAATTTCAGATAATCCAAAGTCAATTCTGTGATTTGCTTAAAGGTAAATTTGAAATTAACAAGCTAAGTCAGAAGCTACTCACTTGGCCGGAACTGGAATTCAAATCATTTATTTCCGAACTCAAAAAAGCCAAAATACAACTAAGCCTTTCCGAAGAGGCCGAATGGATGCAATATTTCAATGAGCAGAAGCAAAAAGCCCTGATACTTAAATCAGAAATTGATCGAATAGATCGGGAAATTGATATGATGGTTTATGAGTTGTATGGGTTGACGGAGGAGGAAATTAAGATTGTAGAAGAAAGATAAAACGAAATTATATGAAACACGATGCTTATAGACAAATAGGATACATTCAACAAGCACTATCCCAAAACCGCAAACCTGTTGGTGTTTTTTTAGGAGCGGGCTGTCCATTTGGAGTAGAAATTGAGTATCCTTTTTCAGACATTAGAACCAAGAAACAATATCAGTATCCTTTGATCCCAGACGTTTTGGGCCTAACTAAAATCATTACAGACAAGTTAAAAAGTAACAATGACATACCATCTCCATATGATAAACTCATAAAACAAATGGAGGAAGATCAGATCAATAATCCAAATATTGAAGATTTACTGAGTCAATTGAGAGCATTAAAACAAGTAGCAGGAAAAGGTATGGTGCGTGAATTTGTTGCTTCAGAATTAAATACACTGGATGATGATATTTGTAATATTATTTCGGAAGAGGTTAATAAAGAATTACCTTTTCGTGACTCTCCATACCACAGCTTAGCGATTTGGGCTCGTTCTATTCCCAGACAAAAACCTGTCCATATTTTTACAACAAATTATGACCTTTTGATTGAACAAGCTTTGGAAGAAACAGCATGTCCATATTTTGATGGTTTTATTGGTAGTAAAAATGCCTTTTTTGATTTAGGAACAGTAGAAGATGAAGAATTACTTCATCCGAGATGGTGTAGATTATGGAAAATTCATGGTTCAATTAATTGGAAGATCGATAAAGAACAAAATGTTGTAAGAAGTGATAAGATAGAAAAAGATGAAAATTATTTAATCTATCCTTCTCATCTTAAATATGACCAAAGTCGAAAAATGCCTTATTTAGCTATGTTGGATAGAATTAAGGAATTTATCCTTTACCCTTCATCTATTTTATTTACTAGCGGATATTCATTCAGTGATGATCACATTAATAATGTTATGGTCCAGGCATTGCAAAGTAATCCAACGGCTATGTGTTTTGCCTTTGTTTATGGAAATCTAAATGATGAGAAATATGTTAAAGCTAAACAATGTGCAATGCAAGTGCCTAACTTAAGTCTAATCGCGTTTGATAAAGGTATAGTCGGAAGACTTGAAGGAGATTGGCATCTTAGTGACGAAGAGAAAATTGGGGAAATTCCGGCTGAAGTAATAGCTAAAATAGTTGAGGAAGAGGGAGAAGAGGAAAATAAACAAGAAATTATTCGATATGAATTTAGACTTGGGGATTTTGGAAAGTTTGGACAATTTCTAAGAGAAATGAGTATTTATGAACATAAGGAAAATGAAGATTAATGCGAATAATTCAACTTTACTTGGCACAGTTCAAGATGTTAATGGTACATCGGTAAGTGTAAAACTAACAAGTACACATTCTTCGGGGCTTACATTTGTAGATGGCCAAGGGTATAGAATTGGACAAGTTGGAAGTTTTGTAAGAATACCAATAGGATATATTGATTTATTTGGAATTGTGTCTCAAGTTGGGGCGCGTTCAGTTCCTGAAAACCTTGCAGACAAGTTACCTGATGGTTATCGTTGGTTAACTGTGCAACTAATAGGAGAGGGTTATAAGCGTGGGAAATTTCAGCGAGGGATTTCGCAGTATCCAACAATTGAAGACGAGGTCCACTTAGTATCCGAGCATGACCTCGCCAAGATTTATGGTGAAGAAGGAAGACAAAATCATTTGGTAAGAGTAGGACATATTGCTGGTTCTGAATCTATCGATTCGCTTGTTGATATAAATAAGCTCATAACTAGACATTCTGCAATTGTCGGTACTACTGGTTCTGGAAAATCAACTACTGTTGCAGGTCTACTAAACGCATTATCTGATGCTGAAAAATTTCCTTCATCTAGAATTATTGTATTGGATATTCATGGCGAATATGGAAGGGCCATGAAAGATCGAGCTAATATTTATAAAATTAATCCTGAAGCAAACATTGAAAACGAAAAACCACTTAGAATCCCTTTTTGGGCACTCACCGCAGATGAATTACTTCAAGTTACATTTGGTGGATTTGGAGAAAACTCAAAAAGTAAAAATATTGTCCTTGAAAAAATTATAGATTATAAAATCAAAGCACTTAATAAATATCCTAAAAATGACCTTTCAAGGCAAACTCTTAGTGTTGATAGTCCTGTACCTTTTAGCTTAAATCAATTGTGGTATGATCTATATTGTTCAGAATTTGGAACATATTATACCGATAATGGAAAACTTCCTATTGAAGAAAATTGGGCATATGAAAAAGATGAAGATGGTAATGAAATCAAAGGAAATCCTGCGGAAGCCATTCCACCAAAATTTAAAAAGGTGAAAAATGTAGCAGGAGATCCCGAAAAGATTCAATATCTACCAGGTACTTTGAATATTACTTCCCAACTTGAAAATCTTGGATCAAAACTTCGAATACCAAGATTTGATTTCTTATTGAAACCAGATGATTGGTGTCCTGAGTTAGATGGTAAAGTGGAAAAAGATTTAAATGATTTTATAAAAGATTGGATAGGAAGTGATAAACCTATAACAATACTAGATTTATCTGGAGTTCCTCCTTCGGTTTTGAACGATATAATAGGAATTTGTCTACGAATTATTTACGATGGGCTCTTTTGGTCAAGAAACCTTCCAGAAGGTGGTAGGGAAAGACCTTTATTAGTAGTTATGGAGGAAGCTCATAGTTATTTAACTGACAATTTTGAAAAATCTGCATCTACAATAGTTCAAAAAATAGTGAAAGAGGGTAGAAAGTATGGAATTGGCGCAATGATAGTTAGTCAAAGGCCATCGGAGATAAATCCCACTATTTTATCACAATGTGGAACTTTCTTTTCTCTAAGATTATCAAACAATACAGACCGAGCACATATCAAAGGGGCTATTACAGATAATTTGGATGGACTAACTGATATGCTACCAATATTAAAAACAGGTGAAGCAATAATATTGGGAGAAGCAGTGAAGCTTCCTATGAGAACTTTGATAGAAGCCCCACCAAAAGAAAGAAGACCTGATAGTCAAGACCCAATTGTTAGTAGTGAACTTCCACCCGATTTATCTTTCAATTTAACAGGTGGCTGGGATTCACCAAAACAAGTTGTCGAAGATTACGATAAAGTTGTCGAAGTTTGGAGAAAACAAAATCCAAAAATTGCAATCCCATTAAAGGAACAAGAAAACATAAATGAAGATTAACTATGGAACATCACACAGAATTCAGTTCATCTAATGTAGCAAGAATAAGTTACGATTCTTCAAGCTTAACACTTGAAGTAGAATTTCTCAATGGAAGCATTTACCAATATTATGATGTTAACCAAAATGTATGGGAAGATTTTAAAAGTGCAGGTTCAAAGGGACAGTTTATACACCAAAACCTAAAAGGACAATACAGATATGCACGAGTTTAATTAAAAAAGACATAAATAATGAGCGGAGAATCCTAAATAAAATGCCCAAACTGCGGCACATTAATAGATGTACATTAATTTTAAACAAAGAGTCAAATATGTCTAATTCAGAAATACTATTATATAAAACAGAAGATGGCAGTACTAAAATTGATGTCCGTTTAGAAGACGAAACTGTATGGCTTACACAAGAACAAATGGCATTGCTTTTTGGGAAAGCAAAGTCAACGATAAACGAACATATAAAAAATGTTTTTAAGGAGGGAGAGCTTGATGAGGAAACGGTTCTAAAGAAATTCGGAAATTCCGAATTTCAGCAAAAAACTCCAAATTATTACAATCTTGATGTAATCATTTCAGTTGGTTACCGTGTAAAATCAAAACAGGGTACTCAATTTAGAATTTGGGCAACACAGCGGTTAAAAGAATATATTGTAAAAGGCTTTGCTTTAAACGATGATCGTTTCAAGTCTGGTACTTCGATGAACTACTTTAATGAGTTGCAGGAACGTATTCGTGAGATAAGGCTTTCTGAGCGTTTCTTCTACCAAAAAATTAAAGACATTTATGCAACAAGTGTAGATTATAATCCTTCGGATGAAAAAACAATTATGTTTTTTAAAGTAGTTCAAAACAAACTGTTATGGGCTATAAGTAAACAAACTGCTGCAGAATTAATTTATAGAAGAGCAGACGCTTCGTTACCGCTACTTGGTATGCAATCTTATGACAAGAAGAATACCCATGCTGTTAAAAAGCAAGATATAAGCGTTGCTAAAAATTATTTGAATGAGAATGAAATAAAACTATTGGGCTTGTTAGTTGAACAATACCTTGCTTTTGCCGAAACAATGGCACAACAACAAACACCTATGTATATGAAAGATTGGATTGAGCGTCTTGATTCAATACTTCAAATGAATGACCGGGAATTATTAGACCATGCCGGAAAGGTAAGCCATAAAATGGCTATTGAAAAGTCGGGTACAGAATATGAGAAATACAAAGAGCAGCAAAAGAAAATTGAAATAGAAGAAAGTTTAAAAGAAATAGAACAGGATATTAAGCGTTTAAAATCAATTGAAAAAAAACAGAGTTGATGAAAAACCAAACCCAAATAAAATGCCCCAACTGCGGTACATCTATTGATGTACAGGATATTTTATCACATCAGTTAGAAGATGAGATTAAACAGAAGTATCAGGCTCAAATTGCAGAAGAAAAGAAGAAATACGAAGCAGAGCAAGAAAAGTTAAAACAAGAGAAACTTGACTTTGAGCAGAAGAAAAAGCAGGAGAATGAATTGTTTCAGGAGCGTTTTGATAAAAAACTGAAAGAAGAAAAAAGCCTGATGGAAGAATCGTTAAAAGTTAAACTTCTTGAAGAACAATCAGAACAATTTAATGCTTTGCAAAAAGAGCTAAACGAGAAATCGGAACAAATTAAAGAGCTTAACAGAACCAAAGCCGAAATTGAGAAACTCAAACGGGAAAAATCTGAATTAAAAGAAGCTGTTGAGGCAGAAGCCCAAAAGAAGCTAAATGAAACGCTTATTTCAGAAAAAGAAAAAATCAGAAAATCTGAGGAAGCAAAAAACGAATTGCGTTTCAAAGAAATGCAGATGCAATTAGAAGCACAGAAAAAGCTGACCGAGGAAATGAAACGAAAGCAAGAGCAAGGTTCAATGCAGATGCAAGGCGAGGTTCAGGAGTTAGCCATTGAAGAATGGCTGGCTGCTCAATTTCCTTTAGATTCTATTGAAGAAATTAAAAAAGGAGCCAGGGGTGGTGATTGCATTCAGATTGTGAATACCAGGAATCGTCAAAATTGTGGTAAAATTTATTACGAGAGCAAGCGCACTAAAGATTTTCAGCCAAGTTGGATAGAGAAATTTAAAGCCGACATGCGGGAAAAGGGAGCAGATATCGGCGTATTGGTAACGGAAGCTATGCCATCTAATTTTGACCGTATGGGAATTAAAGATGGTGTTTGGATTTGCAGCTATGAAGAATTTAAAGGGCTTTGTTCAGTATTAAGGGAATCGATTATTCAATTAAGCCTGGCAGTTGCTTCTCAGGAAAACAAAGGCGATAAAATGCATATGTTGTACGATTACCTTACAAGTAACAATTTCAGAATGCAGGTTGAAGCCATTGTTGAAGGGTTTTCTTCAATGAAAACTGCATTGGAAATTGAAAAGCGTTCAATGCAACGCATTTGGAAAGAACGGGAAAAACAAATTGAGAAGGTAATAACCAACACCATTGATATGTATGGCTCCATTAAAGGCATTGCAGGAAATGCCATACAATCCGTAAAGGCTTTAGAATTGCCTGGAGCGGATGAAGATGAGCATAAGCAACTGAAATTAGAATAATTAATTGCCCAAATTCATTAAACTCACCAAGCTGATGAACGTAATAAATGCTGTAGGTCATTTTCAAACAGGTGGGTAAGGAATATATATAATCATAATACGAAACGTAGGATTAGCTTAATATAAAACTATAAAGTAATATATTAGTACAATAATATTAAATAATAGAACTTTATAGTTGTTTATTTCATTAAATGTTAATATTTTTGTAAGCTATTTTAATGCAAACAAAACAAGAAGTAGAAAATTACATTAAGGAACTCAGGGTGAAAATTAATATCTTCGGGATATTATTTCTGGATGACCGGGGCAAGAACCAACAAACATTACACGATCTGGAAATTTCACCTGTCAAACGAATAGAAATTATCAAATCCTTAAAAACAGAAGATTATTCCGAAGGTCCGCTGGATGAAAAAATGCGTGGTATTTTACCCATGTGGATATTTGGGAAAATAGTGAAGAAAAAGGAAGTTTACATCAAAGTAAGTATGGGAACTGAAAATAACCAGGCAGTTTGTATTTCATTCCATATAGCAGAGCACCCTATGAACTATCCATTTAAGAACTAATATCATGAAAAGTCCATTTACAGGTAAAGAAATGAGCATTGTAAAAGAGTGGCGTACAATGTTATTTCGAAAAGAAGAATTTAAAGTACTGTTTCATTTTTACAAATGTGAAGAAACCGGAGAGCAATTCGAGGATGATACATTTACAAATTTAAATTACAACCAACTGGTAAACCAATACCGGGTACAATATGCCATACCCTTTCCCGAGCAGATTATAGCCATTCGTACAAAGTATGGATTGTCCGCGGCAAAAATGTCAGAGATTATGGGATTTGGAACCAATGTTTACCGTAACTATGAAAGCGGAGAAGTTCCTAATCAATCCAATGCAAAATTAATTTTGTTAGCGGAAGACCCTCATGAATTTAAAAAGTTAGTTGATTTATGCAAGTCCCTGGACACTAAAGTGGTTGATAAATTAAACAAGACTATATTGAGTCTTTTGGAAAACCAAAAGAAACAAAAAAACGACCGTTTTTTGGAAGACTACTTTTTTAGCCCTGTTTACCCAACTTTATATACTGGGTATAGAAAAACAAGCTTTACGAAATTTACAGAAATGGTTGTTTTCTTTACAGAGAAACTTCAACCATGGAAAACAAAACTTAATAAATTATTATTCTACACCGACTTTGAGATGTTCAGGCAAACAGGTTATTCAATAAGTGGGTAAAATACCGGGCAATCCCATGGGGCCTGTCCCCGATAACTTTCAAGGTATTTTCGAACATTTGTGCAGACAAGATGAAGTTGATATTTATTACACAGAATTTGAACATGGACCGGTGAGCAATTTGTACCTAATAAAAACAGGCAATTTAACCTCATGGCTTATTTACTCAAGAGGAATTGATGTAATGGAAAAAGTTGCCAAAAAGTTTCAGAATACTTCAACAAATCAAATTATTGAAATTAGCCATCAGGAGAAAGCATGGCAGGAAAATGAAAAGAGTAAAAAGCTTATTAATTATCAATATGGGTTTGAATTGAATTAAGGAACTCAAGCAGAAACAACATTTCACTTTATTATTTTCTAGTATAGCCTTCAGATGAACACACACCCTTTTAAACCTATAATATTTGAGAATACAAAAAGCGTTATCGTGGGATCATTACCTCCTGAAACAGCTGACTTCTATTTTTCAAATTCAACTAAAACAAGGCTTTGGGATATCCTTACTTCAGTTTATAACCAATCTGAAACGGTTTGCAAAAATTCAAACACAAAATCAGAATCTGAAAAAATGGAATTATTAAAATCACTGAATTTAGGAATTAATGACATCATTCTGGATTATGATAGAACAGATTATAATTCGGTATCAGACAATGATATAATACCAATGAAGTACAGTAATCTTGTTGATAATATTAGGAATGTTCAAGTTGATAAGCTTCTGTTTGTTTACCAAAGTGCAGCTGCCTGGTTCCTGCATTCTCTCGAAAATTCTGAACCTGTTCCTAGTTCGAAACTTAATACAAAAATTGAATATGGAACATTTAAAGAGCTGTCAATAAAAGGCAGAAATGTAAAGTGTATTCTACTGCCAAATCCTTTAAATCGAGGGAAAAAGGGAGAAACTCTTGATTTTAAATTACAACAGTATAAAAAGGAAATCAGGGACTTCAAAACCGTAAATTACATCGATGAAATATTTAATCGCCTTGATAATTGGAGACATCTTCCCTCTTATCAATTAGAAAGAAGGTTTGATATATTCTTTTCACTATACCTGAACTCAATATTAAATCATAAATATAAAACCTCAATATCAGGTCTAATACCAGAGTTTCCGATTAGAGTAGGTTATCTAAAGAAAAGCCATAAACGTCCTAACAAGTCCATCAAAATCGATTACCTGGCTATAAGTATAAAAGATAAAAGATTATTTTTCGTTGAGTTAAAAACCGACAATGGCTCCATTCGTCATGAACAAATGGAAAATATGATTAAAGCAAAGGAAATGGGAATTAGTAAAATTCTTAAAGGAATTATTAAAGTTCATACTGAAGCTGCCAAAACCTATTCTAAGTATAAAATCAAGCACTTAGCTCTTCTCCAGGAATTTGTAAGGCTCGGACTCTTATCCCAAAAAGAGGAAGAATTTATTCCTACAAAACATGATTATAAAATTTCCTTAGTTCTTATTGAACCACAAAAATCAATTCAATCCATTATTGATTGCGATATTATCTTGTTTGAAGAAATTATTCCGATAATCAACAAAAGAAAAGATGAGTTTTCACAAAGGCTTGTTCAATCACTAAGGCTTTGGAAGGATAATCCGGTTATGTAAAGAATGTATAGCCTTGTATAGATAGACTGTTTTTTTTAAGTAAATGTGCAATTTGAAATAATTTACAAATCAAAATCCGTAACCTTACTTTGCCATTTTTTAATTTGCCTATCCTCAAAGTTCTCCAGGTAAGCTGCAGTTGTTTTCATATTACTGTGCCCAAGTTGTTTTGAAATATACAACATGGGTGCCCCGTGACGCATTAAATGGGTAGCAAAACTGTGCCGGGCGGTGTATGAGGTAACATGAATTCCTGTGAGCGAGTATGCAAGCCAGTGTTTGATGTGAAAGCATTGCTTTTGCTGTTCTTTTGCAATTTCCCAAAAACTATCTACCCTACACCAACAACACTGATTAAAATTTATATATAAAGATGGAACCCACAGCTAACACCCGATTAGCAATTAATCTTCACATGGAAGAAAACCACCTTCTGAAGTACTTAAGTCAGGCTGAGGAGCCTAACGGGCGTCTCGAACGAAAATTCATGTACATTTCAAGATTTTAAACCAACAATCAATACAAAAACCTGAAAGGAAAAATAATCCTTTGATGGCGAGTATAAAAGAGTCCCAAGCAATATGAATACTCAAATCAATTGAAAATAGGACTCAAATGCCGTATAGGAACCTCAGTTGAGAGATTACTTGAATTAGATTGTACGGGAATTTCTAATATCGAAATTGTAAACCTTCAGCACGGATCTAAGTTTATTAGGACATTTACCATTAACTTTTTTTAAATGGATATAAAACATATTCCTGGAAAAAATGCTCAGTTTAAAACGGAATAGGTTTCACATGCATGATAAAATATGCACCTAGCTAATAATTTTTTGTATTGCTTCCATGATTTTTCAACAAAACTGATTCTCGAATAGCAAAAGTTCTCTCCTTCTGAGTATATTGGTGTTTGGGTATGCTATTTTTAATTTTTTGTGCCGTTGGAATAGAGCAATTAAAATAGTCAGCAATTTGTCGTATGCTGGTGAATTTTTTCTCGTTTGCCACACTTTCGTTTATAGGTTGACCAATTGCTGTTGTTTGATCCTCTATTTGATTTGAATTGCTAAATTCATTTATATCCATGTTTTGCGAAGTAGACTTCGCGATATAGAAAGCATTCAAAGCCTGAACAAAATCAAGTCGTAATTCATTGTAAGCCTTTAAATGGCCTAATTTCTTTACAATTACCTCATCATTTTGCTTAAAAAAAATATCAACCTTGGGGCCATAGACATGATTCATGTATCTACCTTTTATAAATTCTTTTGTATTAGCATAATCTTCATCAAAAGTCAAGTAAGAATCTTCAACACCTGGTATTATTGCGCTGAACGTTTCGATAAAGTGGTATTCTGATTTTTCGATGGTGTTCTGGCTGAATAGTTCTGCATATTCCTGATTGATTTTTTCCTGGAACTTTTTCTGGAATAAAGGGAGCTTTCCTTTTGCTACTACTTTCTTTTCCTCATTATATCTTCGAAAAATCTCTTCTTTCTTTTTAACGTAGGCCTCATTATATATTTTATCAAGGGTCATATTTGATTTATTTAAGAGCAAAAATAAAAAGATTCATTCAAAAAAAATAGATATATATTTTGGGTACAAACTTGGATACCGAAAAAACGAAAGCCCTGTAATAGCAGGGCTTTCAAGGGTTGTTTCGTACCCGGAGCCGGGGTCGAACCGGCACTCCTAAAAGGAACTGGTTTTTGAGACCAGCGCGTCTACCTATTCCGCCATCCGGGCAAAGTAATTATAGACACATATAAGGCTGCAAAAATATTTAAAAATTTTAAGTTTTATCATCATTTAGAATAAAAAATTAAATGTCAGTCATTTTTAGTTTGATAGAAAGCAAATTAGTTATAATTTCGCGGCAAAATTGATCCCGGCATTAAAGCTCCGATAAATGGCAACAAAAGCACTTATATTTTCCGGAAGAGCAACAAAATATTTAGCAGAAAAAATTGCTGAATCCTATGGTCATCCTCTTGGAAATGTAGAAATAACTCAGTTCTCTGATGGAGAGTTTCAACCTTCTTTCGAAGAAAACATTAGAGGGAGAGATGTATTTATTGTTCAATCTACATTCCCACCGGCAGATAATTTGCTGGAACTACTAATGTTGATTGATGCAGCTCGCCGTGCTTCAGCAAAAAGAATCGTTGCCGTTATTCCTTACTTTGGCCTGGCACGCCAAGACCGGAAAGACAAGCCAAGGGTTTCAATTGCTTCTAAATTGGTTGCTAACTTGTTAACGGCTGCCGGAGTTCAAAGGATTATTACCATTGATTTGCACGCAGATCAAATTCAAGGTTTCTTTGATGTTCCGGTTGATCATGTTTTTGCTTCCTCCATATTTATTGAACACATCCGAAAATTAAACCTTCCAAAATTAATGATGGCTTCGCCGGATACAGGTGGCACCCGAAGAGCCGCTGCTTATGCGAAGTTTTTAAATTGCGGATTTGCAATTTGCTATAAGCAAAGGTCAAAACCCAACGAAATCGCATCAATGGAATTGGTTGGTGATGTAGTTGGCAAAGATGTAGTTTTGATAGATGATATTATTGATACCGGCGGAAGCATTACGAAAGCTGCCAATCTGATCATGGCAAAAGGTGCCAACAGTGTGAGGGCATTTTGCACGCATCCTGTATTTTCGGGAGATGCCTATGAAAAAATTGATGCCTCAGCATTCAAGGAAGTTGTAGTTACTGACACAATTCCATTAAAAAGGAAATCAGACAAAATAAAAGTTCTCACAACGGCCGACCTTTTCGCAGAAGTGATCAGAAGAGCTTTAAAGACAAAATCTATTAGTTCGCTATATAAAGTGAATATCAGTTAACAGAGTCTTAATTTAAACATTTAATTATTATGAAAACAGTATCTATGAGCGGTTCTCTGAGAGAGAACGTAGGGAAAAAAGATGCAAAGAAACAACGGAGGGAAGAAAAAGTCCCTTGTGTTCTTTACGGAGGTAAAGAGCAAGTGCATTTTACTTTGAATGAGAAAGATTTCAAAAGGATCATTTTCACTCCCGAAGTTTACGTTGTTAACATAAATCTTAACGGCAAAGAGGTTAGTGCAATTTTGCAAGATGTTCAGTACCACCCGGTATTTGATCATGTATTACACGCTGATTTCCTGGAAATTGTTCCCGGTAAACCAATAAAAACAGCGTTGCCCATTACTTTTGAAGGTACTGCTCCTGGAGTTATAAAAGGTGGCAGGCTTGAATTAAAACTCAGAAAATTAAGCGTACAGGGTTTGGTTGAAAACCTGCCAGATAAAATTGTTATCAACATTGGCAAACTTGATATTGGTGATTCAATCAAAATTAAGAACATCGTTATGGACAATGTAACTTTTCTTGACTCTCCGAACACACAGGTTGTTGCTGTTAAAACTGCAAGGGCTGTTGTAAGTGAAACTGAAGAAGATGATGAAGGTGAAGAAGGTGCTGCGGAAGAGCCCGCCGAAGGAGGAGAAGAAAACAAGGAAGCTCAGGAATAATAATGAACCCCATTGCAAAAATTCCAAATCCTGTCGATTTTTGATGGGATTTGGAATTTTTCTTTTATGAAAATGTTTTATGTTGGGATTTTAAAAAAATGAAATACTTAATTGCCGGACTCGGAAACATCGGACAGGAATATGCCAATACTCGCCATAACATTGGTTTTCTTATTGCAGATGCACTGGTTTTAGATGGAGAATCAATGTTTAAAACAGACCGTCTGGCTGATGTTGCAAGGTTGAAATACAGAGCAAGAAATATTGTTGCTATCAAGCCATCAACTTATATGAACCTAAGTGGTAATGCAGTCAGGTATTGGCTGAACAAGGAAAATATCCCTATTGAGAATCTATTAATCGTTACGGATGATCTGGCATTGCCTGCAGGAACTCTGCGCATGAGGGCCAAAGGCGGTGATGGAGGCCACAATGGCTTGATCAGTATTATTGAACAATTAGGAACATCTGCGTTTTCAAGGTTGAGGGTTGGAATTGGTGATGATTTTGCAAAAGGCTATCAGGTGGATTATGTATTGGGCCAATGGACGAAAACTGAAGAAGAAATCATGATGCCAAAAATTAAAACCGCAGTCGAAATGATAAAAAGTTTCGTTTATATCGGAGGTGAACGAACAATGAATCTTTATAATAAACGATGAGAATTCCTTCTTTGCGGCTGTTTTCTATCCATGGATTAGCTTGCCTCATTAAATACTACAACCGTCCACCTAAAACTGCAGATTTCTTGTACTTTTTGATATTTCCATTCATGTCAAAAGCTTCGAACAAAACGATATAAATACCAATACTGGCCTTTCTGTTGTCATCTGTTGTGCCATCCCACGAAAAAGTTCCCTCTGTTCCCAAAAGTTCATTTTTTACAAGGTATTTTACCAGTCTTCCCTGAGCATCATAAATTATAATATTGGCTGTAAATCCTGGCAATTCAAATTTATAAGTTACATTCAGGATATCGTCAAAGCCATCGTTATCAGGCGAAAAGATCTCCGGTTCTACGATAACTTCATCGTCTGTATCCGACACTTCACTATATTGTGAATTCCTGTAGGCCGGGGTAGCAAATCCTACCTCCTTAGAGGCCGAGTGCCAGTTGGTTTTATCCTGCGAAGGGCGATTGTAGTTTATCCTTTCCAACGAGACACCTTCCACTGAATTTAACAGTGGATAATGCATGCTTTCTTCATACGAAAATACATCAATTGGATTTTCATTTTGATCAGAAAGGACAACCGTCCCCTCCTCATTTGTAATACTGGGGAAGGATTCCATTTTTATGAATCCATCAGGGTTTTCGGTAAAATATTGGGCTTTTACTTTCTGTGGATTTACAGTCAACACTTTAAAGGTATTTGACAACATGAGTTCATTTTCATAGGAAACAGATTTATAGGCTGTATCATTGGGTTCCAATAGGTTCACCTCCACCGATCCAAGTTTCAGGCTCTTAAGGTCTATAATTTTATCCGAACGATTATAAATTTCCACGAAATCAACCCCATCATCGGCAGGGTTAAACAAAACTTCATTGATAACAACATCATTTGAAACCGGGCTTTGCGGCAAACCGAATTCAATCGAAAATAATGTTGGCACCGGAATTCCCACACAATTCAAAAGCTCACCTGAAACCGATAAAGTATAGAGAACATTATAGGACAATGATTGATTCAGTTCCAGAAAAATTTCGTTCAAATTAAATCCTTCCTGGAAAACATGTGCCGGGTTTCCAACGCCCCTGTCAATTGTATAATTTAATGGGTTCAAAATGCTTGATGTATTCATCAGTTGGTTAAAATACACCATGAGTGTATTATCATCAAGGGGTATAATTTTTTCAATTAATGGATTAACAGGATTTTTCGAATTAACAGAATTTACAGAACCGGGAGTTCCGCCCCGATCATCCATAGAAGCGGTCCAGTTTTCGTCTCCTGAACATGGATTGGATGGATCAACCTGTTCCAGCGACCATCCTCCCTCCTGCTTCTCATCATCTTCATACCAGTCATCCGTATAACTGCATTGCGATATGGTGCTGCCACTTTCGTCAAATAATTTAATGGACGTTCCTGAATTGGTCAATCCCAACGTTGAAAAGCCATAAGAACGGGCTACCATCCCGAAAAGGTTTACTGCTTCCAGCACCGTAAAAATAATGTATTCGTCCGGCTCAATGACAATTTCAGGAACAGGTTTGTTAGTAGAACCAACTTTAAGTGTCCAGTCTTTCATCCGAAGAAAAGATTGAGTAGTATTGTAAAGTTCAATGTATTCAAATTCAGGCAAGCCTCTTGGAGGATCGGGATCAGCCATAATTTCATTGATAACAATAGAATAAGGCTCTGCCTTGGATGGCAATACAAAAGAATATTCTGACAGCATTGGAATCATATCTCCTGCACAATCATAAATCGAATCAGTAATAATTAACTTGTAGATTGTATTTTCCACAAACCCGGATTCAAAAATCAGCGAAACATGTGTAAAACTACCTTCTTCAATACTGATTTCAGAGGGATTGCCCAATGCATTATCGACACTGTAGGCCCCTGAATTTGATAATGCAATGCTATCCATAAAATGAGAAAAGAAAATTCTTAGGGTTGTATCATCAAGAGCCAGTAACTGGATAATTTCGGGAGAAGAATAAATTGTACCGTCAACTGAATTTCTGGTTCCGGGAGTTCCACCATATTCATTTAAGCTCGCTTTCCAGTTTTCCAATTCATTACATGGATGGCCGGGATCAATTTGTTCAATCGACCAGCCACCTTCCTCCTTCTGTTCATCATGATACCAATCCTTCGTGTAAGATACAGAATGAATCAAAGTACCCTGTGGATTTCTTAATACAATAGTCCCTTCATTGTTTAGCGAAAAATCGGCTAATCCAATCACTGAACCGTAAGGCTCAAACAGTTCTACCTGATTGGTTTTAACTACGATCAGAAAGCTATCAGGCTCAATAATAACGGATGGAAATAAAATTGGATTGGATGAACTTCTTGGTTTTATACTGCAATCAAGAAGATCAAGTGGATTTCCTGTCCTGTTGTATAACTCTAAAAAATCGGCTTCAGGGAGATTAGCAGGGACAGGACTTACATCTGCCATAATTTCATTGATAACAATATCAGCCTGATTGATTGCAGTTGATTGGTAATAAGTAAAAGTCGACGTTTCGTTTTCAATTAGGTTTCCGGATAAATCACCTATCCCAGTGATGGATAATGTATAAGCCGTTCCCGGGATAAAATTTGAGGGAAACTCAAGATGAACCAACGAAAAATCACCTGGATCTCTTTGTGCAGTAATTGGATTGCCGATACCATTATTAACGGAATAATGCAAAACATATTCCGCGGATTGGATTTCCAGGATTTCACTAAAATAAACATCAAGTTTATTGTTTGACATCACCATCAGATTTGTAATTGCTGGTGGAATTGTATCAACCACAATTTCATTGACATAAAAATCATCGAAGTAAAATTTTGTGGCATTGCTGGAGGTGTATTTGCAATAAATACCAAAATAAGCGGTATTGATAATTTCAGTGTCCATTACAGATCCTTCAGCTTCGAAACTATATCCACCAAATGGGTCGCAATACAAATTCCATTCGCCAAGGTTGGTGCGGGTTACTTTAATGCGCAAAACATTGGTTGTATTCCCGGTATAAGCAGCAGAACCCTTTATGATCTCGGTGATATCGAAACCCTGTTGCCGGCAAAGGGCAATGCTGTCATTCGTTCCTCCTATTTGAACAAAATAGCCGTTCAATTCGTTCTTCATTGCAGGTTGATCCGAAACAAGATAAATACGTGCAAAATTATTCGCTGATGTATTGAAAGATAATTTGATCCAAAAACTCCATTCAGTATTACTTATCAGGGTGTTTTGCAGGTATAATGATGAGGTGTCTGAACCTTCGCTGTTGAGTTGAAGAGCAGGTTTCATCTCCGGTGGGATTGCACTGCTGTTGGAAATCGTAAAACTGGATGTATCACCCAGCCATTGCGGGTTAGCATTAATATTTCCATCGGAAAAATTATCGGATAGTTGCGCTTTGACAATAAGTGGAAGCAAAACACATATGTAAACAAGCGTTCTCATGTTTTTTGATTTGGCCTCAATTAAATAAGCTGTAAATATACTATTTTTGTTGCATTTGTTAAAATTCAGGATTTGAAAATTTATACTAATATTAAAGATTTTACCGGCGGAAAATTTTCTGTTGTTACGGTGGGAACTTTTGATGGCTTGCACATTGGGCACAAAAAAATTGTGAATACGATGAAAGAGATCGCTGCAGCAAACAATGGAGAAACAATTTTGGTCACATTCGATCCCCATCCACGCCTTGTTGTGAATACAAACATTGCTAACCTGAAATTTATCAACACCAACGAAAGAAAATTCAAATTGCTGGAAAATCTTGGAATCGATCATTTGATCATCATTCCCTTTACAAAAGAATTCGCAAAAACATCCTCTGAAGATTTTATTAAAGAATACCTTATTGACAAGCTGGATTTGAAAAAACTCATTGTTGGTTACGACCATCATTTTGGAAAAGACCGTGAAGGAAATTACGACAAGCTAAATGAATTGGGCCGTAAATACGGATTTGAAGTATTTGAAGTACCTGCTCAATTCATTGGGAACCAAGCCGTGAGTTCCACAAAAATAAGGAATTCACTGATGAATGGAAACATCAGGGAAGCCAATGCAATGCTTGGGTATGAGTATTCCATTTCAGGACATGTGGTTGAAGGAAATAAAATTGGACGGTCAATTGGGTTTCCAACTGCCAACATCGAAATTGATGATAAATATAAATTAATTTCTGCCGGTGGTGTTTATGCATGTAAAGTTGAAATTGACGGAAACCTATTCCCTGGGATGGGCAATATAGGTACAAGGCCCACAATTGGCAAACACGATTTTGTGACTGAGGTACATATTTTCAATTTCAATGAAAATATTTATGGTAAAGAAATTTCAGTCTATTTCATTGAAAGGATCAGGGATGAGAAGAAATTTAAAGATTTGGAAGAATTGAAAAACCAACTCATCAGAGATAAAAATACAGTAGCAGAACTGTTTGGAGCTGCTTACGTGAAATCGCAGGAATTTAATACAGGCATTTTATTTTAATATTTCCTCTGATCGCCCCAACTGTTTCTCACAATACGTTTGAATGGTTTGTTTCAGCTGTCTTTTATCGTTGGAATTGTTTTTCTGAGCCATCTTTTCAAAACTCGCCTGGTTTTCAACCAATTCGGATTCAATCACAGAAATTTTATGACGGATCATCATTATTTGTGAACCATAATTATTATCTACTTTTTTTGCATTTTTTACATATTCCAAAAATCTGTTCTCAGGTGCATATTCAAAAACATCTTCGATAGGTTCAAAATGACTGTCAAGGGCTGATTCATAATTTCCCTCAGCAAAACCATCCGGAATTTTTGCCATCCCATAATACCATTGTGTAAAAGCATGCACACATGGCCGGAAAGGGGCCAGCCACATTACAAATGCCAGTTCACTGGACAAATCTGTGCGCAATTGAGCGACAAAACCATATTGGGTGGTATTCGAGCAAATAGCCCTTCCTTGTTCATGAGGATTGCCCAAAGTATAATTTTCCGATTGATCGTACTCACTGTCCTCGTTATGGTTTCTTAATACACCGAAAAGATCAGTCAGTTCAATTTTCCTTTTTGGCTTATAGGAAAATGGAAATTCATCGGTTGTTTCAAATCCTTCGGAGTACAATTTATTTATAGCACTCCAGTGCCGGACAATATTTCCCATGTTTTCCAAATTACCGGGGTCGCTGTAGGCCAGCCTGAAATTAAAATCACCATCTGTCGCAGGTTTATACCATTTTCTTTTGATTGCATATTCGATTAGGTCGGCCGAACCATAAAAGTTTGCAGAATCGTTCAGGTCAACCGTTGTGATGGTATAATAATTAGGAATAATAGCGATATGGTCATCAGGGATCCGTTGTGCCACCCAATGCTTTCCATTCACAACCGATAACATCCATGCTTCATGTGCATCAGCAATACAGTATGTCCTTCCCGAAGAAGAATAGCCAAACTGCTCTACCAGGTCTCCACCAATTTTTACGGCCTCTCTTGCCGTTTTAGCACGTTCTGCCATAGCTCTTCGCAACCAATAACCAATTCCTCCGTCAGTAAGTTCCGGTTTTTTTTCGCGTGATAAACAGGCATCGGACCCAATGGTTACACCCCACTCATTCATATAAGAATCTGAAAATTCCATTTCCGGCATTTCAAGCCACATGTAACCGTAAGTTTGTTTAACCTGCTGGAGTGAACCCCCATTTTTCAATGTAATTGTTTCGCCCTCTTTGTGCATTAGCGATGGAACCTGATACCAGTTGACGATCCTGTCGCCCCAGTCATCTTCATTGTGCGCAAACAATACAGAGCCATCCGCTGAAGCGTTTTTTCCCACAAGAATTGAAAAACAATCAAAGGAGTTTATCGGGGCATTTTGGCTATGGCTTGCAGCACTCCAAAAAAGGATTGCTAAAAGCGTAAGAGAAACAGTTTTGAAATTCATTTCAGCATTTTTTATTTTCAAGCAAATATAGGGAATTATACGTATCAATTTAGTGATCGTGTTTTACAATTCAGAAAAACTGTAATTTACTTACATCAAAAGGAATATAGGAATTTCCATTCTGAATGCCGGTCAATTTTAACAGTATCCCTATTTTGCTTTTGTAAAAAGGCGGATACCCCAAAGTTTAACTTTGTAAAATGAGTGATACATTGCCGGCACAAGGATCAGGGTCATGAATGTGGCAAATGTTAAACCAAAAATAATGGTCCACGACATGGGCCCCCAGAATGCAGCATTTGTACCTCCAAAATATATTTTAGGATCAAATTCGCTTAAGGCTGTAATAAAATCAATATTCAAGCCTGATGCCAATGGTATCAATCCCAAAATTGTTGTAATAGCTGTTAATAAAACAGGCCGTAACCTTGTTTTCCCCGCTTCCAATATACAATCCATTGATTCATTAAGGGGCAAGTTTGCATTTATTTCCAGACCCAACTCTTTTCTCTTGCGGTCCTTTAACAGATTAATGTAGTCAATTAGTACGATGGCATTGTTAACAACAACCCCAGCGAGTGAAACGATCCCTATCCCGGTCATGATAACAATAAAATCCATTTTAAAAGTACCCAAACCACCAAATACGCCAATGGTACTCAATACTACACTGAATAGAATAATAGCAGGTTTAACGATGGAATTAAACTGGCTTACCAAAATCATAAGGATAATAGACAAGGCTATCAACATCGCCCTGGATAGAAACTCTGCCGCTTCTTCCTGCTCTTCCTGCTCACCCGTGAAATCGTACTTATAACCTTCCGGCATACTGTAATCGGCCATCAAAACCCTCAACTGGTTATTGATCTCCGTGGCATTATAACCCTCAATAACATTTGACCAGATTGTAATCACTCGTCTTAGGTTTTTTCGCAATACAGAGCCGTAGGTTGTGCTGTATTCGATATCAGCAACGGCAGATATCGGAACCTGAATGATTTTTCCCGAAGACTGGCTGCGGAAAGTAATGTCCTGGTTCATTAATGACGCTATATTATACCGATAATCATCTTTCAGCCGCAACTGAATGGGATATTCATCTTCTCCAACCTTAAAATCTGAGATTTCTTTTCCAAAGATTGCTGTCCTTAATGTAGATGCTATTTGGTATGTTGACAATCCAAACATGCGGGCTTTTTCTCTGTCAATTCTAACAATGATTTCCGGTTTACCCACGTCAAGATCAATCTTCAGGCCTTCAATTCCTTCGATGTGGCTATTTTCGATAAATACCCGAATGGAATCGGTCAGCATTAAAAGTTTGTCAAACTCTTTACCGCTAATTTCGAGATTAATGGGTTTTCCGGTGGGAGGGCCCATACTTTGACGATCAATCGTAACATCAACGCCGGGATATTTATTGATCAGCCCATCGGCAAGGGACTTAAGGAATATAGCTGTGCTATAATTATCCCGAAATTCATAATCTATAAACGATACCGTTATCAGTCCCCGGTTTGGGCCTCCGGATTTCCCGCTAAAACCTTCATTTTCACCAACCGCACCTTTCCCTACTATGGTAACAACAGATTTGAGCAATTCCTTATGATCCCCGATAATGGCATAAACATCATCTTCCATTGATTTCATGATCTCATCCGTTACGTCAATGTCGGTTCCAATGGGCAGTTCTGCAATAATATTTATATAGTCAGGATCCGCAGTAGGAAAAAACTCCACTTTTGGATTGCGTGCAAAATAAAAGATGATGGTTACTATTAACAAACCAACCATTCCAAAAATGAAATATTGTGGATTTCTTTTCTTCAATACAAATTTCAAGAAACTCATGTAAGAATTTTCAAGCCAAACAAGAAATTTTTCCTGGAACCATTTGGAAATCCTGTACAGGAAAAGCAAGTTAAGGATGCCTGTAATCGCAAATATCATTAATAAGTTTGCAAAGGTATACCACCCTAAAAAGTAAAACAGTATAGCAAAGGCTGTCATAATTCCTGCAACAAGCAATGAACGCTTCCTCACGGGAGGGGGGTTCTGATCACCATATTTAATAAAACTTGCAGAAATTACTGGAATAATCACCAAAGCTACAAAAAGGGATGATGTAAGTACGATAATAAGCGTAATGGGCAAATAACTCATAAACTCACCCATTAGGCTGTCCCAGAATATCAAAGGGAAAAATGCCGCCAGGGTGGTGGCTGTTGAAGAAATAATCGGCATGGCAATTTCACCCACAGCTTTCTTGGCTGCTTCGTATTTCGTATATCCGCGGTCAACAAAGCGGTAAATGTTTTCAACCACAACAATAGCATTGTCAACCAACATACCCAATGCAAGTATCATGGCAAACAAAACGATCATATTGATCCGGTAATCCATCAAGCCCAGGATCATGAACGACATGAACATAGAAGTCGGAATGGCAAGCCCTACAAACATAGCATTGCGAATG
Organism: Bacteroidales bacterium; assembly: GCA_041393255.1. Classification (GTDB taxonomy): domain Bacteria; phylum Bacteroidota; class Bacteroidia; order Bacteroidales; family JAADJA01; genus JAADJA01. The sequence continues at coordinate 2,788 of JAWKKM010000048.1, read as the reverse complement.
CCAAGGAAAAAATAGAGTACCAGCAATACAAATATTACCCCTAAAATAATACTGTTCTCAAGGTTGCTCAGTTGCTTCTTGATCATGTCCGATTGATCGTTCGTAATGGTAATGCTTAGTGAAACCGGCAAAGCACCGGTTTGCTGCGAGTGATCGAGCAATTCAAATATTTTTTTTGTGGCATTCAGAAGATTTTCGCCCCCTTTTTTTACAATTTGCAGGGTAACCACATTTTTCTTATCAAGCCGTGCATAACTTTCCGGATCAGCAAAACCATATATCACATCAGCCACATCCCTCAGGTAAACAATATCCTGGTTTTCATTCTTAACCACAATGGTCTCCATCTCCTTTACGTTTTCAAATTCCCCAACAACTCGCAGGCTTCGACGGCTACCATCAACCCTAAGTTCGCCTCCCGACATGGAAATATTTTCAGCAGCAATGGCATTTTCAATATCTGTAAAACTAAGCTCCAACGACTCCAGTTTGAGCGGGTCCACATTAATTTTTACCTCGCGCTCATTAAGTCCTGAGATTTCAACTTTCGAAATTTCAGAAATGCTTTCAATTTCATCTTCAAGGTATTCAGCATAATATTTCAACTCGTTTACACTGTAATCGCCCGAAAGGTTAATGTTGATAATTGGGAATTCAGAGAAGTCAATATCCGTGATCATAGGATCTTCCAACAGGTCGTTGGGCAGTTCCCTCTTGGCTTTATCAACCGCGTCTCTTACTTCCTGTAATGCCTGGTTGATATCAATACCGGTATTAAACTCCACAAAAATTACCGATACATCCTGCAATGAATTGGAGGTGATTTTCTTTACCCCCCGAATGGATTCAAGTTCTTTTTCAACAGGCCGGGTGATCAGGTTTTCGATATCAACCGGTGGATTGCCCAAATACAATGTTTGGACCATCACGGTAGGGATGTAAATATCCGGGAAAAGCTCCTTAGGCAAACTACGGTAACTATAAAACCCAAAACCCACAAGGATAATGAGTAAAAGGTAAATTGTGTTCTTATTATTTAAAGCAAAAGTGGTTAATTTAAACTCTCTGCTTATTTTATCTTCATTGTTATAATTTTTTTCCATTCTTTAATGTTTTCACTTTCTTGCTGAATTTTGTAAATGATTAAACTATAAGCGTCTGAAATAGGGATTAGATAATGGTCAGTTTTGTTCCGGCAGAAACCTGGCTGAATCCTTCCACGATAACCTGGTCGCCTTCTTTTAACCCACTTATAACCATGGTTTTTCCAAAATAGGACATACCTGTTTCGATGTAAACCTTTTTGGCAGTCATGTCTTTTGGATTAACCGTATAAACATACTTGCCCTGCAAATCTTGTTTGGCAATTATAGAAGGTATCAGCAAAGCCTTATCAGAAGAAAAATCATTTATTTTTATTTTGGCCAGGACATTGGGTTTGATTTCGTTATTGATGTTTTGAATTTTCAATTGAATTTTAAAAGTTCGGTTGGCTGGTTTCACAACGTTTCCGATCCGATAAACAGGCACGGTCATACGATAGTCAGGATAGGAAGGAAACTCAAGCAAAACGGCATCCCCTTTTCTCACTTTGGTAAGATAGGATTCAGAAACATCTGCATTTACATACAAATGCTCTAAATTAACAATCTGCATCAATTGCATTCCAGGAATGGCAAGCTCTCCATCTTTTACATTAACCATATCAACAACGCCGTCAATCGGAGCTTTAATCATGGCCATATCCATTTGGGCCTGCAGGGTATTTAGTCTGCTTTCAAGGGCTTCCATATTGTTTTTGGCTTGCAGGTAATCCATTTCCGATACAATGTTTTTGTCCCAAAGTTGTTTCTGTTTGGCATAAACGGTCTTAGCTAATTCAAGGGAAGTTTCTACCTCATTAATGGAATTTTCGGTAATGCTGCTGTTTATCCTTATCAACAGCTGCCCTTTGCCGACACGATCTCCTTCTTTAACATAAATTTCCTTTATCTGGCCATTAATCTCAGGACTGATGAAGGCTGCATTGATGGCCTCAACACTTCCATTTACTTCAATGTAATGATTAAACGGCTCAAAAGAAAGCTCCGTAACAGCAACAGTTGTACTCTTTACATCATCACTGGATTTGCCGGATAACTCTTTTTCCAGTTCAATAATCTTAAAATTCAGGTTGTTTATCTGTTTCTTGTATTCAGAAATCTGATTTTTGATCTCCTCAACGCTTTCCGGTTTATCTACCTTGCTGCTGCACGAAGCAAGGATAGCAATAACAAATATGGCCAATAATTTTTTCATTCTTTTTTGTATTTATTCTTTAACTATATCTATTAATTCAATGGTATAAATCAATGTTGAGCCCGCAGGTATCACATTTGCAAAAGTCTGATCACCATAAGCCAGTTCAGGTGGAATGTACAATTCGTATATCGAACCTACTTTCATAAGCTGAATTCCTTCTGATAATCCTTTGATAACATCATTGATCCGAATTCCTGCCGGGCCTCGGTCGTATGACATATCAAATACGGTGCGATCGAAAAACATCGCCCTGTAGTGAACATTAACGCTATCAGTGAGCCGGGGGTTTGCTCCCTCACCGGCCTTAAGTATTTTATATTGCAATCCGCTTGGCAATTCCGTAACACCTTCAGCAAATTTATTCTCAGCCAGGAATTCTTTTCCATCAGCTCTGTTTTTGTCGAGAAATTTTTTGCCTTCCTCTTCCATCCGTATCTTTAATTCTTCGCTGAACTCATCAACCAGCAAATTCTTTATGGAATCATCG
>JAWKKM010000047.1:0-34614 GCA_041393255.1 Bacteroidales bacterium | reverse complement strand
CCCCAAAAATCCAGCGGCTTCAAGCCTCCATGCGCCATACGTCCATTGATTTTTCAACCTTTCGGGTTTGCCTCTGCTCAAGCCCTACTTCAACCCAAAAGGTTTAGTTGCCGGTTCTTTTTACTTATCCGAAACTTGTGCATTCAAGCATTCACCCATCCTCGCATTCCGTAAAAGAGGCCAAAATCCCGATGACAGACTTCGCATCTGCTTAAACCTTTAACACTCAGCTACAAGTATTTTTTTGGAATTTATTTGCTTCGTCGCAACTTTAATTTTATATCTTTACACGTTTTAATAAAGGCCAAATTTTTGAACAAGCGCTGGGTTTTAAAAGATCAGGGAGACGAAGAGATTATTCAACACTTATCAAAGGTTTTGAATATAGATCATACGCTTGCAAACTTGCTTGCGCAGCGGGGAATTACTACCTACGATGAAGCTAAAATGTTCTTCCGCCCCTCCCTCAAAGACCTCCACGACCCTTTCCTGATGAAAGACATGGACAAGGCCGTTGACCGTATTGAAACCGCTTTAAAAAACAAAGAAAAAATTCTGGTTTATGGCGATTACGACGTGGATGGAACAACTGCAGTCGCCCTCGTTTTCACTTTTCTGAAAACCCTTTACGACAACATTGATTTTTACCTGCCCGACCGCTATGAAGAAGGGTACGGGATTTCCTATAAAAGTATAGACTTTGCTGCCGAAAATGGTTTTTCACTGGTCATTGTCCTCGATTGTGGAATAAAGGCCGTTGAAAAAATCAAATACGCCAAAGAAAAAAACATTGACTACATCATAGCCGACCATCACCGTCCCGGCGAAGTTTTGCCCAATGCTGTTGCCGTCCTCGACCCCAAAAGGCCGGATTGCAATTACCCTTATGATGAATTATCAGGATGCGGTGTAGGTTTTAAACTCATCCAGGCTTTTGCAAAAAAGAACAATATCCCATTTGAAAACCTCATTAAATATCTTGATCTCGTTGTCGTCAGCATTGCTTCCGACATTGTAAAAATAACTGGCGAAAACAGGATTCTGGCCTACTATGGGTTGAAACTTGTAAATTCAAACCCCCGCCCTGGTATTGAGGCCATTTTAAAGTTTAGCGGAGTCAAAAGGTTGGAGAACGATGAAACAGACAAGGATAAAAACATATTCAGTAAAAACCTTACCATCAGCGATCTCGTTTTTTTAGTCGGTCCACGAATCAATGCAGCCGGACGAATTGAAAGTGCAAAAAATTCTGTGATACTGCTAATTTCCGAATCCATCGAAGACGCTGAAATGCTGGCCGTAAAAATCAATGATTTCAATACTGAACGTAAAGACCTGGATTCGCAAACCACCCAGGAGGCTATGGAAATGATTTTGGAAAGCCAGCCCATGCTCGATGCCAAATCAACCATTGTTTATGAACCCCAATGGCACAAAGGAGTTATCGGGATTGTAGCATCACGGCTGATTGAATCGTTTTACAAACCCACCATTGTCCTTACCCGCTCCAATGGCTTTATTACAGGATCCGCCCGCTCCGTCAAAGATTTTGATATTTACGATGCTGTTGACCATTGCAGCGACCTGCTGGAACATTTCGGCGGGCATAAATATGCCGCAGGACTTTCGTTAAAACCGGAGAACCTGGATGCATTTAAAGCCCGTTTTGAAAAGTATGTTTCCGAAAACATTGACTTAAACATGCAAACCCCGGAGGTTGAAATTGATGCCAAGATTTGCCTTAACGATATCAATAAAAAATTCTTCCGGATATTGAAACAGTTTGCCCCCTTTGGCCCGGGAAATATGTCCCCTGTTTTCGAAACGGATACGATTATTGATACAGGATTCGCAAGGATAGTAGGAAAGAACCACCTTAAACTGGAAGTCGTTCATCAGGACATACGCGGCTATCCCATTTCGGCCATTGCGTTTCAACTGGGTGAGCATCATGAACATATTAAAAAAAACAAGCCCTTTAATATTTGTTATCATATCGAAGAAAACGAATGGAACGGAACGGTATCCCTTCAATTAAACATTAAAGATATCAAGCCGGTGCTGGATGATGATATTTATTATTAAAACCAGAAAACCTCTTTTCATTTATTTTTATTCCCATTATTCAGTTTACCATAAATCATAAGTTTTATTTTTGCAGAAAATTTTTAATTATGAAGTTGAATTTCGTTGAAGAATTGAAATGGAGAGGAATGATCCACGACATGACCCCCGGTACCGAAGAACAATTGCTAAGAGAAAAAACTTCCGGTTATATTGGGTTTGATCCCACTGCTGACTCATTGCATGTTGGAAACCTTGTGCCGGTAATGCTTTTGGTTCATTTACAACGCAGTGGGCACAAACCGATAGTGCTTGTTGGCGGCGCCACCGGCAGGGTGGGAGATCCATCCGGTAAAACAGAAGAGAGGCAACTTCTTTCCATCGAAAACATAAACCACAACCTTGAATCTCAGAAGAAGCAGTTGATGAAGTTTCTCGATTTTGAAACCGGGGAGAACAAAGCAGAGATTGTTAATAATTATGATTGGTTTAAAGATTATCATTTTCTTGATTTTATCAGAGATGTTGGAAAGCACATAACCATCAATTATATGTTAGCCAAAGAATCGGTTAAAAACAGGCTGGAAAGCGGCATGTCGTTTACCGAATTCAGCTACCAATTGGTTCAGGGATATGATTTCTATTGGTTATATAAAAACAAGAATTGTAAACTGCAGTTGGGCGGTTCTGATCAATGGGGCAATATCACAACCGGCAAAGAGTTGATCCGCCGCATGTATCATGATTCGGGCTTGGGCGAAGCAGAAGCATTTGCATTAACCTGTCCGTTGATTACCAAAGCCGATGGCAGTAAATTCGGCAAGAGCGAAGGTGGAAATGTGTGGCTCGACCCACAAAGAACTTCCCCTTATAAATTCTATCAATATTGGTTAAACGTATCAGATGAAGATGCAGGCAAGCTGATCCGGTTTTTTACTTTGCTAAGCAAACAAGAAATTGAAGAGCTGGAACGACAGCACAATGAAGCTCCACACCTTCGGATACTCCAAAAAGAACTGGCCAAAGAGGTGACCATCCGTGTACATTCGGTAGAGGATTACAACCAGGCCGTTGAGGCTTCACAAATTTTGTTTGGAAAAGGGACTACCGAAACCTTGCATAAACTTTCGGAAGATATTCTTCTTTCTGTTTTTGAGGGAGTGCCACAAAGCGAGGTTTCCAAATCAGATATTGAATCAGGTGTTGAGATTATCGATTTTTTAGTTGATAAAGCAAACATTTTTGCCTCCAACGGTGAAGCCCGCAGGATGTTAAAAGACAATGGGGTGGCCATCAATAAGTCGAAAGTTAAGGATGATTACCAAATAGGATATAAAGACCTCTTGAACGGTAAATACATCCTGGTGCAAAAAGGGAAAAAGAATTATTTTTTGGTGAAAGGGGTTTAATGGGTGAAAAGCCTGGCAACCCTTTATTTTTGGCAATAAAAAACGACCTCATCTTTATTCAACCCCAAACGATTTCCGGGATTTTTCAAATTGTTATCTTCTGTCCATTTGTATTCTGTTACCCTAAACCCTGCATTTCTTAACCTTTCAGGATAATCCAACCCATAAATCCGAACATGATCTTTTTGGCCGAAAACCCTTTCGCGATCATCCTCTGAAACAACCGTTGGGTCTTCCAAAGTATTCCTAAGAATTTTCGATAACGGGACCTGCAAAATGGCCCAGCCTCCCGGCTTTAGAACCCTGTATAGTTCTTTCATCGCTTGACGATCATTTGGGATGTGCTCCAGGATATGATTGCAAATGATGGCATCAAATGTATGATCCGGGAATTGTATTTTGGTGATGTCCATTTTTACCATCACATTCTCCTGGTATAAATCAGCAGTTATGTAATCAATATTTTTATGCTTAAGGAAAATGCTTTTCAAGGCTGGCTCCGGAGCCAGATGAAGCAATTTGGCTGGCTGACTAAAAATATCTGAATTCTGTTTCAGGAAAATATAGTTTAATCGAATCCGGTCGGAGGAATTACATACAGGGCAGAGGGTATTGCGTTTGCCTCCTCCAACTATTTGCATCTCCTGCAATACAGGAAAGTCAAAACCAAGAGGTTTTAACAATCCAACATTGGAATTGCACAATGGACAATGGTACTTCCTTCCCCAAAACCGAACCTTCAACACAATTGATTTGAGCCAAACTAAAAACGAGTGTGGAAAGAAATTCTTTAAAAATCGTTTAAAGCCGTCCATCAATGTTAACTTTTTCTGGTTGCTTCAATTCTTTTTCCTTTTCTTCTCCTAATGATAGAAGAATGGCGGCTATGTCCTTTGCCATTCTTTTGGCAATCTCAGTATTTCCATATTCGCTTACATGGCAATAATCTATGAAAACCGGTTCTTTTTCATCGTAAAACAGGTCGGAAATATCATAATACGATAAAGATCCATGGCTTACATCCTGTAGGGATAACTGCGTATTTACTGTGCGATTAAAATCCCGGATGTACTCAACATCATTTACAACTTTCTTTTCATATTCGGTTAGCATCCTTTTATCGAAAATAGAAGGCTGCCAGTAAAACAAAGAATGAAAACCCATGGACTCCCCCCACGAACGAACAAGGCGCATATTCTTTTGGTAGATGTCGGATGTTCCTCTGGCAAGTTGCTTCAACTCTTCATCCGTATATGAAACTTTGATCGGCCTGCCGGATTTCGTAATTTCCTCAACAAACCGAAATGAAGCCAGCGATTTTAATGATTCCAATAAAACGAGCAATGATCTTTTTTTGCTGATCAACGAATTGAATTCCTTTTCTCGATTAAATTCATTTTGAGGAATTCCCGCTTTGCCTTGCTGAAAAGAACTAAAGATGTCGTTCACTCCATCATAAAAAACAACAAGGTTTGGGATATCTTTTTGCAACTCAAGCCCCAGCGAAACAACCTCCTGGTATTCACATAGCCGGATTCCCCAAAATTAAGGATTTCACATGATAACCCTGTCGGCTTAACAACTCGCCAACCAATGATGGAATGGTGTATTCATCCCTTACTCCTGTTCCCCACATGGTGGAGCCCCCAAACATAAAAATTTTGTAATCAGGTTTAAATCTCACTGAATTCTCCACACCAAAAACTGTTTTCCGCCTTTGGTTTGCATCCACATTGATGTATTTGCCCTCAAAGGCTTTCTTCTCCAATACAATCGGTACCCAATCCTCAACATTGCACCATTAAACTCCTGATAATAATCGTATACCCACTCGGCATTTTTATAGCAATCTGCCTTCAGCCTGACATCTTCATCTGATTTGAAATAAAAAATAGAACCTGAAAAAACTTTGATCAATATTAAAATGAGCAGTGTGCTCCAATAATCAGCACAGATCTTCAAGATTTTTAAAAACGTTTCATCATTTACAAATGAAATAAGAATGTATGATTTTTCCCAAAATACAAAAGGGCGGTCAATCCGCCCTTATATTTAAAATAATCATAGAAATAAAGAAAACTCTATTCAACTATAAACTTTCCCTTATAACTATTCTTTCCCGATTCAATCAAATAAAAATAAATTCGGGGCCGAAATCAGCAACAGGAATATCAAATTGTTTCATGGATGTTGGGTTGTAATTTTTTTGATAAACCAATGCGCCATTTGCATTTGATACCGTTACTGAAATACCGTTCTTTAAAATATCCTGAAATGCTATACTGACCTTATCCGTTGCAGGATTTGGATATGCCTGATGAATGCTAATGTCTCTTTCTCTTCAACACCAACAATATGTGGCTTATAAGTCCATAAGTATCAATATATAGCGTACTTCCAAGACCGACATAGCTGGCACCTTCATCAATAAAGTTACCGGAAGCAAAAGCAATGTTGAGTGTATCGGGTTCAGGCAATGAATAATAATTCGATTCAATTGAAATAGGTATACTCGCTGGCCGGTGGCAATTTAATGACTCGATCATCAAGTATTTCAGCATTTCCTGAAGTTTCATTGTAATAATACAAAGCCATGCGGGCCAATGCAGTATCCGGGCCGACCGGTTCATACTTATAATATCCTGAAAGTTTATCAGGAATGGAATCAATGGTCATTCCCTTGATGGGTCCTTGTGCCCCAAATGTTCCGTTTGTAATGAGTCCAAGAGTATCATCCCACACACTTACAGTATTTACCATTTTAATGGCATAGTCACCTTCGTAACTATCTTCCGTTTTAGAAACCGAAGATGTACCTATGGAAAAGTTAAAAAAGTTGGAAGTAAACCAATTTTCAGGCTCTTCTGAGGAATATTCAGTCCAGTCTTCAAAACTATAATTTGGGAACGAGGCATTGGCTCCGACAAAACCAATATTATCCACTGTAATTGTACTTCCTGCTTCCGGAATGCCAAATACCGTAGAGCTTGAAATTCCTGTTGCCAATGAATCAGGAGGAACAATTGGTGCCAGCCATTGCACCGGAGCAGAAAAATAAACATAATCTTCCTGTGTGCCGGTAAATTGAATTAAGCAAAGGCCTAAAGGCGCCCCAAATTTCTTAAACAGAACTACGATATTCGCCGTATCAATACCCACAACATCATATTTAACATAACCAGTAACAGAATCCGGCCGTTCATCAAACGGAATACCTCCCGCGATATATCCATCGCCAATGGCTCCAATAAAAAGCCCACCGGCAATATTCCCTTCGGAGGAAGGGACGGTTTCCATTTTTACGGCATATGAACCGGCATAAGCATCGTTTGTTTTTAATACATTTGGCTCTCCCGTGGCAATGTAGCTGGCGAAATTGGTAGAAGCAAATCCATTCGGATCATCATAAAACTGCTGCGTAAACCAATTCTCAAAACCGCTGTTTTCTATAATTTGGCTATTGGCAACAAAATAGCCAAAAACGATACCAACTAAAAGGATGTAATGCTTGAGTTTCATAATAATGTATTTAAGAGTATGATGCTTTAACGTAAAAAGAAATTTATGGTTCAATAATTTTTAAAATCTAATCTCCGATACTCCATTCCGCACCTTCCCTGGTATCTTTAATTTTGATATTGGCCTTGGCAAGGTTATCCCTGATGAGGTCAGAAGTACCCCAATCTTTATTCTCCCTGGCTTTTTGACGAATGCTTAAAATGGTTCCCATCAACTCTTCCACCAATTCGTTTCCGCTTCCGGATTCTTCCTCTTTTAAGCCAAGAATACCAAAAACAAAATCATTCATCAGTTTTTTTAATAATGAATAATCCTCTTCCGTAATGGTTTCTTTATTATCCTTTATAGAGTTGATGATGCGGACTCCTTCAAACAAATGAGAAATCAAAATCGGGCTGTTGAAGTCATCGTTCATGGCATTGTAACATTTATCCCTGAGTTCCTTAACAGTTGAAGTAGAACTGCCTGATGTGCTGAGCTTTTCAAGGGTATGCATAGCGGCAAAAAGCTTTTTCAACCCTTTTTCCGCTGCCTGAAGTGCCTCGTTTGAAAAATCAAGTGGGCTACGGTAGTGTGCCTGCAACATAAAAAACCGGATGGTTATCGGGCTGTATGCCTGATCAAGCAGTTTATGATCTCCTGTAAAGAAATCATCCAGCGAAACGGCATTTCCAAGAGACTTGCCCATCTTCTGTCCGTTGAGGGTGATCATGTTGTTATGAAGCCAGTATTTAACCGGCATCTTATCATTGGCAGCAACCGATTGTGCAATTTCACATTCATGATGTGGAAACTGAAGATCCAGGCCTCCACCGTGAATATCGAATTGTTCACCCAGGTATTTGGTTCCCATCACCGAACATTACAGTGCCAATGCAGGATAGCCTTCGCTCCACGGCGATGGCCAATGCATCAAATGGCTCGGTGAAGCCTTTTTCCACAGTGCAAAATCAAAATTGTTCTTTTTCTCCTCCTGCCCATCCAGCTCGCGGGTGTAGGCAAACAGCTCTTCAATTTTTCGGCCTGATAAAACACCATAATTGTGTTTTTCATTGTGATTTTCAATATCCAAAAATACGCGATCCGTTTTTCTCATAACCAAATCGGCATCATGAATTTTGCGGATCATCTCTATTTGCTCAATAATATGGCCGGAAGCATGGGGCTCAATACTGGGGGCGTAACACATTTAGCCGGTCCATGGCTGAATGATACTGATTGGTATAAAACTGAACAATTTCCATCGGCTTTCCAGGTTTTCCACTTTTGCCTTTTGCCGATTTTGTCCTCCCCTCATCAGCATCGCCTTCCAGATGGCCAACATCGGTAATATTACGAACATAGCGAACCTGATAACCGAGGTGCTTGCAGCGTGGCAGAAATACCAAATCAAAAACGATCGCCAGGCGGGCGCCATTTAGTTAAAGGCATCACCATATACGGTTGGCCCACAAACATACATGTGCCGACAAACGGTGGATTGTAGGGTTCAAATTTTTCTTTTCCTGCTTAGGGTATTATATATCGTGAGATTTTTGTTCCATTTAAATAAGAAAAGATTATAATTTTCAAAACAAAGTCCATCATGAATTTACTGAATTACAAAGATACAAAGGATTTGTTTTAATATAGTTTCATCAATTTTCTCTTTACGTAATCGGCATCAGGGTTAATATCAAAAACAATGGATGGTTTCAGGAAATGCAGTTTTTGTCGTTGCACAAACCGTTTTTTCACCACCACCCGTAATGTTCAGCATAGTCGCTGCATTTTTATCAATCGTATTGTTCTTTGATGCGCTAATTAAAGTAGCTGTTGCTATCGCAGCAGCAGGATGAATATCAATTCCTTCAACTTTTCAAAAGCTGGGCCGCTTGTTCAGCTTCTTTATTATCAGCAAGCAAAACATCGCCACCTGCATCAACAAGCGCATCATACAACCCTCCCGCGTAAGGAATAGGGCGGTTTCGGTTTTGATGAAACGGCATTGATTTCCTCAACCAGTTTCCGTGCCCGTTCATCATCAAGAGGCAACATGGGCCTTGAATTGGCTTTCCAGGCATCATAAATAGGGGTGAAGGGTTTGTTCTGGGAAACCATCAATTTCATCTTATTCATACCAAAACGCCCATCTTCAATCAATCTTAAATTTGCTTCCCAGGCAGCAATCGCTCCGGTACCGCTTCCTACGGCTTGAAAATAATATTCAGGGATTTTCCCGATGGTGGTAACTGCTGACAATACGGTAGTCCCCATCCCACTTCTCCTTGCTACATTTTTAGCGCCACCTTCAGAAATGAATTTCTCCAACTCTACAGCGATATTTGATAAATGAATTGCATCGAAATAATCACCTCCCGATTTGGCCGCTACTAATTTTACATGCTCATTAATTGGTTCGTCAAACCATAAGGCATCAATGTTATCCTCAGGTACACAAAGTAACAATGGAATGTTATTATCAGAGCAAACCCGGGCAAACGACCTTGCTGTATTACCCGCCGAAGCTACAACTAAAATTTTTTCCTGTTTCGGATCCAATCTGGCACAAACGGAATACGCCTCCGTCTCCTTAAAAGAACAGGTTCTCATCAGGGCGTTTTTTTCGTGCCAGTAACCGCTGAAAGTAATGTAGAGGTTTCTCAGGCCAAGCTCCCTGGCAAGCCCCTTGCTTCTGTATGTGACCGGAGCAGATGAACCTTCAAGCATCCGGTTGACGGGAAGCCAGTCGGCAAACTTGTATATACCATAACTATCATCTTTTAAGTGAAGTTGTTTTTTATTGTATATAGCTCTGATCAAACCCGGTTTGTCCTCATTGGGGGCTTCGAGCATCCAACCTGAATCTTCAAAGGTCTTTCCGCTTGCAATGGATTTTAAAATATAACCCGTTTTATCAATATACTGTACCATAATATTTTGTTCAAGATCAATGGGCAAAAGTAAAGATTAACTAAGACTTTATTACCAAATATTCAAACAATCAATTGAACAAAAACCTTCAAACCATTGTTATTAGGAAATAACAATACTTTTTTAAAGGAACATATATCTTGTTAAACTAAATTTTACAGCTATGAATTTAAAACAAACTATTACATTGGGAATCTTCTTTTTATGTTGTAGTGCAATGGTTACTGCTAACAACACCGTAGAAAAAAAGACGAAGTCAGGAAAAACCATTTCCGTAGAGGTCGTTTCAGAAGGATCGGTAAATTTGTATAAACAAGAAATAGAAGTCTTAAAACCTACAATTCCAGAAGATCCAATGGAATCCTATACAGAAATTCGTACAGTTTATTATGTAGGTAATTCGAATGACGAAACAATTAAGGAGTTAACACAAACCAACTACAAAAAGATCCTGTTATCGCATTTGACTGATAAACCAGAAGTTGCCACGAAAATTGGAAACAAAGGGAATAAGTTTGTTAATGTTGAATGCATATTCATGGCTTACAACGAACAATAATATTTATATAACACAAATGGTTAGAGGCACCTATAGGGGTGCCTTTTTTGTTTCTTTCCTATACGATTCGTTCGAAGTAAAAAATCCATTACTTTTGCCCCCCTGTTACAAAAGTGTATGCTTCACTACATTAGAAATACAACCTTGAGTGCTATCAATTGGTTTTATCAACCTTTTCAAAAGTACATTCCCCCCGAAACATTTCGGTATGCAGCAACCGGCGGGTTTAACACTGTGCTGGATATTTTCCTATACTTCTGCTTCTATAATTTTATCCTGGAAAAGCGAAATGTAGATTTTGGATTTGTGGTGGTAAGTCCTCACATTGCTGCATTTCTGTTTGTATTTCCCATTACTTTCTTAACCGGATTTTTGCTGGCAAAATACATCACTTTTGCCAATTCGCCAATCCGTGGCCGGATCCAGTTTTTCAGGTATGCCATAACGGTTGGGGGAGCCATATTGCTCAATTACATATTGCTTAAGCTTTTTGTTGAATACCTTCACATCTGGCCGACCATTTCAAAAATTATCACCACTGTATTTGTCGTAGCCTACAGTTATTTTGTGCAACGATACTTTACTTTCAAAACAGGAACTCTGAGAAGGGTTCATTAATAATCTGTAAACCAATTTCTATAAACTCTATTCGTTTTGACACCAGAAGAAAAGAAAAAAATAACAGCTATCCTGATGAACGAGAAAGCAAAGCTGGAGCTGAAAATAGCCGAGCTTAAAGAATTAACACAGCCTATTTCACCGGACTGTGCAATTGGCCGAGTCAGTCGAATGGATGCCATCAATAATAAAAGTGTAAATGAAGCAGCATTACGTTCTGCACAAACGAAGCTTAGAAATATTGAAATTTCATTAGAGAAAACCGAAGATCCAGAGTTTGGCAAATGCCGGCAATGCGGATATGATATTCCTGTTGGTCGTTTAATTGTTATGCCAAGGAAGTTCACGCTGTGTGAGCCTGTGCAAGTAGGTAGAATTGGGTAAATAGGTAAATAAGGTATAAGGGTATAGGGTATAAGGGTATAGGGTATAAGGAAAGCATGTAAATCTTTGGTGTATATGGATAAGGAAATTTTAGAAAAACTTGTTACCGAAAAAATGCCTTATGGTAAGTTTAAGGGTAGAACTTTGTGTAATCTTCCCGAACCTTATCTTGTATGGTACCATGCCAAAGGATTTCCTCCCGGGAAATTGGGAATGCTGCTTCATACCCTTTATGAGATAAAATTGAACGGGTTGGAATATTTGCTCGAACCTTGAAGAGGTAAAACATCAATTAAAAGACTAAATGGAAATAGGTATTCATAAAAAAGCCCGATGAAAACACCGGGCTTTTAGTATTTAGAAAAACAATCCTGTTTTTATTTCAAAACACCCAATTCTTTACCCACTTTGGTAAATGCAGCAATGGCTTTATCCAGGTGCTCTCTTTCATGTCCGGCGGAAAGCTGAACCCGGATGCGAGCCTGATCTTTTGGAACGACAGGATAATAGAATCCAATAACATAAATTCCCTCATCCAGTAATTTAGCGGCCATGTCCTGTGACAGTTTTGCATCATAAAGCATTACGGCACAAATTGCCGATTTTGATGGTTTGATATCAAATCCGGCTTCCGTCATTTTTGAAATAAAATATTCTGAATTGGCATGCAGCTTATCCTGCAACTCAGTCGTCTCAGCCATCATATCAAACATTTCTATTCCGGCACCAACAGCAGCAGGGATTAAAGAGTTTGAAAACAAATAAGGACGTGACTTCTGGCGTAACATTTCGATGATCTCTTTTTTACCGGTTGTAAATCCACCGATACCTCCACCAAAGGCTTTACCTAAGGTTCCGGTAATGATATCAACTTCGCCGCGGATATTAAATAATTCGGTTACGCCACGTCCGGTTTTCCCAACAACACCAGCTGAGTGACATTCATCCACCATGATCATAGCATCGTATTTCTTAGCCAACTCGTTTATTTTATCCATTGGGGCAACATTACCATCCATAGAGAAAACACCATCGGTAACGATAATTTTAAAACGTGCAGTTTCAGAAGCTTTTTTGAGTTGTACTTCAAGGTCTGCCATATCAGCATTCTGATACCGGAAACGTTGTGCTTTGCATAAGCGCACACCATCAATGATGGAAGCATGATTCAAAGAATCTGAGATAATGGCATCCTCTTCAGTGAGGATAGGCTCAAAAACACCACCATTGGCATCAAAGCAAGCTGCGTATAAAATGGTATCTTCCGTACCAAAAAATTCAGCAATTTTTGCTTCCAGCGTTTTATGAATATCCTGGCATCCGCAAATAAAACGAACCGACGACATACCAAAGCCATGGCTATCAAGTGTGTCTTTGGCAGCTTTTACCAAACGGGGATGGTTGGACAAACCCAAATAATTATTGGCACAAAAGTTTAATACTTCATCGCCATTAACCAATGTAATGTCTGCTTTTTGAGGTGAGGCAATAATCCGTTCATTTTTGAACAAGCCGGCTTCTTTAATGGCTTTTAGTTCGGCAGCGAGGTGATCTTTGATTTTTCCGTACATGTGATTGTATTTTTAAGTTATTAATATTGTTTTATATAATTATTCTATGTTTTGACCATGAATGTCTTCTGTAAATAGGGTTAACAAGTAACTAGGATTAATTTGAATTTTTAAACTCAACTTCTTTTATCTGTCAGTATTTCTTTTAATACAATTCTATTTTACATTTTTACTTATTCACCAATTGACCCAATTTATACTCAACTTCTTTCAGCAAATATATTACAAATTGATTTTAAACTGATTATAAATTATTCATCGAAATCAATGTTTCCTTTTATGGTTCGCAAAAATATTTATTTTGCCACAAAATTGTTATTTCATTAACACTAAATTAAATTTTCTATGAAAAACATACTGATTATCGGCTCGGTGGGACAAATTGGCTCGGAGCTAACCATGGAATTAAGAAGAAGATATGGCAACGATCATGTAGTTGCAGGATATCGTAGCACCCAGCCTTCCGAAGAGCTGGCCAACTCAGGACCACTTGAAAGAGTTGATGCCACGGACGTTGATAAGCTTAACGAAGTTGTTAAAAAATATAAGATTGACGCGATTTATAACCTGGCCGCTTTGTTATCCTCGGTTGCTGAAGACAAACCACAAGCTGCATGGAATGTGGGTGTAAACGGAGTTTATAATGTATTGGAAGTTGCCCGTGAACACGGTTGTGCAGTTTTCTTCCCAAGTTCGATTGGTGCTTTTGGCCCGACAACACCACTGGATAATACTCCACAGGATACCATTCAGCGCCCCACCACAATGTACGGCGTTACCAAAGTAGCCGGTGAATTATTAAGTGATTATTATTACAAACGTTTTGGTGTTGATACACGCGGATTACGCTATCCTGGAATAATCTCCTCCGTAACTTTACCTGGTGGCGGAACAACTGATTATGCTGTTGAGATTTTTTACGATGCAATTAAACATCATAAATTTACATGCCCATTGCCAAAAGGTGCTTTCCTGGATATGATGTACATGCCGGATGCTTTGGATGCTGCCATTGATTTGATGGAAGCTGATCCTTCTAAACTGATCCACAGAAATGCATTTAATGTAACCTCCATGAGTTTTGACCCTGAAATTTTGGCAAACGAAGTTAAAAAACACATGCCTGATTTTGTGATGACTTATAACGTAGATCCAAAGAAAGAAGGCATTGCCGCAACATGGCCAAACAGCATGGACGATTCGGCTGCTCGCGCAGAGTGGGGCTGGGATCCTAAGTACAAACTGGAGGAGATGGTTGCTGATATGATGGATAAGATCAGTGCAAAACTTGGAATTGCTTACAAATAGTAATTCATTTATCAACATTATAAACCCGGGTGAAAGTTCATCCGGGTTTTTTTATTCAAGTGTACAAAAAAAGGGGTAACAGATAAGTCACCCCTTTTTTTTGAAGCTTGATGGAATTATTTTCCAACAATAAACTTCTTATAAACAGAACCCCCATTTTGGCCTGTTATCTGAAGGGTATAAAAACCCGAAACAAGCTCAGAAGTGGATACTTTTAGTAGTTGTTTTCCAGAGTTTAATGAAATCTCAGAGTTATAAACCTCCTGACCCATCTGGTTAAAGATTTGAATTACCACGTCGGTATTTTCAACAACATTGATTTCCATGTTTGCAGCATTGGATACAGGATTTGGATAGATATCACTGATCCCTGAAACAAGCAAACTCAAATCAGATACCGAAAGATAGGCACTGGTGCCTTTTATTACAAAATCAATTTCTACCTCCTGATTATCCACACTAAGAACAACTGTACCAACTTCAGAGCTCACGCCCGGAATTTCAATTTTCAGTTTATAGGTTCCATAGGCCAGTTCTTCAAATTCGAATAACCCTAGCTCATCGCTTTGAATGTAGGTGATAGGGTTTTCATTTTCATCCATTAATACGATGGTGATATTGTCTGCAGGCCCTTTTCCATTATCGAAATTAATTGTTCCAGTTATATTTCCCGGACCTGTATTAAAGGTTTCTGCGGGTAGAAGATTAATATTATATGGATTATTTGGTTCTCCAAGTGATACTAAATCAGCATCAAACCAGAACAATGCATCTCCAAAATAGGTTGGGAAGTATTGGAAGTAATAATCCGAAATCGGTAATAAAGAAGCCCAAATGTAATAATCACCTTCAGGGACATTTTCAAAGAAATAAGAGCCGGAATTTTCGTCAGTCATCGTGAAATCATAAATATATGATTCTCCGTTTTCCATCCCAAACAACCCAACCAGAGCATAATCAACAGGTGCATTGTCAACCATTACCATTCCAAACAGTTCATATCCCATTTGTCCTCCCAGGAATATTTCCTGACACGATTCAGCTACACAACTATCTCCTATCGGATCATAAGAATATGTCGTCAAACAAACGACAAAGTCATCCCCAAGGGCTGGATCGAAAGTATGTGTTACCATTTGACCATATGCAATGCCTCCATCTCCAAAATCCCAAATGTATTCTTCCGCAGGCATTGGGAACGATTCTCCCATAAAATCAAAGGTAAAATCACCAAAGGATTCGTACCAGAAAAAATTCTCACAATCGTTTCCTTGTCCTCCGACCCACACTTCCTGTACCGACGTAGCAACGCAAGTATCAGCGGTGCCGGGAACATATGCGAAAGTGGTTAAGGTAACAAGATAAAACTCGTTAGGACCTGGGTCGAAAGTATGCTGAACCTGCTGACCATATGCAGTTGTCCCATCACCAAAATCCCAGAAATAATCGTTCGCCGGAATCGGGAATGATTCTCCGAAAAACTCAAAGGTGACGAAATCCCAGCTATCATACCAAAACCAGTTCTCACAATCGTTACTTTGTCCGCCGACCCAAACTTCCTGCAAGGAATATGCTATGCACGAATCACCGGTCACAGGATCAAATGCAAACGTTGTAAGGCTAACCAGGAACACTTCTCCGGCTGCCGGATCATAAGTATGCGTAACTCCTTGTCCAAATCCGGTATTTCCATCGCCGAAGTCCCAGAAAAAATTATCTGCTGGAAACGGGACAGATTCGCCAAAGAAATTGAATGTGATATTGTCAAAGGTATCGTACCAGAACCAGTTTTCGCAGTCGCCAATACCACCCTGATCAATTATTACATTTTCACAATAAGTATCAAAGCAATTGTTCATTGAATCACTTGAAATTGTTAAGCAAACAAAGTAAGATCCAGGAAGCGTATACAGGTGTGTTGGATTTTGCTCTTCTGAAAAACTTCCATCGCCAAATTCCCACATCCAGTATGTTGGATTGCCAATGGACAGATCGGAAAATTGAACAAGATATCCACCTGCAGGAACCGAATCAATTGTGAAATCAAAATTAGCGATACATTCACCGCCGCCATTTCCGACCCATACCTCTTGATTCGAGGTTGCTATACAAGTATCTGCCGTTCCAGGTACATTTGAAATAGTGGTCAAAGTTACGATAAATACACCCCCTGCATTAGGATCATAGCTATGTGTAATTTGTTGCCCAAAGCCGGTATTTCCGTCGCCGAAGTCCCAGAAATAATTATCAGCAGGAAGGGGCATGGATTCTCCAAAGAAATTGAAGGTAATGTTATCAAATGTTTCATACCAGAACCAATTTTCGCAATCTTCGATTCCGCCAGAACCAATAACAATTTCTTCACAATAGGTATCATAACAATTATTCATGGAGTCGCTGAAAATGGTCAGACAAACCATGTACGTTCCCTGCTCATAGTATATGTGCTCAGGGTTTTGCTCTTCTGAAAATTGGCCATCACCAAATTCCCACATATAAAAATCAGGATTGCCTATTGACAGGTCAGTAAATTGTGCTATGTAAGCACCCATTGGAGTAGAATCAATTGTATATTCAAAATTAGCCTGGCAGTCGCCACCATTATTTCCAACCCAAACTTCCTGGGTAGAAGAAGCCACACAAGAATCACCAGTTGCAGGATCGAAAACAAAAGTTGTTAGTGTAACATAAACCATATCAATTATGTTATAGGAATGATCAACCGTTTGGCCATATCCGGTATTACCATCACCAAAATCCCAGTAATAGTAGTCTGCCGGAGGCATCGACTCGCCGATAAAAGTGAAGTCCATCATATTCCAGGTTTCATACCAGAACCCGTTTTCACAATCATCGGGAGGCATTATTCCGCCACAAATATTAAAATCGAAAACAATTGATAAATTTCCGGGATTAAAGGTTGCTTCCTGAACACGAGGAATTCCCATGCAATCAAAAGTAGTAGCACTGACAAATCCCTGCCCAACTGTTGGGATTGAGTCGCTTCCATAATAACCGGCATCATTGGTAATAAATTCATAATCCATTGTCATTCCACCACTTTCGATGGTTACCATAACAAGGTGGTTTTGGATTGGATATCCAGTACTATCATCCGTTACATGGCCGCTTATGCTCAACGGAATGTTTTGAGCTCCAGCAAAAAAAATTACTCCTAAAAACAGTATCAAAAAATTTAATTGCTTTTTCATCTTGATTTATTTAATAATTCAACAATCTATTTACTACTTCGTTATGGCATTGATATGTGTTGATAAGAACGCTCCCGAAATATCGGGGTAATGGTAATGCATTAAACAATGATTTTCTGATCAAAAAATCTTTCACTCTATTAGACTAACCTATTTTAAAAGGTTGCCTGAGAATATTATTTAATAAACTTTCGGGTTTCAATTATTTTCCTATCCCTTGATATTATTGACAATAAGTAAACTCCTCCTGGAAGATCGGCACTATTTAGGGTTAAAACATGTGAGCCTTTACCCAGGTTTACTTTTTGCTGGTTTAGCTTTTGCCCGTTTATGTTGAAAACATCAATAATCAATTCCATATTAGCTGTCAGTTCAATATCCACATTAAACTGTTCTTTTACTGGGTTGGGGTAAATATTTCCTACTTTTTGTCCAATCCTCAAATTGATCTTCTATCCCAATAGTTTGTTCAAACAATTCAAGCTGAATGTTTTCCAGTGTCGGATTGTCTTCATCAAGAAGAACGGGTACTTCAAATGTTATGAAACCGGTTGCTTCAGCATAAAGAGAATAGGCACCCAACGGCAGGTCCTCAAAAGTAAAATTTCCTGAGCCATCCGTATAAGTAAAAGTTAAAGGAAGATTATCACTATCAAAAAGGAGGATTTCAATTTCAGATACCAGCATTGGGTTTAAAAAATCCTTGTTAGCTTCAGTTAGAAATCCAGAAATGCTTCCCGGCCCCTGTCCTATACCTGCAAGGTCTACCAAATCAATGTTTACATAATAATTGGTTTCGGAAAGCTGAAGGGTTTGGGCTTTATCCCAAAAAAGTTCATTCCCATAATAAGTAGATGTAAAATTTTTATAATTCTGCGAGTTTTGGGTGAGGCCAACCTTTATCAGATAATTACCTTCTCTTACCTGCGAAAACCAATAGTATCCGTAATCAAAAAAGATATTCGTATCAACAGCAAATAGGTTATTATCATATTTTCGATACAAAAAAGCCATCGCTGTATCAACGATTGTGGTATCACCACTTAAATTATTCAGAGGGAAACCATCAATAAAAACCTGGCCTCCAAAATCAAAATAATTCGGTGTAACTATTGTGTGGCAATAGGTATTAGAAAAAACGCCAAAGCCCGGAAAATTTCTTGATACCTCAAGGCAAACTTCATAAGTACCGGATGCTAAATATTGGTGTGTTGTATTTTGTGTTGATGAAGAACTCCCATCTCCAAAGTCCCAATTCCATGTGTGGGCGCTTCCTGTTGAGATGTCTGTAAAGGCATAATTGTTGGGCAATCCAGAAAGCGTATCAAGACTAAAAGTAAAATTTGAATTTATCGAGTAATCAATCACAACATCCATACAAAACATATCAGAACATGAAAACCCAAGTGAGTCGCTAAAAACCGACAGGCACACAGGGAAGGTTCCCGGCCCGGTAAATACATGTGTTGGGTTAATTTCTTCAGAAAAGGATCCATCACCAAAATCCCAAAACCAGTTTGTTATTAAGCCTGATGAAGTATCAAAAAAGTTAAAAATAAATTCATCCTGACTATCCTGCACATAATAAAAATTGGCCTGACAATTCAGTGTATCACCAACCCAAACCCATTGATTTGAAGATGCAATACAGGAGTCCCCAAAAAGAGGATCAAATGTTAGTGTTGACAACGTAACATCAAACCATTCACCTTGTGCAGGATCAAAGGTATGGGTCACAAATTGTCCTGTAGCCATATTGCCATCTCCGAAATCCCAATGCCATTCATCGGCGGGAAGGGGAGCTGATTCACCAAAAAAGTCAAATGTTATATTGTCATTTGTTTCAAACCAAAACCAATTTTCACAGTCGCCATTTCCACCAATAATTACTTCTTCACAATATTGATCATAACAATTGGCTGAATCTCCTGAAATTGTCAGGCAAACCACATAGTTACCCGGAAAAAAATAAAAGTGCAAGGGGTTTTGTTCTTCCGAAAAAGTTCCATCGCCAAAGTCCCAATACCAATTTTCCGGCTGGCCAATAGACAAATCAGTAAATTGAACGAGATATTCACCGGCAGGTGTTGAATCAATAAAATATTCAAAATCCGCCTGGCAATCTCCAAAACTCCCCACCCAGATTTCCTGGGTTGAAGTTGCTACACAAGAATCACCGGAAATCGGATCGTTGGATATGGTTGTTAAAGTAACTGTAATAAAATCGTTAATATTGTAGGTGTGTGTGACCATTTGACCGACCGCAGTATTGCCATCACCAAAATCCCAAACATAATTATCAGCAGGAAATGGAATGGATTCACCAAAGAAGTTAAAGGAAAGGTTGTCGAAGGTTTCATACCAAAACCAGTTTTCACAATTCCCTTGAGGGATACTATCGTTACAGATAAAAAAATCAAAAACAAAGGTTGTATTGTTTTGAGAAAAAGTTCCCTCATGAAAGTGTTCTACTTCATAACAATCCAATGTACTGGCAATGATTAAACCCTGGCCCGTAGCTTGTATTGAATCACTTTCATAATAACCGGCATCATTGGTGTAAAACTCAAAATCCTGAGTGAAACCTGCACCCGATACATTTAAAGTGACAAGATGATTACTTATTGGATTGTTGGTTGTTTCATCTGCAATATAACCCGAAACATGAAGGGTAATTTCCTGCCCAAAGGTTGCGAAAGCAATAAAGAACAAGTAACTAAGTATTAATGTTGTGGTTCGTATTTTTATTTTAAAACTCATATCCTATTCATTAAAATTGAAAAACAACTCCTGCCCTTAATCCAAGTGACCATGGTGACTTTGAGTTCAGTCTGCGCTCATAAACAGGATTAACGAAATAATTGTAAACAGGTTCTGCACCAATACTTAACTTATTGCTCAATTGATATGACAAACCTACCCCAACAGTCAATTGAAAATTACTTTGAATCCGTTCAGGGGTTTCATTTGATATCGAAATCCATGTAGCATTCTCATTCATAAAATCTGATCCCGGCTCCTTTTTGCTTATTAGAATTGAATATATACCACCTGCCTTTAAACTAACCGAAAAGCGTTTGTTTTCATGGATTCTGATTCCGCCCAAAACAGGAAATCTGAGGTAAGTATATGAGTTATTCGTTGTTTCAATTTGGTTGTACAATACGGTATCAAAAACCCCCTCAACCCTTGTATTAAATATGGGTTGACCATTCTCCGGATTGATTAAAAATCCTGTTACCTCATAATAATATCCAATGCTATCGTATTGGGCGTAATTAATTTTATAGGTTCCATCATCCTCTGATAGCCCAACTCCAAGCCCAAACTGAAGAAACCAATCGTTCATAATATAAATACCGGTTGCATCTAAATTCAGCGCCATTTGTTTCGCATTGCCACTTCCGTTTGTGAAAATAATTTCAGGTGTTAAATGCACCCCATAACTCCACATTCCCCTCCGTCCATAGTCATCTTTTAAGGTCGTGGGCATATTAATACAGGATGCTCTTGGGTTGATTTTGGAAAAGAATTCATAAGTTAAATAAAATCCTGAAAATGCATTCAATTCAGAATGTTTTGGTTTATCTTGATTCTTTAGTCTTTCCAATCCCAAATAATTGTTATTTTGATCGCTACTATTTGGCCGTCCTAATTCTGTTATAAAATTTTCAGGTGTCGATCCAAGAATTGCATCAGGTTCGGTGTCTTCATTGTTAGTCGTTGATTTCTGAGTATTACCGGGTATTTCATTTTCGGGAATTGATTGTGTAATTGTTACATCGCTGATAGAATATTTTTGCTTTTCATTTTCAACAGGCTTAATTGGATAATCACTCTTTTCTTGTTTTATCTCCTGGCTAACCTCTTCTGCAACCATCGTTGATATATCACCATTTTCAACAACAAGTTCCTTTTCAGAGTGGTTAAGGTTTAAAAAAATAAAAGTACCGCTCAAAACAACAATTAAAAAAGCAGCCGATATGAAATATAATCCGCGACCATTAAACATTAGTTGCGCTGAAATTCTTTTCCACACACCAGCAGAAGGCTCTTTTTGATAGCCTTCAAGCGATTGCCTTAATAATTCATCAATATTGTTAAAACTATCTTTCATTTACTTATGAAGCCGTTTTGACCTTATTTTGAGCCTCCAGTTTGTTTTTTAAATATTTTCTTGCTTTAAACAATTGTGATTTTGATGTACTTTCCGTTATCTCCAGCATCTCCGAAATTTCTTTATGACTGTAACCTTCAAAAATGTATAAATTCATCACAACTCTGTACCCCTCGGGCATATTTTGAATAAGGCTCAATAATACCTCCTTATCAACAGGCGCATAGGTTTCATTTGTTTCTGCCTCTTCCGGAATTTCCATTTTATCTTCATCAATTTCTTTAAAAGAAATTTTGTTTTTATTGATATGAGTGATGGCAGAGTTTATCATAATTCGCCTGATCCAACCTTCAAATGAACCTTCCTTTCTGAAATTTTTGATATTCTTAAATACTTTAATAAAACCTTCCTGAAGAATGTCTTCTGCCTCTGCCAGATTTTTACCATAACGCAAACAAACACCCAGCATGCCCGGTGAAAACTTTTGGTAAAGTTGGTTTTGAGCACGTCGTTTTCCTGAAATACATCCTTCAATTATTTTATCATCAACACTCATCAATTGCCATAACTGTTTTTAAGACTATGGAATATTTCAAAGGTTGCCTAATATAGAAAAAATACTAAATAAACAATTAGGAAGAAAGCAAAGTTAGAAAGGAGAAATTCAAATCAACCGGACAAGGTATCGAAACAATATAGGGACGGAAAAGAAAAAAGCCTGCTCATTAAAAAATTTGCAGGCTCTTGTTTTGAAGCGGTATGTTAAGAACGAATTATTATTTTCTATCTCCTAAAAATCTTAATAAAAACAAGAAGAGGTTAATGAAATCCAGGTAAAGGGATAATGCCCCCATGATCACCAGCTTCCTGGCCGGTTCCGATCCGTATTGAATTCCGGCTCCAATTCTTTTGAGTTTTTGAACATCATAAGCTGTTAACCCGGTAAATACCAAAACACCAATAAAGCTAATAACATATTCAAATGTTTCGCTTTGCATAAACATGTTTACCAAGCTTGCAATGATAATTCCGATAAGGCCCATCATCATCAAAGAGCCGAATTTAGTAAGGTCAGTTTTAGTGGTATAGCCCAGTATTGCCATCAAGCCAAACATTCCGGCAGTGACCACAAAGGTTTTAAAAATGGATGCTGAAGTATAGATCAGCAGTACAAAGCTCAAACTGGCCCCCATCAAAACAGAAAACACCCCAAACAACAACATCAAAGTCCCAACTGAAAACTTTTGAAATCCCATTCCCATTGCCAAAACGAAACCAAGGGGTGCCAACATGACAATCCAACCCAATATACTCATTCCTCCTGTTTCCGGATTCCGGAGTAATGATATCAAGCCATCATTGGATGCGAAAGAATAAGCTGTAAACGCTGTAATGGCCAATGCTATTCCCATCCAGGCAAATACACTTGCCATAAAATTTTTAGCCAGATCTTTTGTTTCAATTGATACTCCGGCAACTTGATTATAATCTTCTCTTGTTAACATGACAGTCTGAATATTTTATATTATTGAGCACTTCTAAGTCAAAGATAATGCCCAATTCGTATCTTTTATTATCGAATTAACAAATTTTAACCAAGTTTGTTAAACGTGGGGAAATCAAATAACTTGAAAAAAGGATTTAGATAATGAAAATTTATCAGGCAAGTATTAATCGGGTATTTTTTTAATAGCCATTTCAATTGCCTTTTTATGGTCGAATGCCAGGGGAGGTAAAGCATTTACAAAAAACCATTCGGCCTCCTGCGCATCATCTCCTGCTTTAGCAAACGATTTTTCATGCGGAATTATCCCATAAAACATCACTCCGATATTTCTGCCTCTGGGGTCGCGGTCAACGGCGCTAAATGCATGCAATTGTGTCAGGTTGTCAAATCGAACATTGGTTTCTTCCTTAAGTTCTCTTACAACTGCTTCTTCCAGTGTTTCATCCATATCAACAAAGCCGCCGGGCAATGCCCAAATACCCTTATAAGGATCATTCTTACGCTTGATCAATAAAACCTGCATCCCGTTTTCTTTTTTCCTGAAAACGATCGCATCAACGGTTACCATTGGGCGGGGATATTCGTAAGTATAGGACATGAACGATTTTACAATTTTTACTTGATTTCGCTTCCGTTGTGAAAATCCTCCGTCGGTGCAATCAGGGATAATTCCCCTTTGGAGTTTTCAGCTGACAAGATCATTCCCATAGACTCTATACCTCTTATTTTTCGAGGAGCCAGATTGATGATCATACAGATTTTTTTACCAATCAGATGATGTGGTTCATAAGCACCTGCAATACCTGATATAACTGTTCTCTGGTCAATTCCTGTATCAATCTTTAAGTTTAAAAGTTTATCCGTTTTTGGGACTTTTTCTGCTTCCAGAACTGTAGCCACCCGAATATCAAGTTTTGAAAAGTCATCATAAACCACATTCTCCTTTGAAGGATTTAATTTAATGCTGTTCTCTTCATTGGCTTTTTTTGTATCCTGTAATTTTTGAACCTGCGCTTCGATGGCCTCATCTTCAATTTTTTCAAAAAGATACGCCGGTTCTTTCAGTTGCTGGCCATCCTTTAAAAGTTCCGTACTTCCCGCATCTTTCCATTCAAGGCCTTCCAGGTTTAACATATCTGCCAACTTATCGGTAGAAAAGGGTAAAAAGGGTTTTGCAATTACGGAGAGATTCGCACAAATTTGCAATGAAATATTCAGGATTGTCTTTACCCTTGCCTCATCCGTTTTAAATAATTTCCAGGGTTCAGAATCGGTCAGGTATTTATTTCCCAGGCGTGCAAGGTTCATCATCTCGTTCAACGCTTCACGGAACCGAAAACTATCAAGGCTCGAACCAACCTTCATGGGAACGTCATTGATTTGAGCCAATACAGATTTATCGTAATCATTCAATTCTTCAATTGGCGGAACTTTCCCTTCAAAATATTTTTGGGTCAAGACCATAGTCCTGTTGACAAAATTTCCAAAGACAGCTAACAACTCATTGTTATTTCGCGCTTGAAAATCTTTCCAGGTAAAATCATTGTCCTTTGTTTCCGGTGCGTTTGACGTAAGAACATACCTTAGTACATCCTGCTTATCAGGAAATTGCAGCAAATACTCATGCAACCATACTGCCCAGTTGCGGGAGGTTGAGATTTTATCATTTTCCAGGTTCATAAATTCAAAGGCCGGAACATTATCGGGGATGATAAAAGTTCCCTCTTGTTTCAACATGGACGGAAAAATAATACAGTGAAATACGATGTTATCCTTTCCAATGAAATGCAACAAGCGGGTATCCTTGTCTTTCCAATAAACCTCCCAGTCTTTTCCGGTATTTTGCGCCCATTCTTTGGTGGCCGAAATATAGCCAATGGGTGCGTCGAACCAAACATATAGAACCTTTCCTTCGGCTTCGGGAATCGGAACTTTAACACCCCAATCCAGATCACGTGTAACGGCCCGGGGTTGCAGTCCATGGTCAATCCACGACTTACACTGTCCATATACGTTAGTTTTCCAGTCATCTTTGTGGCCATCAACAATCCACTCCTTCAACCAGGGCTCATATTTATCCAAAGGCAAAAACCAATGTTTGGTTTCCTTTTTCACCGGTTTGTTTCCACTTAAAACGGAAGTGGGGTTGATCAGATCGTCAGGGCTCAGTGTGGTTCCGCAATTCTCACACTGATCGCCATAGGCTTTATCAAAATGACAATGGGGGCAAGTTCCGGTAATGTACCGGTCAGCAAGAAAATGTTGAGACTCTTCATCATAATATTGCAGTGATGTTTTTTCTAAAAACTCCCCTTTATCATATAGTGTTTTAAAAAATTCAGAAGCAGTTTCATGATGAATCGGATTGGATGTACGTGAATAAACATCAAAGGAAATCCCGAACTTCTCGAATGAATCCTTGATCATACCATGATACTTATCAACGATCTCCTGAGGAGTTTTACCCTGTTGCCTGGCTTTGATCGTGATTGGTACTCCATGCTCATCAGAGCCACCAATAAACAAGACATCTTCACCTTTCGAACGTAAATAACGGACGTAAATATCCGCTGGAATATACACACCGGCTAAATGGCCAATATGAATCGGGCCATTTGCATAAGGCAAGGCAGAAGTAACGGTTGTTCTTTTGAATTTTCTATCGTTTGACATAATGGATTGACATTTGACTAAAAACTTGTAATTTCGGCAAAGATAAGAATTTGTAAAACGATTATGTATAGTTTAGATTCAGATAATAACAGCATCATCTAATAGAATGAAAACACCACCATATTTAATTAAAGGAGACAAAGTTGCAATCGTTGCCCCCGCTGGCAAAATTAAAAAGGAGTTGGTGAACGATGCAAAGAGAACATTGGAAAACTGGGGGTTGTGTGTTGTTTTGGGTAAAAATGTTTACCAGGAACATTTTCAATATGCAGCAACGGATAAATCGCGGCTGTCTGACTTACAAAAGGCTCTGGACGACAATGAAATTAAAGCCATCTTTTGTGCCCGTGGGGGTTATGGATTGATCAGGATAATGGATGATATAGATTTCAGTAACTTCAAAAAAATGCCAAAATGGATCATTGGTTTTAGTGATATAACAATTCTGCATGCTCATATCCATTCGAACTTTGGAATTGAAACCCTGCACGCAACTATGGCAGCCGGCTTAAAAGATGAGTTATCGGCCAATACTTTAAGAAATTGTTTATTTGGACAACCACAGAATTATGAGTTAAAAACAGAAAGCAATTCCAGGCAGGGAAGGGCAGCCGGCCGGCTGGTAGGGGGAAATTTAGCCATACTTTGCAGCCTGATTGGTACACCGTCGGACATGGATACAACAGGCAAGATATTATTTATCGAAGATATAGGTGAATACCTTTACCGCCTTGACCGGATGATGTGGCAATTGAAACGGGCAGATAAATTGAAAAATCTTGCAGGCCTGGTTGTTGGTGGATTTACAGACATGAAAGACAATGATAATCCATTTGGTAAATCGGCTTACGAAATTATTACAGAGGCTGTTGAAGAAACTAATTATCCGGTTTGTTTTGGCTTTCCATCCGGCCACCAGCAAGACAACAGGGCACTGTTCCTTGGAAGAAGCGCAATACTTTCAATTAATCAGTTGACAACACTAAACTTTGAACATCGAACAATAAGCAATCATGGCTGAACATTCTGATTTGGGCAAAAAAGGAGAAGATATTGCAACCCGGTACCTGGCAGGGAAAGGATATCAGATTATTGAACGAAACTGGCGAACCGGGAAAGACGAGATTGATATCATTGCTGAGAAAGACAAGAAGCTCATCATTGTTGAAGTAAAAACAAGAAGCACAAGTTCATATGGTGAACCCGAAGAGTCGGTTACTATTCATAAGCAACGTTTCCTGATCAGAGCGGCTAATGAATATGTAAACTCCAAAGAGGTTGACAATGAAATCAGGTTTGATATCATTTCCATAATAATTGAATCCAATAAACAAACCATCCGGCATATTGAAGATGCATTTTACCCTACTCTTCAGGAGTGAAAAACCAACAATGGGATATTGGTATGAAACAGCATTTTTCGGGTAATGCTGGGGTTAAAAATCCGGTCGAACATTCCTCTTTTATGCGTGGTTAAGGCGATGATATCAATATCCCTGTCCTCAATATAATCATCCAGGCCCTGCATGATATCTGAATGTTCAATCAGGTTGCAAACAATATTAAATTCTGAATATTCCTGTTTAAGATAGGCCCTGATCTTTTCCATTTTACTTTTGTTAAAATGACTTTGCGCATCAGAAACAATATGAACACAATATATTTTAATATCAAATGGCCGAACAAGATTCATCAGCATGCGAATTGCCCTAAAATCCGATTCATCGAAATCGGTTGCATAAACAACTTTATTCATGTAGTTGATCCCCATAAAAACCGAATTATTAGGAATTACAAATACGGGGTAGGTGGACTTCTCAATGATTTTGGAAGCGACATTGCCAAAAAAGCCACCAGAACGATCGTCCCTGCCATGGGTACCAAGAATAATCACTCCGGGATCATACGATTTACAATATTCAAGAATTGTAGAATCGGGTGCCCCTTTTTCCAGCGCATAGGATACTTTAATATTGGCAAACTTTTCCTTTTTTATATTTTCAATGATCTTGGTTTTCAGGTTTTCCATCTGTTCTTTGGCCTCTTTTTCCAGATTTCCCGAAATGATATCAAGGCTAAATTGATGGGGATAGGTTTCAAGGTATGACTCCGTGCTGATCATCGGATCGAAATAAACATATAGTAATTTTATCTCAGCTTTCAATTTGTGAGCCATTCCCAATGCAAAATTGCATGCATTAACCGAATGTTCAGAAAAATCAACCGGAACCAAAATTCTTCTGACTTTTCTGAGCCGGTTTACGGTAGGTTGTTTTGCCAATCCAAATTCGGCCTTAACTTCATCTGCGATCTTCCAGGCTTTGTCGGCATCAACTTCCCGGATCATTATTTTTACTCCGGTTGAAATATCGGGCTGAACAAGATTAATATTTGCCAGGAAACATTCAATTCCAGCCGACTCCAGCCTTCCTTTTATCAATATTGCTCGGGAATAGGGATATGAAGCCAGCATGATAATTTTGTCGTCCATATCAGTATTTTTTTACGAGTGCATAAACATCCATAAAAATACAATATTATTCACCAAAAGTCAATATGTTTTTATAATCAGGTACATCTTTAAGAAATTCGACAGCATTTCTCTGGTAATCAACCGTACAACAAAAATGGCTTAGTCCGTTTGTAAGAATAAGATGATTCACTTTTAACGCCATATTGTATCTTATAACTTGTTCAAATACAGATTCATCTATTTTGATGCCAGGTGCCTTGCATTCAATGATCATGAGAGGCTTCCCCAAATTGCTATGAACAACAATATCAGTCCTCTTTTTTTTTTTGAATAACTTCAATTCTGTTTCAACAGAAACAAGGGAGGCAGGATAATTTCTATGGAAAATTAAATACATCAGGAAATTCTGTCTTACCCACTCTTCAGGTGTGAGGACAACAAATTTTTTTCGAATCACATCAAAAATTTGATCTTTTTGATCAACTGTTCTGATTCTGAATTCGAAATCCGGAAGGTTTAATTTTTGCACACTATTCAATCTGACTGATTAGGAACCAAAAATATAAAATCTATCTCATTGGTTTTCTTTAATTTTGATTTTTAAATTTATATTTGCTAATCATAAATTTATTACTAATTTTGCCCCCCAATTTTATAAACGAAGCGTTAATAGCTGTTTATAATAAAAACAAATTGAAGTGGGCTACTTGAAAGACTTTAAAATCCCTTATAAAGGGTTGAGTATCGGGGTTCACAATTATCATTGGGAAATTGACAGAAAGTTCTTTGAAGCAATTGAAAACCCTGAATTTGCAGATGGATGCCTAACGGTTTTACTGGATTTGGAGAAACAGGAACGGATGATGACACTCACTTTTTCAATTCGAGGAAGTGTGGTTGTAGCCTGTGATCGTTGTCTTGAAAACCTTGATTTACCACTTGCTATAAATGAAGATATTTATATAAAATTTGGTTCTGAAAGAAATGAGGAAGATGATAATGTAATCATTCTTCCTGAATCAGAATACCAGATAGATATCAGCCGGTTGATAAACGAATTTATTACATTGGCAATGCCTTTAAAAAAAGCACATCAGAAGGATGATAAAGGGGCGTATGGTTGCAATAAGGAAGTACTTAAAAAGCTTGAAGAACTTAGTGAAAAAAGATCGGTTGACCCCCGTTGGGAAAAATTAAAAGATATAAAATTAGACTAACAATTTAAAACAAAATAGAAATGGCTCATCCAAAGCGAAAAACATCAAAAACCAGAAGAGATAAAAGGAGAACCCATTATAAGGCAGAGGCTCCAACATTGGCTACTTGTCCTACAACCGGTGAAGTTCATCGTTATCACAGGGGGGTATTATGTGGATGGAGATCTTTATTATAAAGGCAAACTCGTTTATTCAAAAACACAAGCAGAATAACTTTTAACGCAGGAACAAACCAGAAACTAGTTGAATGAATATCGGACTTGATATTATGGGCGGTGATTTTGCACCGGATGTAACTATTGAAGGTGCCATAGCAGCCCTAAAAAGAATATCACCTACTGATAAATTGCATTTATTTGGTCCGAAAGAACTCATTCAGGAAAAACTAACAGAACAAGGGGCTAATCCTTCTGACTTTGTGATTGTTCATGCCTCCGATGTAATCGGAATGGGGGAGAAACCCATTAAAGCCTTTACCCAGAAACCTGATTCAAGCATATCCAAAGGCCTTAAGTTCCTTAAGCTTAAACGAATTGACTCCTTTGCCAGTGCCGGAAATTCCGGAGCAACGATGGTGGGGGCCATGTACAGCATCAACAATATTCCCGGCGTTATAAGGCCCTGCACATTAACCATTGTCCCAAGGGAGGATGGAGGCAAAAACATCATGTTAGACATCGGAACAAATCCTGATGTTAAACCCGATGTACTTTATCAATTTGCCATTTTGGGGTCTATTTATGCAAAGTCTGTTTTAAACGTCAAGAATCCAAAAGTGGGTCTTTTGAACATTGGAGAGGAAGAAGAAAAGGGCAATTTATTATGCCAATCTGCTTTTCGGTTGATGAAAGGATCCGAAGATTTCAACTTTTATGGAAATATTGAAGGCAGGGACCTTTTTAGGGACAAGGCAGATGTAATCGTCTGCGACGGGTTTACCGGCAACATTGTTTTGAAACAAATTGAAGCCATGTACAGGCTGATGGTAAAGCGGAATCTTGTCGATGAGTTTTTTGATAAATTCAATTATGAGAATTATGGAGGCAGTCCCATTCTCGGTGTGAATGCTCCCGTCGTAATTGGGCATGGAATATCCAACGGAAAAGCAATTATGAACATGGTTCTTTTATCAAAAGAAATTCATGAAGCCAATCTCATTAAAAAAATTAAACGGGCTATGAACAAATACATTCAAAGTAAATAAAATTGTATTTTTAGGCCTTCGTTAATTTAGAAATAGTATTAATGACAAAGATTAAAGCTGCAATTACCGGAATTCAAGCATACGCACCCGAATATCTTCTTACCAACAAAGAACTGGAAACCCTGGTTGATACCACAGATGAGTGGATTACGACCCGAACAGGGATCAAAGAAAGACATATCCAAAAAGGCGAAGGGCTTGGTACTTCAGATATGGCTGTAGAAGCCGTTAAAGGGCTATTGAAAAAAACCAGTACTTCCCCGAATGAAATAGACCTGGTAATTTGTGCCACGGTTACTCCTGATCATGCTCACCCAGCAACAGCAAATATTATTAGTGACAAAGCAGGAATAAAAAATGCATTTAGTTTTGATTTAAATGCAGCCTGTTCCGGATTTATATATTCGCTGATCACCGCTTCAAAATATATTGAATCGGGTATGTATAAAAAGGTAATTGTTATTGGAGCAGATAAGATGTCCTCCATTGTTGATTATACCGACCGTACAACCTGTATTATTTTTGGCGATGCTGCCGGGGCTGTATTGCTGGAGCCTACAACAAATGAATATGGTATTATCGATTCCATTCTGAGGTCAGATGGCTCTGGAAGGATTCATCTCCATCAAAAAGCAGGGGGTCAGTTAAACCGACACATGAAACCGTTGACGCGCGCGAACATTTTGTTTCTCAGGAAGGACAAGCCGTTTTCAAGTTTGCTGTTACCAATATGGCAGATGTTTCGGTTGAGATTATGAAGAAAAACGGACTTGAGTCGAAAGATATAGCATGGTTGGTCCCACACCAGGCAAACCTTCGTATCATCGAAGCAACAGCACGCCGTATGGGCCTGGAAAAAGAGAAGGTGATGATCAATATTCAGCGATACGGAAATACAACCAACGGCACGATTCCCATGTGCCTGTATGAATGGGAAGATCAGCTAAAAGCGGGCGACAATATTATTTTGGCTGCTTTTGGAGGTGGCTTCACCTGGGGCTCCATTTATTTGAAATGGGCCTATGATGGTAAAAAGGCTTAATTGAATTTGTCCTTAATCTAAAGAAACATCGTATCCAGAATTTTCCAGTTCCCTCTTTACCTCTTCAAGTGTATTGGTTTCCATTAATTTGGCTCTGATATTTGCTGCTCCATAAAAATCGGAAGTATAAATTTTAAAGAAACGCTTCATAATGGCAAAACTCTTTGTGTTCTTCCAGGTCTTACTAAAGAGGGAAGCATGCTTCCACAGCAATTGCAATCGTTCCTCAGGACCTTTTTCTTCAAGGGTTTTATTGAAAAACCAGGGGTTTTGAAAAATTCCCCGGCCAATCATAACCCCATCCACATGATAGTCTTCTACTTTTTTCAATCCCTCCTCATAAGAATATACATCCCCATTTCCATGAATCAATGTTTCCGGGCTCAATTGATCGCGTAACCGAACAGCTTTCTTTACTTCATTCCAATCTGCCAGGCCTTCCGATTGTTGTTTCTGAATTCTACCGTGAATGGTAATAACCGCCGGATTGGTTTCCAATAAATGCGAAATCCACTCTTCTGTGACCACCTTATTAATTCCTATTCGGGTTTTAACACTCACTGGAATATTGGATACTTCCTGGGTTGCCCTTATTATATCCTTTGCCAGTTCAGGCTGATGGATCAAAGCGGAGCACCCACCTTGCTTCACGATCTTTTTCACCGGGCAGCCCATGTTGATGTCAATCCCATCAAACAATCCTTCTTCGCAAATAATTTTGGTCGCCTCACAAAACTTTTCCGGTTTCGTACCCCAAATCTGTGCAACGATCTTTACCTTGTTTTTCTTTAAAAGATTCCTCTCGGTATCATTGATCTGTAATCGGTGTTTCACCTTTGGCCCGCCTACTTCGTGACACAATCCATCCGTAGAAGTAAACTCGCTGAAAAGAACGTGCAAACAATCCGGATCCGATACGCTCAAAACCACTTCACGAAATACCGTATCGGTTACATCCTCCATTGGGGCCAGCGTAAAAACCGGCTTTTTTAAATCTGTCCAAAAATTTGTCTCCATAATGCAGGCGACAAAATTAGAATAAATTGACCGATTGGCATCTATTGATTATTTTTGTTTGTTATTTCAATCGCTTCAAATGGCTAACTTCAGGTGTTTTTCAATATTGTTTTTACTTATTATACAATTTCCATCATCTGTTTTAAGCCAAACCAAAACTGATCAACTTGTCAAGGATGAAAATGACGAATTGTTAAGTAAAGCAATAAGCATCCCTTACGACAAATATACCGGTGATTTATATGCTTCCAACCAGCTTTTTGAAAAAGCCCTGGAAATAGCCCTTTCAAAAAAGGACTCTGCCAGTGCAGGAGAAATTTATACCCGCATATCAATTGTTTGTTATTTATTGGGCGATTATGATAAAAGCATGGAGTACAACCATGCAGCAATAGAAGTGTTCAATGCATTGGGAGACAATCTTAGGGCAGGAAACGCATACTGCCAGATAGGATATCAAATGAAAAGGCAAAATCTGGAAAGAGCCTTTTACTATATGCGAAAGGGAATTTCCATGCTGATTGAATCCGACTCAACTCAATATTTACGGGGCCCTTATGATAATTATGGAGTACTTCATGAATTGGCCGGCAATTACGACAGTGCATTGTTTTTTTATAACAAGGCCCTAAGTATAAAACAGGAATTGTATGATAGCATTGGGATTCCTTTTAGCCTGAACAACATTGCTCAAACAAACATGCTACTGGGAGAGTTTGAAAAAGCAAAACCTTTCCTCGACGAGGCATTCTTTATTCGTCAGAAAAGAAATGACGTATTTGGAATTATTGAAAATTACAATTTCTACGGAGACTTTTACTTTAAACAGAAAAAATACAAAACTGCAATTTCGTTCTATGAATCGGGAATAGAGCTTGCAAAGGAAGCCAATTATCTCTACCTGTGGCAATACATCTCAGGCCGATTATCTGTATGTTATGAAAAAATGGACAAGTATGCATTAGCTCTTCAATATCAGCGAGAACAACAAAAAATAAATGACAGTATCCTCAATTCGGAAACCAACCAAAAAATGGCTCAGCTGGAGGTTCAGTTTAAAACAGCAGAAAAAGAAAAAGAACTGGCATTGGTAAATGAAGAAAAAGCACTTGTTGAAATTGAAGTGTACAATAGGAATAAAATCATCTTTGGTATCATTGCCCTTATTGTGATTGGAACATTAATCTTTCTTTTGCTTTTTCAGCGTTATAGGCAGCGCCAACAGGCCCTGCTGAACAAAACCATCATTCAGGAAAAAGAGCTGGCCATAAAAGCGGTAATTGAGGCAGAGGAAAGAGAACGAAACAGGATTGCCAGGGAATTACACGACGGTATCGGCCAACAAATGAGTGGCCTTAAAATGGCATGGCAGGGATTCAGAAATAAATTTCTTAAAGATGACATAGAAGCACTTTCAGAATCTGAGCGATTGTCTTCCATTCTTGATAATTCCTCCAGCGAAGTCAGGTCAATATCGCATCAAATGATGCCAAAAGCTTTAAAGGAAGTGGGCCTGGAAGCGGCAATTTCTGATATATTGAATGCATTGTTTAAAAACAGTACTGTACGGGCTCAATTTACCTCACATGGCATAAAAAAACGATTTGGCAATGCCATCGAAATCACCGTTTTCAGGGTGTTTCAGGAATTGGTAAACAATACCATCAAATATGCCCAGGCACAAAACATTGATGTTCAATTGTACGTAATCCGCAATGAACTGATCCTGATGGTAGAAGATGATGGAGTTGGTTTTAGTATTGAGCAACAAAAAGCAGGTATAGGCCTTATGAACATCAGGATCAGA
>JAWKKM010000046.1:0-34643 GCA_041393255.1 Bacteroidales bacterium | reverse complement strand
CATTGTCAAGCAAGTTAAAAATAACGTTTGTAATGTGCACTTTGTCTGCATCAATAATATGGGATTCTGCTTTGGGAATTGTTTTAATGCTACCTCCCTTTTTCTCAACCTGAAGCTGAATGTTTTTAATGGCCTCCTTTATCACTTCATGGATGTCAATTTCCTCCATTTTTAAAATAATTTGACCCTTTTCGAGTGATGCTGACTGAAGAATTCTTTCAGCCATACCTCCCAATCTCCGGTTTTCTTCATTGATGACACTTATATAATTGTTGTAAAGGTTTTCCGATTTGATGATGTCCTTATCGCTCAATGCTTCACAAGCCAGAGAAATGGTCGAAATGGGTGTTTTGAACTCATGGGTCATATTGTTGATAAAATCGTTCTTCATTTCCGAAATTTTCTTTTGTTTTAAAATCGTCATTACCGTATAGGCGAAGGAGAGAATAATTACAATAATTAAAAAAATGGAAATAGAAAGGGTTTGCCAAAGCTGGGTAATTAAGAAACGTTTTTCATGTGGGAAAAAAACCATCAAATAATCGGGGCTGCTAAACAAGTCGTTGGGGAATAAAGCAAACGAAAATCCATTATTAAGCAACTCCTTTGGAAACTTGCCCGTTTTCTGAATGGGCATGAAGTTCCGGCTGGGGCTGAATACACCAAATTCATATTCGGTATTGATCCCTTTAAACTTTAATTCAGCATCAATAATCGAATCCAAAAGATTTACATCAATTCGGTCTTCAATAGAAACATTACTATAATCAAAAATCATGCTTTCGAGTACATCTTTTGCCAGCATAGACTTTTGAAGCAAGTGATTATAAATTAAAGGGTCATTCGAGGAGATATTTTGTTCGTAAAGCGATTGGTTTATTGAGTCCAGCGATTGAAGCCATTTTTGCCTTTGTTGAAAATAATTTCGTTGATTGATGAATTTATTTGCAGCTTCAATTCGTTCGAGTTTGTATACAACCTTCGAAACGGCCTCGTTTACATCCCTTGTAAAACCAGCCTCTTTAACCATAATAGCGCTCTTGATCCAAAAGGATTGAATCACCATCAACCCGATCAGGGCAATGGTAATTACAACAATGATCAATATAAATCCTTTGCGGTTCATAATCACAAAAATACGTTCCGGGAGGTTTGGATATTTTGTATTTAACGTTTCTTAACGTTTAAATTGCTAATACCTCAAATCTACGGCCATTGCAAACGGTCAATTCAACATATCAATTTACTGTCCATAATTTATTTTAATTCTTAATTCATATTTGCTTAAAATTGTAGCTTAAAATCCACGACAATGACAAAACAACTGATCTTTTTAATCACACTGATTTTTACCCTTGGAATTTTCAGCTGGACAGCCCTTAGGATATATTCCTATTTTAAACTGACAAAACCGTTTCCGGTTAAGAACTTTGGTAAGCGTTTTCAATTAATGATGGAAGTAGCCATTGGCCAAACCAAAATTTTCCGGTTTCCTTTTGTTGGATTTCTTCATGCACTTGTTTTTTGGGGATTTATGGTGATTCTCATCGGAAGTATAGAGATGATTATTGATGGCCTGTTTAACATCGAAAAATCGTTGAGTTTCATGGGAATATTTTATGATGTTATTATGGCTTCGGGAGATGTGTTTGCATTCATCATTGCCATAGCCATTTT
The DNA here is from genome assembly GCA_041393255.1 of Bacteroidales bacterium. Classification (GTDB taxonomy): domain Bacteria; phylum Bacteroidota; class Bacteroidia; order Bacteroidales; family JAADJA01; genus JAADJA01. The sequence continues at coordinate 32,966 of JAWKKM010000046.1, read as the reverse complement.
GATTTTTCTGGGACGACGATTGTTTCTTAATGTCAAAAGGTTTGGTGGAATTGAAATGAAACACAAGTCACATATGGATGCCAACATTGCATTGACCCTCATCTTTTTACTCATGGTATCGCTACTGGGAATGAATATCTACTATTGTATTCTGCATTCTCAAAAAGCTGATTTTGTTGGGGCCTATCCTGTCAGTCAATTTATAGTGAATAATTTTATCCCACATAGCCTTTATAACCAATCAGCTCCTCATATGTATGAGTTTTTCTGGTGGTCACATATCTTACTGATTTTTATATTTGCAAATATTCTACCCTATTCCAAGCATTTCCATGTTTTTATGTCGGTTCCAAACGTATTTCTCTCAAGGCTTGAACCTTTGGGATACCTGTATAACATGCCTGAAATCACCAACGAGGTCAAACTAATGATGGATCCCAATGCTGCATTTTCCGAACCGGCAGAAGATGAAGCTGTTTCAAGGTTTGGCGTTAAGGATGTGGAGGATGTAACCTGGAAAAACTATTTAGACTCTTTAACCTGTACCGAATGTGGAAGGTGTACATCGGTTTGTCCGGCAAATACTACCGGTAAATTACTTTCACCCCGCAAAATCATAATGGATGTCAGGGCGAGAATGAAGGAGAAGGGCCCGGGCCTGGTTAAAAGCAAAGATTATAACGATCAGAAAGCACTGATTAACGATTACATTACTCCTGAAGAGCTGTGGGCTTGCACAACATGCAATGCTTGTGCACAGGAATGTCCGGTCAACATCAATCACCCAACTTTAATTGTGGACATGAGAAGATATTTGATAATGGAAGAATCAGCAGGTCCGGGTGAACTAAATGCCACTTTTACCAATATCGAAAACAATGGCGCCCCCTGGCAGTTTTCGCCGGAAGACAGAATGTTGTGGGCTGAAGGGTTGGAGGTTCCTTTAATGGCTGATAAACTTACTAATGGGGAAAACCCGGAATACCTGTTCTGGGTTGGCTCAGCCGGTGCATTTGATGACCGATACAAAAAAGTAACCCGAGCGTTTATCAAAATCCTTAATCATTTAAAAATTGATTATGCCGTTCTTGGTATTGAGGAAACCGATAGTGGAGACGTTGCCCGTCGTGCCGGGAACGAAATGCTTTTCCAGATGCAGGCTATGATGAACATTGAAATCATGAATGGCTATGAAATAAAGAAGATCATTACTTGCTGTCCGCATGATTACAACACTTTGCTCAATGAATATCCTGATTTTGGCGGACATTATGAAGTGGTTCACCATTCACAATTCCTGCAAAAATTAATTGCTGAAGGAAAGATCAACCTGTCAGAAGGAGAATTTAAAAACAAAAAGATCACATTCCACGATCCCTGTTACCTTGGCAGAGCCAATGGTGAATACAAAGCCCCGCGGGATATCCTTAATGCCATACCTTCGGATAAAGTTGAGATGAAGCGGCATAAAAGTTTTGCGCTTTGTTGTGGCGCCGGTGGAGGCCAGATGTTCAAAGAAGCAGAGAAGGGTGATAAAGAAGTATTTATTGAACGTACTGAAGAGGCCATTGAAACGGGAGCCGATATTATTTGTACGGCATGTCCGTTTTGTATGGTTATGATGACCGATGGCATCAAATACAAAAACAAGGAAGAGGAAATGAAGAACTATGATATTGCAGAGTTGGTCTCTATTTCTATGGGCCTAAAATAAAGAGGCTGTCTCAAAAATCTATTTTTACTCGCCCGGTCATGTTGAGCCTGTCGAAGCATGTCTGGTTTTCAGAATTATACACATTTCGATAAGGCTCAATGTGACCTATGGTTTTGACTTTTGAGACAGTCTCATCAATGTATTGTACAAATTTTAATTTTCCGACTTGAACACTTTTACCGCATCAATTAATGCAGGAAGTACCTGTTGCACATCACCAATCACACCGTAATCAGCAGCTTCAAAAATAGGTGCTTCGTTGTCTTTGTTGATTGCAACGATACACTTTGATGAGCTAACTCCCGCAAGATGCTGAATAGCTCCTGAAATCCCGGCTGCAATGTAAAGGTTCGGTGCAATGACCTTACCGGTTTGGCCTGTATGCTCTTCGTGAGGACGCCAGCCTTCATCTGAAACCGGTCGAGAACATGCAGTAGCAGCACCCAATAAACCGGCAAGCTCTTCAATTGGCCCCCAGTTCTCAGGCCCCTTCATACCCCTTCCTGCCGAAACAACGATTTCAGCATCGGTAAGTAAGACTTTTCCGGTAATCTTGGTTACATCTTTTACTTCAGTCCTGAAATCAAGATCAGAAAGCTGTGGACTGAAAGTTTCAATGGTGGCATTGTTTTCCGCCTCAACGATACCAAATGAATTTTGCGACAAAGTCAGGATTTTCTTTGCAGAATTAACCTTTACATTGGCAAATGCTTTTCCTGTAAATGCTTTCTTGGCTACAATAAACGGATCAAGGCTTGATGGAAGTGCACTTACACCTGCTACCAAACCTGCCTTCAGTTTAACGGATACCCGGGGAGCAAGTGCTTTCCCTGAGAAATTATTGGCCAAAACAACAACTACTGCTCCGTTTGCTTCTGCTGCCTGGCTGATAATGGAACTATAAGCTCCATTAACCAGGTGGTTCAGTTTATCGTCTTTAACTTCAATAACTTTAGTTGCTCCATAATTGCCTAATTTGGCAAGTTCATTCTGTTCAACATTGCCAATTGATAAAGCCGTTACAGATGAGCCCATCATTTTTGCTATTCCATTAGCATAGGAAACAAGTTCAAAACTTAGTTTTTTGAATTTGCCATCCCAATTTTCACAATTTACTAATACTGACATATTATTTTAGATTTTGGATTTTAGATTTTAGATTTGTAATTTTTCAAACCGTAATTCTAAAATTGTAATTCGTAAATTAAATGACTTTTGCTTCTGTGTGCAACAAGTTAACCAGCTCCTTCATGTTTTCGGGGTCAACCATTTTGCATGATGCCTTTGCAGGTGGTAAATCATAACTAACAAATTCAGTCATGGTATCTGCTGCTGCAGGCTCAACCACTTTTAAGGGCTTTTTTCGTGCCATCATGATGCCCCTCATCGAAGGAATTCTGGGTTCAAGAGCTACGCCTTTCTGTATTATGGCAACAAATGGAATTTGAGTTGTAACAACTTCAGACCCGCCATCTATATCTCTTTTTAAAGTAATATTTCCGTTTTCAATATCAATTTTTGAAACAGATGATACGGAAGGAATTCCCATAAGCTCAGCGACCATTCCACCAACAGCAGAGCCATTGTAATCACTGGATTCAATTCCAGCTATGATCATATCATAACCATCATTTTTAACGGCCTCCGCAATTTGAAAAGCAACATAGTAAGAATCATGGTTTTCTGCATTCACGCGGATTGCATCATCAGCACCGATAGCCAGCGCTTTTCTCATGGTGGGTTCTGATGCTTGGGGGCCAACACTGATCACACTTACAGTTTCAATCGCACCACCGGATGCCTCTTTTAGTTCAAGTGCTCTTGTCAAAGCAAGCTCATCCCATGGATTGATGATCCACTGTACACCATTGGTATCAAATGCTGTATTATCATTAACGAACCTGATTTTTGTCGTAGTATCAGGCACATTGCTAATACAAATTAGAATTTTCATAGTATTTAAATTTGATCGTTATTTATTTTATAAAATATTAAGGCTGACAAAGATATAAAACTCTTTGTCATTTAATCAATTTAAAGCAGTCCGAAAGGTCAATCCTTCAATAATGACCTTGATATTACAATCTTTTGCACTTCTGAGGTTCCTTCATAAATTTGAGTCAATTTGGCTTCCCGCATCAGCCTTTCAACATGGTATTCTTTAACATATCCGTATCCGCCATGTATTTGAACTGCTTCGGTGGTAACTTCCATGGCAATATCGGCACAATACGGATTGGCCATAGAGCCTGCTATTGCAAAAGGCTTTTTGTTATCTTTTAACCAGGCAGCCTTCAAACAAAGATTTCTTGCATTTTCAACCTTTACAGCCATATCTGCAATTTTAAATGCTATGGCCTGGTGTTTGGCAATTTCCTTACCAAACGCTTTTCTTTCTTTTGAATATTGAATCGATCTTTCCAATGCCCCTGAGGCCAAGCCCAATGCCTGGGCAGCAATGCCTATCCGGCCTGCTTCCAGAGCCTTCATGGCGAATTTAAAACCAAAACCATCTTCTCCAATCCTGTTTTCTTTCGGCACTTTAACATCTGTAAACATCACAGAATGGGTATCAGAGCTTCGCATTCCCATTTTGTCTTCGTGCGGCCCAAGGCTGATCCCCGGTGTATCCTTATCAACGATGAAGGCATTAATTCCATGGTGTTTTTTTTCAGGATGGGTTTGAGCAATTACTATATAAACAGAGCCTGAATGAGCACTGGTAATCCAGTTTTTGGTTCCATTTAATAAATAATAGTCGCCTTTGTCTTCTGCTGTTGTCCGCTGCATGGTAGCATCCGAACCAGCCTCCGGCTCCGAAAGCAAGAAAGCTCCGATTTTCTTACCTGTAGCAAGGTCATTCAAATATTTATCTTTCTGACTATCATTGCAATACTTCCCAATCCCATAGCATACCAATGAATTGTTTACAGACATAATAACACTAACAGAGGCATCCACCTTAGAAATCTCCTCCATGGCCAGGATGTAAGAAACGGTATCCATTCCCCCGCCACCATACTTCGGGTCAACCATCATGCCCATAAATCCTAATTCAGATAGCGTCTTGATATGTTTTACAGGATACTCTGCTTTGTAGTCCCTTTCAATCACATCATCTAATAATTCTCGTTGTGCAAAATCCCGCGCGGCATCGCGGATCATGATTTGTTCTTCTGTAAATTCGAAATTCATTTTATACTGTTTAAAGTGTTTATTTAGGATTCTGAAATTGGGAAGTCAAATATATATAATTTTTTATTCCCAGCAACTAAAAGTGAATTTGTAAGAGCTCCTTTTTTACTAAATAAAATTCTTGTATAATCTCTTTAACAATTTCTGAAGCCGGTTTTATTTCATCAATCATTCCGGAGACCTGTCCTATTTCCAATTCCCCTTCTATTGTATCTCCCTCAAACATCCCACGTTTTGCCCTTCCTTTTCCCAATAATTCTTTTAATTCTTCCGTAGAAGCTCCGTTGTCCTGAGCTTGCTGAATCCGTTTAAAAAACTCATTTTTTAGTAACCTTACCGGAACCACCTTCTTTAAAACTACTTTGGTTTCACCATCACCAGCCTCAATAATTTTATGTTTGAAATTGATGTGCGCCGAAGATTCAGCGGATGCTGCAAACCGGCTACCCATCTGTACCCCATCAGCACCAAGGGCCATTGCTGCCAGCATACTTCTGCCCGAACCGATGCCCCCGGCTGCAATAAGAGGCAATGAAACTGCATTTTTGATTTGAGGTATCAAAGCCATGGTAGTAGTTTCTTCTATTCCGTTGTGGCCTCCGGCTTCAAAACCTTCGGCTACAATAGCATCAACGCCTGCATCTGCACATTTCATGGCAAATTTTACATTCGCAATAACGTGCACTACGGTGATTCCCTTTTCTTTTAAAAAGCCTGTATATTTTTTAGGGTTTCCTGCTGAGGTAAAAACGATTTTAACTCCTTCTTCCAGAATGACATTTATGTGTTCATCGGTTTGGGGATAAAGCAACGGGATGTTAATACCAAATGGTTTATCGGTGGCCGCTTTGCATTTTTGGATGTGCTGCCTGAGAACATCCGGATACATGGAACCCGAGCCAATCAATCCAAGTCCACCGGCATTGCTAACGGCAGAAGCCAGTTCCCAGCCGCTGCACCAGATCATGCCACCCTGGATAATGGGGTATTTAATGTTGAATAATTGCGTAATTTTGTTCATCGTATAAGGGATAAATAATAAAATGCCTTAATGGGTTACAAAGATCACAATATTCTTTAAGTTAATTCCATTCGTTGATGATGAAAAAAAGGATAGAAATTTCAAAGGGGTTTGATGATGAAGAAAGAAAAGACAGGGAAGCGTTTCTTAAGCTCACTGACCATAAAAGATTTGTTATGACTTGTCAAATTTCTGAAATGATGCTCAGAATCCAGTTTGAAAACGATGTCCTGCCAAAAGATAATAATTATACGTTAACACGATGAATTCATTGGAATTTTACAAAGAAACGCTTCTGGCTCTGCTAAAAAACCATAAGCTATATCCAGAACAATATTGTGTCCCTCATCAAGATATTTATCAGATGCTCAATGTTTCTTTACATGATGGAATATTCATTCGAACATTACTTCAGGCTTCAAAAGAGAAAGGCAAAATATAACTGATGTAAACCATATGGGTATATATTTGTTAACTTGGTTGAAGAATTTGAAAAACAAATAGTGTTCGGATTATTTAATGAAAAAGATGAGGAGATAAAAAAATGGAATTGTATAAAATTGAAACCGGAAATTTAAAACTCGACGGCGGTGCCATGTTTGGTGTTGTCCCAAAAAGCATTTGGCAAAAATCTTATCCTGCGGATGATAATAATTTGTGCAACTGGGCCATGCGCTGCCTGCTAATCGTTGATGGTGACCGGAAAATTTTAATCGATAACGGCATCGGGGAAAAACAAGATGAAAAATTCCTGAAACACTATTATTTAAATGGAGATGACACCCTTGAAAAATCATTAAACAAAGTAGGGTATTCAAGTGATGATATAACGGATATGGTATTGACCCACCTCCATTTCGACCACTGTGGAGGCAGCATTGTAAAAGTTGGCGAGGATCACTATAGGCCAGCATTTAAAAATGCCACCTATTGGATCAGCAAAGGCCAATGGGAATGGGCAACTAAACCCAACAGGCGTGAAAAGGCCTCCTTCCTGAAAGAAAATATTTTTCCCATTAAGGAAAGCGGACAATTGAAAATTGTGGAGGACGAGGGTGAAATATTGCCCAATATCAAGGTAAAGTTTTACAATGGCCATACCGAGGGACAAATGATACCCTTTATCAAATATAAGGATAAAACCATTTCATTTATGGCCGATTTGTTGCCTTCTACGGCACATGTCCCCATGCCCTATATCATGGCTTATGATACAAGGCCGCTGGTAACCATTAAGGACAAGGAAAGCTTTTTCGAAGAGGCGGTTAAAAATGAATATGTCCTGTTTTTGGAGCACGACCTGTATAATGAATGTTGCACCCTGGAAGATACAGAAAAAGGAGTCAGGGTAAAAGAAACATTTAATCTATCAGAAATAATGAAGTAAGATACATACTAACAATGAAATTCCAAAACCAATTTAAACCGGAAATAAATTATCAAAGTTTTGAGATAAAATTTTTGATTTTGGAATTTAGTCATTTTGTCTCCTGCATATTTCCCAACCAACATGGCAATGATCACTGCCACATAAATTTGTCCGCTGGTGCAAATGAGGACAGCAAGAGATTTGGCAAATGGCAATTCAGGGGTAATATCCCCATACCCCAGAGTGGTCATGGTTACAAATGTAAAATAAACATAATCCATTGCCGTAGGGTCGTTTGTTTCGAATTTGAATGCTGAAGCATCGTACAACATAGCAATTGCTACTCAGTAGTAAACATCAGCCCCATCATTAAATAACCATTGATCGATTCAAAGATTATCCCGGCATCTGTTTTTTTACTCTTCGCTATTTTAATTATCAATTTTATAACTATGATTTGAAAAAACACAATATTGATCAATGATGACAGAAAATTCAATTCTGGGATATCAATAGCATAAGCAATCCATTCCGTCGCTAATGCCAAAACAGCGATATTAAACATGGGCTTTCTCCATGTATTGAGGGTAAAAATGGAAACAAAGAAAATTATTGAAAATATTATTGCCCCAGTAGCTCTATGCCAATTAACAGGCAAAAACGGAATGAAAAAGATAAAAATGCACACTAAAATTAAAAGTAACAAATTGCTTCGTTTCGTTATGTGCTTATCAAATTTTTCATAAATACTCATACATCTCAATTTGCAATATTCAAAAGTAATAAGAATTTAGGATATAAGGGCAGTCCATTCCCAAAGTAATTGTTAAAACATAGTTGTTTTTTTTATCCCTTCCAAATAAGAGGCAAGGATTGTATGGAAACAAATTTTATATAAATTTACTCGCTCTAATTCAAAAATTCTTAATTCACATTTAAATACTAGGCATTTTGTACAGAATAGAATCAAAAATTGACGTTCACTCTTCGGAGTTTAAGAAAAACAAGGAAGAATTTTTAAAGGTCTTGAATGAGTATAAATCCATCCTTGAAAAGGTTAAGGTAAGGGATGAGGACAAAGCAGTGATCCGCCATAAGAAACGGGGTAAACTGTTAGCCCGCGAACGCATTGACCTGCTTATTGACCCCAATACTCCATTTCTGGAACTTTCACCTTTGGCAGCAATCGGGACACATGCCGACCAATTTCCTTCGGCCGGGATCATAACAGGTGTTGGGGTTGTTCATGGAAAAGAAACACTCATCATTGCCAATGATGCAACAGTAAAAGGTGGAACTTACGTGGCAGAAACCATCAAAAAGCACGTAAGGGCCCAGCAGGTTGCTATTGATAATCATTTGCCCTGCGTTTATATGGTTGATTCGGGAGGGATATTTTTGCCGGAACAGTCCAAGGTTTTTGCCGACCGGTTTAACTTTGGCCGTTTCTTTCACAACCAGGCTCGTTTGTCGGCAATGGGCATTCCACAAATAGCCATCGTGATGGGTTCCTGCACAGCCGGAGGAGCTTATGTACCTGCTATGAGCGATGAGACCATTATCGTTAAAAAACAGGGAACTATTTTCATTGGGGGGCCTCCGCTAGTCAAAGCCGCAACCGGTGAAGTAGTAACCCCGGAGGAGTTGGGAGGAGCCGATGTACACACTGCAATATCAGGTGTTGCCGATCACTTTGCAGAGAATGACCAGCATGCCATTCAGATTTGCAGAAATATTTTTCAAACCCTTGAAGCCAAAGAGAAACAACATTTGGAAATATCCCCTATCGAGGAACCATTTTATGACCCGGAAGAACTTTATGGTTTGGCACCCATTGATTTCAGGAAGCCCGTTGACTCCAAGGAAATCATTGCGAGGATGGTAGATGGCAGCCGTTTTCATGAATTTAAAGCACGCTATGCCCCTACCCTTGTCACCGGTTTTGCCAACATTATGGGTTATCCGGTTGGGATCATTGCCAACAACGGTGTCCTTTTTTCAGAATCTTCTTTAAAAGGGGCACATTTTGTTGAGCTGTGCCAGGTGCGGAAAATTCCGTTGTTGTTCATGCAAAACATTACTGGATTTATTGTGGGCAAACAATATGAACATGGTGGAATCGCTAAAGATGGAGCTAAGTTTGTCCATGCTGTAGCCAATGCCGACGTTCCCAAGTTTACGGTGGTTTTTGGCGGATCTTTTGGGGCCGGTAATTATGCGATGGCAGGCAGAGCGTATGATCCACGGTTTTTGTTTATGTGGCCCAATTCGAGAATATCTGTGATGGGAGGAGAGCAAGCTTCGGGGGTTCTGATACAGGTGAAGGAAGAACAACTGGCAAAAGCCGGTAAAAAACTCGACCCGGAAACCAGGGAAAAACTTCGTGCCGAAATCCTGAAAAAATATGACGAAGAAGGTTCTCCCTACTACAGTACTGCCAGAATATGGGATGATGGTATCATTGATCCGGTTGATACCCGTAAGATCATTGCCATGGGAATTGCAGCATCGTTAAACTGCAAATATCCGGATATGAAGAATGGGGTATTCAGGATGTAAAGATTGAAAATGGAAACTTTTACATTTTGATAATTTTCCCTTCATAATTTTTGGGATTGTTGGTTTGAAGCAAATATACAAAGGATTTTTCCATAAAACAACAGCAAACCAGTTTCATGTTAATTTTCAATAAAAACATAAACCAAAGATAATGTAATTTACAAATTTTGTCTAAATTTGTGAATTACGATTTCACACATTTCATATAAATATGTAAAGAATAGATTTACATATTTTACATAAATTTGTAAACCAAAAGTGTAGGTGTACTTTGAAAGAAAAATATTTGACCAATTAGTTGAGCAGCTAAAATTTAGGGAAATGGTTGTTTTAACCGGAATGAGGAGAACCGGGAAAACAACACTTTTAAAAATGGTTTTCGATACTGTTAAAAGTGAAAACAAGATATTTTTAGATCTGGATAATATTATTGATCAAAAATTGTTTGACGAGGATGATTTTAATTTAATATGGAAAAACCTCAAGCCTCTTGGCATAAGCACCGACGAAAAGGCCTATGTGTTCATTGATGAAATCCAATCAAAACCTGAAATAACGAAAGTCCTTAAATATCTTTATGATCATTTTGATGTAAAGTTTTTTCTGTCGGGATCAAGCAGTTTTTATTTGAAAAACCTGTTTCCTGAAAGCCTTTCGGGGCAAAAGGTAATTTTTGAACTATTTCCTCTGGATTTTGAGGAATATTTGATTTTCAAAGAAAAAAAGGTCAAATTTTCTAAATCATTTATTGAGAAAGAAAACTCCCGTAATTATTTTGCTTTTGAAAAATACAAAAATGATTACGAAGAATTTCTGCTATATGGCGGGTTTCCTCAAGTTGTACTGGAAAAGGATGAAAACCAAAAAAAAAGAATTCTAAAGGATATATTTAGTGCCTATTTTGAAAAAGATGTCAAATCAATGACCGATTTAAAACAGTTAAACATTTTGCGCGATTTTATTTTGTTACTGTTTCAACGTATTGGCTCAAAACTGGATATATCAAAATTAGCATCTGCACTAAATATTTCGAGGCCAACGGTCTATTCCTATTTATCCTTTTTAGAACAAACCTATTTTATTTCGCTGATAACTCCATATTCTAAAAGCGTTGACCGGGAAATAAGCGGAACCAGAAAAGTTTATGCATGTGATACAGGTTTTGTAAATTTGTTTGCCCGTGTCGATCAGGGAAATTTACTGGAGAATGCTGTATTCAATTGCATCAGGCATTTTGGAAATGTAAACTATTACCAGAAACGAACCGGGACAGAGATAGATTTTGTTCTACCTGAAATAAGTACTGCACTTGAGGTAAAAACAAAAGCAGACCAACGCGACATTATTAAATTAAAATCCTTGTCTGAAAAGTTGGAGCATAAAGAGAGTTATATCATTTCAAAAGAATTTGTTGATTTTAAAAATGTAATATCTACAGTTGATTTATAAATATTGAATATGAAACAATACCAAACAATTGAATTCGAGCAAAAAAACGATGTAGGAATCGTGTGGCTTAACAGGCCGGAAATTCACAATGCGTTTAACGAAATCATGATTTCAGAAGTGATTGATGTGTTTGAGGCCATCAATGAAATGGATGAAATTCGGGTTGCGGTCTTAAGAGGACGGGGAAAATCATTCTGTGCCGGTGCCGACCTTAACTGGATGCGCGGGGTGGCAAACTATTCCTATGAACAAAACTTTAAAGAAAGCCTGAACCTGTCAAAATGCTTTTTTACAATTTATACCTGTAAAAAACCAACCATTGCCATTGTGCATGGCGCAGCTATCGGCGGCGCAAATGGCCTATTAGCATCCTGCGATTTTGCTTATGCCGATGACAACACAACCTTCTCCCTGAGCGAAGTCAAAATCGGGATCATCCCTGCTTGTATTTCCCCTTATGTGATGAAAAGGGTTGGAGAATACGGTTCTAAAGAATTAATGATTTCGGGGAAAAGAATTAAAGGGCCGGAAGCAGAATATCACCGGCTTGTTAATAAATCCTTGCCTGCTGATGAATTGGATAACTATGTAAATTCTGTTATTGATTTGCTTCGAACCAGTGGGCCGGTAGCCATGACACAATGCAAAAACCTGATCTTTAATATTGCCAATAAAGAAAGCATTGAAGAGGCCCTGGAATCAACGGCCAGAATGATAGCTGAAATCCGTGCCAGTGAAGAAGGACAGGAAGGAATGGCGGCATTTTTAGAAAAACGCAAACCCAATTGGGTGAAATAGTTATCGTTAGAAGAATTTCTGGGAATTGCTTATTAGTTATATGGTTATATTGCTTTATTGTTATATGGTTAAATGTTTACTGACTTAATTTTAAATGGAGAAGTATTTAACATTAAATGATATTAAAGCCTATCAAATTGCTTTTGAATTAAGTAATTATGTTTGGGATGTTGTAATTGAATGGGACTGGTTTGCTAAAAAAACCTTAGGAGGTCAATTTGTTGAATCCACTGATTCTGTTTCAGCAAATATTGCAGAAGGTTTTGGCCGATATTTTAAAAAAGACAAAGTTAATTTCTTTCGATATAGCAAAGGATCAACCTTAGAAGCAACTGATTGGAACAATAAAGCAATAAAAAGGAAACTATTATCAGAAGAACAATACAACCATATAAACAATGAATTACAGAAATTGCCACGAGAGATTAATAACCTGATTAACTTTACAAATGAAAAACTAAAAATATAATGAAATCCTGCCTCCAACAATTTAACAATTTAGCCATTTAACAATTTCAATATGAAACTATTCAAAAAGATACTAATCGCAAACCGAGGAGAGATTGCTGTAAGAATAATCCGTTCAGCACAAGAGCTGGGAATAGAAACTGTCGCCATTTATTCTATTCCGGATGAGGAGTCACTGCACGTTGAAATGGCAGATGAAGCCTACCATTTGGGGGACAGCATCGAACTGAGTGAAACCTACTTGAATATCGATAAAATCATAAAGATTGCAAAAGATTCAGGTGCGGAAGCCATTCACCCGGGTTATGGGTTCCTGGCCGAAAACCCTTCTTTTGTTGCTGCTTGTGATAAAGCAGGCATTGCATTCATTGGCCCCAATACACGCTCAATTCAATTGATGGGAAACAAAATTGAGTCGCGTGCATTTGTCAAAAAGATAGGAATTCCTATGACAGAAGGTATTACAGGTGATATGCATACCTTGCTCAAAAAAGCAGGGGAAATTCCCTTGCCCATCCTGGTGAAAGCGGCTGCAGGCGGTGGAGGTAAAGGGATGCGCATCGTGAATGACCTAAAGGATCTGCCCGGAGTTTTGGAAAGTACCAGCCGCGAGGCAAAATCCTATTTTGGGGATGAATCTGTTTTTATCGAAAAATATGTTGAAGAACCCCGTCACATAGAGATTCAGGTCATTGGCGATAATTATGGAAATGCTGTTCATTTGTTTGAAAGGGAGTGTTCCATCCAACGCCGCTACCAGAAGATCATTGAAGAATCACCCTCTCCCACCCTGACACTGGAAGTTCGCGAAAAGATGGGAGCTGCAGCTGTCGCAATAGCCAAAGAAATTGGTTACAACAATGCAGGTACGGTTGAATTTTTGGTTGACAAAAATCTGGAATTTTATTTCCTGGAGATGAACACACGGGTGCAGGTGGAACATCCGGTAACGGAAATGGTAACAGGTGTTGATATTGTCAGGGAACAAATATTGATTGCTGCCGGTAATAAATTAAGCTTAAAACAGGAGGACATTAAACAAACCGGCCATGCCATTGAATGCCGAATTTATGCCGAAGATCCTTCAAATAATTTTATGCCTTCTCCTGGTGATATGTCGCTTTATTTGGAACCATCCGGCGAGAATTTAAGGATTGATACCGGTATAGCAGAAGCAACCACCATCCATAGTTTTTACGATCCGATGATCAGTAAAATGATCCTTTGGGGCGAAGACCGTGAAATTGCCCGGGAGAAATCCATCCGGGCTTTAAGGGAATATTCCGTTCATGGAATAAAAACCAATATTGCTTACCTCATCCAGGTGTTGCAAAACAAAGCGTATATCGAAAATACGATTTCTACCAAATTCTGTGACGAACATACTGATGATTTGATTGTGCAAATTGAAACCGAAAAAGCCAAAACCTCCATACATATTCCGGCTATTGCTTATCTCGTTTATGGTTTTCATGAAGATTTGCTTTATCCCGATATCGGGGAATATAATGTCTGGAAAGAGATCGGCTACTGGCGCGATTTGATGGATATTAAAGTGAATGTTGATGAAAATGAATTGTCCGTTCAGGTTGTTAAAAGCAAAAATGGAAACCTGGAATTCAAAATTGGAGATGTCCTTTATCGTGCAATACTTCGCTCAATGGAGATGGGAATCCTGGAAGTTGCAATTGACGGCCACTTGATGTTATTTCATATTTCAAACAGCAAAAAGGGACAGGGCTATGTTGGCTACAATGGTCATATATATCATGTAAAACGTCGGGATATTTTAATTCAGGAAGATGTTTTCGGAGCACTTGATACCAGTGGAAAAGATCATGGGGAAATCGTATCGCCCATGCCCGGAAAAGTCATCAAGATAAATGTCAAAGAAGGCCAGGAAGTTAATAAAGGAGATGTATTGATGGTGGTAGAAGCCATGAAAATGGAAAACAACATTACATCCCCCAAAGATGGAAGCATAGAAAAAGTGAATGTAAAGGTTGGTGAAATGGTGGATGGAAGCAAGGAGCTGGTTTCTTTAAAAGAAGACACAGCAGTGAAGCTATAATATTTTTAAAGGCACTGATTCACAGAATAAATAAGGCTTTTTATATTTTTGAAGTGTAAGGATATAATGGCCGGCAGAATACAGCACGGGAATCTATGGCAAGTATTTTCATGATTTTTACTTTTTTCCAACAGCTTCTTCTAAAAACTGCCTTAGGACTTCCATTTGCTCTTTCCCTTTATATTGACCATATTTAGCAGCTGCATAAACTCCTGCAATAGCTAGTATTCCCAATGGAATACTCCACAGAAAATCCGCCTTAATTCCTAAAATGTATTGGATAATACCGTAGGACACACCAAAAAAAGTTGAGGTAAGAACCGCGGTATAAAAAAACATAAACATGGTCCAGATTTTGGGTTTTGGCCCCATGACCCCATAAACAATGGTTTCATCATCCTGTTCCCTGGCCCAAACATGCAATTCAGGTGACCAGTAATGTTGGTCCTTTTCAGGAATTCGGATGAATGCATGCTCCTGCACAACCTGCCCTTCAAGAGGATACAAGTTTTTATCTAAGTGGCTTTTGATTTGTGACAGAACTTCCTGAGAAGTTAATGAAGTGGTTATCCGACACCTGGGCCGTAGTTGGGTTGAAGACATCTATGAGTTGATTTATTAAGCTTTCGTTGAAAAACAATTCAACTTAAGCACAATAAACAAATGATCATGAATTATTGTTCATCAATTCTTCTCCTGGAAAAATATAAATACAACATATTTTAAAAAAAAATTACTGAATACCTTTTTATAACAGGGATTTTCATAATTTAGAGGTGTTTTTTAAAACTTACCAAATAAAATATAAATCAGCAATATGAACTTTGAATTAACAGAAGAACAAGATTTGATTCGTGAAACCGTTCGCGATTTTGCGGAACGGGAAATAAAACCAGTTGCAATGGAACTGGATGAAAAAGCGGAATTTTCATACGACCTCACCAACAAAATGGGAGAGCTTGGGTTGTTTGGCATGTACCTTCCCGAGAAATATGGAGGACAAGGACTGGATACCTTGTCGTATATCATTGCTGTTGAAGAATTGGCAAGAATCGACGGATCGCAGGCAGCAACGCTTGCCGCACACAATTCATTGGGTATTGGTCCGCTGTATTATTACGGCACAGAAGAGCAAAAAATGAAATACCTTCCTCAATTGTGCACCGGCCAGGCATTGTGGGGATTTGGCTTAACCGAACCCAATGCCGGTTCCGATTCAAGAGGCACCAAAACAATGGCTACCCTCGAAAATGGAAAATGGACCATTAATGGATCAAAAATATTCATAACCAATGGTTCATGCGATATTAGTATCGGATCAACCGTTCAGGCTGTGACCAAAGTACATGAAAATGGCAAAAAAGAATTTTCGACAATTATTGTTGATAAGGGAACTCCGGGATTTAAGCAAGTTTCGATGCATGGTAAAATGATGTGGAGAGCATCGGATACAGCTGAGCTTTATTTTGATGATTGCCGTGTACCGGAAGAAAATTTGTTAGGCAAAATTGGTGAAGGGTCACACATCATGTTAAGTACATTGGATAATGGCAGGTTGTCAATTGCTGCCATGGGACTCGGTTGTGCTCAGGGTGCTTTTGAACTGGCCCTGCAATATTCATCAGAAAGAAAACAGTTTGGAAAGCCCATCAATAAATTCCAGGTGAACGCTTTTAAACTGGCTGACATGGCAACAAAAATTGAACTTGCCCGAAATTTATTATACAAAGCCTGTTGGCTGAAAGACAATGACAAACCTTTTGCCAAAGAAGCTGCCATGTCGAAATTGTATTGTTCTGAAATAGCCCGGGAAGTTGCTGATGAAGCTGTTCAGCTGCATGGAGGTTATGGGTTGATGAAGGATTACGACATCGAACGCTTTTATCGTGACCAGCGTTTGCTGCAAATTGGTGAGGACACTTCCGAAATTCAGCGTTTGGTTATTTCCAGGTATATTGGCTGCTAACACTATGAGAAAAATCAAGATCATAGAATCGCCGCGGGATGCCATGCAGGGATTATCACAGTTTATCCCAACCGAAAGCAAGGTGAAATACATAAATGCTTTGTTAAAAGTCGGTTTCGACACTATTGATTTTGGTAGTTTTGTTTCTCCAAAAGCCATTCCCCAACTCCGTGATACAGCAGAAGTTGTGGAACAGCTTGATTTGACAAATACCCAAACCAAATTACTGGCCATTGTCGGAAACAAAAGAGGTGGTGAAACCGCTGCTCTGTACGACCAGATTCAATACATTGGTTATCCTTTTTCAATATCACCAACATTTCTAAAGCGGAATATCAATTCAACTATTGAGAACTCAGCGCAAACGGTTGAGGAATTGTTAACTATTTGTGACAAAAGCAATAAGGAATTGGTGATATACATATCAATGGCATTTGGAAACCCATATGGCGACGAGTGGAATCCGGATATTGTTGCCTCTTGGGTTGATAAGCTTTACCACATGGGGGTTCGAATAATTCCTTTATCGGATACTGTAGGGATTTCAACGAAAAAAATATAGCGCTGTTGTTTTCAACATTGGTACCGAATTTACGGATATTGAATTTGGGTTTCATTTGCATACAACGATAAGGCATTGGTACCGGAAGGTAAATGCTGCATTTATCAATGGATGTAAACGGTTTGATACCGTAATAAACGGTTTGGGTGGCTGTCCGATGGCCGAGAACAGGTTGGTTGGAAATTTAAGGACCAGCAATTTACTGGAGTACTTTGAAATTAATTATGTCCCTGTTGATATTGACGAGGAAGCATTTGAAAAAGCATATTCGCTTGCTTTGGAAACTTTTCCATAAACTGTAAAATCGTATTTTTGCACTTCAATACGAAAGTCATTATCTCAATATGACACTACAATCCGATTAGGATTTAATTAAAACAAGTTGCTGGCATTTTTTTATTTTTGTAAAAACCTCTGGCAGGAGCATTTTTGGTAATAAAAATAATTATGAGCGATAAGATACTTTGGAAACCATCTGAAAAAGAAATCATCAACTCAAGGATGTACAAGTTTTTGTCACGTATATCCAGGAGATTTGACCTGCCGGATAATGAATACGCTACAATTCATAAGTGGAGTGTAGAACGTACGGATAAGTTTTGGGCTGAAATTTGGGATTATTGCGCAATTAAATATTCAAAGAATTATGAAAAGGTTGTTGACGATCCTCAAGATGCCAGGAGCCAAATGGTTTAGAGGCGCACGCTTAAATTTTGCCGAAAACCTGCTTAGTCGCAAAGATGATCATAAAGCCTTGATATTTCGGGGAGAAGATTCTGTTAAAACAGAAATGACATATCGGGAGCTTTCCGATAATGTTCGAAATGTAGCTGCCGGACTTCGAAGCCTTGGCATAAAGAAGGGTGACAGGATCGCCGCTTTTATGCCCAATATTCCTGAAACAGTTATTGCCATGCTTGCTACAGCTTCAATAGGAGCAATCTGGTCTTCCACTTCTCCTTACTTTGGAATTAAAGGTGTACTTGATCGTTTTACCCAAATTGAACCAAAACTGGTTTTAGCCGCTGATGGTTATTTTTTCAAAGGGCAGGTATTTGACACACAGGAAAAACTTAAGGGAATCCTGAAAAACCTGCCAACAGTAGATTTTGTTATACTTGTAAATTACACGGGCAACCTCAACCTCAGGGAAATTCCGCATGCCATCAGTTGGAATGATCTAATCGTTGATACCAATACTGAGCTGGTATTCGAACAACTTCCGTTTGACCATCCACTCTATATTATGTATTCTTCCGGAACCACGGGATTGCCGAAAAGCATTGTTCATTCAGCCGGAGGAACCCTTATTCAGCACTTGAAGGAATTAGTTTTACATTGTAATATTCAGAGTGACCAGACCATATTTTATTACACTACTTGTGGTTGGATGATGTGGAATTGGTTCGTTAGTGGACTTGCTACCGGTGCCACCCTGGTGCTGTATGACGGAAACCCCTTTTATCCTGAGCCAGATGCTTTATTAAAAATGGCGGATGAACTGAATATTAGTTTTTTTGGCACCAGTGCGAAATACATTGCGGCTCTTGAAGAGTCAGGTGTTAAACCCAAAGATATTTCTGATTTTCCATTTCTTAAAGTAATTGCTTCCACGGGATCAACACTTATGCCCGGTAGTTTTGAATATGTTTACAGGGATTGGAAAAAAGATGTTCAACTCTCATCCATTGCGGGAGGTACTGACATCATTTCCTGTTTTATGTTGGGCAATCCAACATTGCCTGTTTATGTGGGCGAAATTCAATGCAAAGGCCTGGGTATGGATGTGGATTACTTTAATGATGAGGGCCAAACAGCAGATGAAGGGCAGGGAGAGCTTGTTTGTAAAACAGCATTTCCTTCCATGCCAATATATTTTCTGAATGACACCTGGGGAGAAAAATATTTTAATGCCTATTTTGATGTTTATCCAAATGTATGGAGGCATGGCGATTTTATATCGATCAATAAACATGGTGGAATTGTAATGTATGGCCGGTCGGATGCCACCCTAAATCCACAGGGGGTTCGGATCGGAACAGCGGAAATTTACAGGGTCGTAGAGAAAATGGAAGAAGTTGAAGATTCGGTCGTAGTAGGGAAAAGAATTGAAGGAGATGAGCTGGTTGTTCTGTTTGTAAAATTAAAAGATGGTATCCAATTGGATGAAGCCTTGCTTAAAAAAATGAAAAGGGAAATCAGGACAAATTGCAGCCCAAGACACGTTCCTTCCATTATTAAATCTGTACCTGATATCCCACATACCATCAATGGTAAAAAGGTTGAAATAGCAGTAAAAAAGATCATTCATGGGGAAGAGGTGAAAAACAAAGAAGCTCTGGTCAATCCGGAATGTCTTGATTATTATAAAGGAATATTAGATTGAATTTAATAATAAACCAAATAATAATGATATGAATTATCCAAAAAAAGTAGTTATCGGCGACATTACCGTGCGCGATGGTTTTCAGCACGAAGAAAAATTTATACCCACAGAAGCGAAATTGTGGTTAGCTGAACAACTGATCCTTGCAGGATTTAAACACATTGAAGTTTCCAACTACGGAAATCCAAAAGGGATGCCGCAGTTTAAAGATTGTGATAATCTGTTTAAGCTGATTCGAAACAGTAAAAAATTAAAAGGTAAACTTGACGATGTGAGCCTGACCGCAATCACCATTCGTGAACGGGCTGTTGAACGGGCTATCCAGGCTAAGCTGGATGGTTATGGTCCCGATCGTATTCTGCTCATGGTTTCTACCAGCGAATCGCATCACAAAACCAACTCTGGCCTCACTTTAGATGAATATTGGAAAATGAGTGAAGAGTGGGTAAAAAAAGCCCGTGATGCGGGATTAAAAGTAAACGGAACAGTAAGTACAATCTGGGGCTGCCCCATCGAAGGACCAACTGACCCCAAAAAAGCCCTTGAATTCACCAAACGCTGGTTCGATATCGGTGCAACCGATGTTGAACATGCCGACCATGATGGTTCGGCCTCGCCTGACAGGGTCTATGATTATTTTTCCATGCTGCTTGATAATGTAGATAATCCTCATAAACAAATCGCCCACTTTCATACGACAAGGGGTTGGGGCATGGCCAATGTGCTGGCGGCCCTCCAGGCTGGTATGACCAATTTCGAATCCACCATGGGAGGCATTGGCGGACAACCGGCAAACTTTGTGGATGGCGTTCCTGTTCCTGGCACCGGTGATTATTATTATAAGGACCCCCTCGAAGTTGGCCTTGTATCTACCGAAGATATGGTTGTCATGATGGACGAAATGGGCATTGAAACCAACCTGGATATCGATAAGGTGCTTGAAATCGGAAATATGGTCGAACGCATTATTGGGCGTCGTTTAAGATCCGAATCCATTAAAAACGGTAGGATCCCTAAACATTTGAAAGGATAGGCCCAAAGGTTACCTTAAATATTCATTAAATTCACAGAATCACATAATTGCATGTGTAATTCTGTGGAATAATTTGTACCTTTGCATCGTAAAAGCGATCGATTTATTGAATGCAATTCCAAAATTTCAAAAACATACATTTTATTCAAACAGGAAAGGGGCCAGGAACAATTCTGTTCCTTCATGGCAATTCCTTATCATCTGAGACATTCAGGTATCAATTAAATGAAAAGGCTTTACAAAAGTACAACCTCATAGCCATTGATTTTCCAGGTCATGGAAAATCAAAATGGTCGGATAATAAAGCACAGGATTACAGCCTATTTGGTTTCAGGGATGTAGTAATTGATGTGATTCAACATTACAATATCGAAGAATTCATATTTGCCGGTCATTCCCTGGGTGGCCATGTAGCGATTGAATGTCTGCCATTTGTTGAAAACTGCAGGGGAATAATGATATGGGGAACACCGCCCATAAAAAGTCCATTGGATACCTCAAAAATTTTTATGCCCATTCCGGAATTGGGATTGTTATTCAAACCTGAATTGTCAGGAGAAGAAATTGATAAGCTTGGAGAAATTTATAGCAGTCAAAAGAATAGTGATCTTTTCAAAGAGGCTGTCAAGCTTGCTGATCCACAATTCAGATCCTATTTGCCCCAATCCCTTACTGCCGGGAAATTGTCGGATGAAGTAGCAATCCTTGAAGCTTCAAATGTTCCTGTAGCCATCCTGAAAGGCATAAGCGATAAAGTGGTCAACCCCGAATACCTGAACAGCTTAAAATTGCCAAACTTGTGGAAAAACAACATCATTGAAATTAAAAACTCAGGGCACTCAATTCAACTGGAAATCCCAAAAGATTTTAATGAAAAATTGATTGAATTTGCCAATTATTATTTATAAAACTATTGCTGAATATGGAGTATAAGCCATTGACATTTAAAGGGTTTTTTGAAAAATATGCCAAACAAATCAGGGATATAGAACCCCTTAAAAAAAGTTATTCCCAATTCGAAAATTATCCCCTCCTGCCAAGTCAGGCTATTTATGTAATGGATATGCAGGAAATGTCAATTCCATATCACCGTAGAATTGACAGGTTGCTTGGTTATTTAAATCAAGAGTTTGTATTTGAATTGTTTAATGAATTATATCACCCTGAGGATTATGACAGGTACATGCACTTGTTAAGGATTTCAAATGAATGGGCACGGAGGGTAAAACCAGAACCATTTTCAATTGAGGTAACTATAGATTGTAGGATGCGAAAAAAGGATGGTACGTACCTAAAGATATTACGGCAAAGTACGGTTTTTGAAACCTGCAGGGATAAAAGTATAAAAAGTGTATTTACTATTCTCTCCGATATTTCAAAGATAAAGACCAATAACAGTGTTAACCTTTCAATTATTGAATCGGGAACAGGTCGGATTTTACTAGAGGATTCGGATAAAGGGGAAAAATCTGTTAAACTCACCAGACGGGAAACAGAGATAATAAGCCTGGTCAAAAACGGGCTCAATAGCTCCACCATTGCTGATGAACTAAAGATAAGCCGCCATACGGTTGATACTTTCCGAAGGAAGATGCTGAAAAAAACAGGATGCAAAAATACAGTGGAGTTATTAAGCTTTTGTGCCCAGCAGGGAATAATTTGACCATCAGAAGCCGATATTCGCCCGACCGGGATATTGCTAAACCATTTAGCAAATCCAATCCAGATAGTTGTTGGAATGGATCACCTGAAATTCTGAATCCGTATAAGCCGATTGCCAGGCTGAAGGGATTTTAACCTTTTTACCTGGATTCCATTTCATTTCATAGGCAAATAATTTCCCTTCTCTTTCTTCAATCCAGTCAATTTCCTGTTGCTGATAAGTCCGCCAAAAGTAATTTGAAACCAGCATATTTTTATAATGCTGGATTTTTATCCTTTCCGATAAAATATAATTCTCCCAAAGTTCTCCCTGGTCGTTTCTTAAGTGAAGTGGATTTAGGTTATTGATCAAAATATTCCTCACACCATTGTCATAAAAATACCATCGATCCATTTTGCTAACCTCTTTTCGAAGATTGCGGCTAAACCCTCCCAATCTGTAAATCACGAATACTTTGGAAAGCAGGTCAAGGTATCTGCTAACCGTATCTTTGTGTAGGCCTAGTTGCCGTCCAAGTTCATTTACCGAAACTTCTTTCCCGGTTTGAAAAGCCAGCAACCTAAGCAGATCCCTTAATTTATTTGCGTTTTTAATTCCCTCAAATTCAAGTATGTCCTTTAGCAGATAGGCATTGACCAGTTCACGTAAATAAGTGGATTTGGCTTTAGGGGAAGGATATTGCAACAACTCAGGGTAGTTTCCATAAACCAGCTTCCCTGATAATTTGCTTTTGGTGTCAACAGGGGATTCAATGGCATTGTATTCTACCTGGGCCAGGGGGAATAAATGAAACGTAATTTTTCGGCCGGTGAGCGGTTCTCCAAGTGTATTGGTCAAGTCAAAGGCTGATGAACCGGTAACCAAAATATGAATTCCCTTAACCGTATCAACTATAAGTTTTAATTTATGACCAATGTCAGGGATTTTTTGTGCTTCATCGATAATTAGAAGGTTTTTATCAGCAAAAAGTGTTTTATAATTCTCTGCTGTCAAAGGATGTAACAAATCATGTGTAGTAAAATCATCACCGTTTAAAAACAAATAACTGAAATCTACTTCTTCCATTATCATTTTCAGTAACTCTGTTTTACCGGTTCTGCGGGCACCTAACAATACAATCACTTTATTGGGCATCAGGTTATCAATAATTGCTTTTTTGATAAACCGGTTCAGTGTTACCATGTTGTTGATAATTTAGATAGCAAAGATAAATAAAAATATGCTAGTTAAATAGCTAAATTTAATTAAAATTAGCCAATCAAATAGCCATATTTTTGCAATAAGCTAATATGCCCATGATAAGCCTGATTCAGTCGGGTACTAAATAATTAAACTTTCATTTTTCAGGCATAGAGCGGTATTTCAAAGAAACATCAGGGCAATACAAGTCACCTCATTTACTTTTTTAACAAATCTTTAACATTTTATAATCAGCTAAAATTCTGTGATTTAGCCTAAATATACTCATTTATGAGTATTGCGTTGAATAACCTGCTTGCATAGTTTTGTAAAAATATTAATTTGAGATCAAATTGACCAATCACCGGCACCCTAAAATACCCAACATACATTGCAATAACAAGGGTGGCTAACTGGTGAAACAAAAACAAGCGGCATTTTTATTTTGGGGAAAATTCGCAAGGGTTATTCATTATAATCCATATCAATAAACATATAACTAACAAATATAAGAAGAATGAAAACAAAAATCTACTTTTTAATTTTACTCCTTGCCCTGATTCTATTATCAACACTGATATTTGCGCAGGGTGTAGCCATCAACGAGGACGAAAGCCCGGCACATCCTTCGGCGATGCTGGATGTAAAAAGCAACAACAAGGGCATGTTATTACCAAGGCTTACCCTGTTGGAGGTGGCTGCCATCGAATCTCCAGCCGAAGGCCTGATGCTCTATTGCACCGATTGCCATGAAACTGGTGCCCTCGTAATTTTTATCGATGGACGCTGGAGTGCCATCGACCAAAGCGTAGGCAACAGCAGTTTATCCACTCCAATTAATCAAAATTATGGAAGTAGTGGCTGGGAGTTTTTTGCTGACCTCGATATTACTTCTGAAAGCGGATACATTGTTTGTGGTAGTTCTGATGGTGACAATTATGATGTAGGAAATAATTATGGATTAGATGATATCTGGTTACTGAAACTGGACCAAACCGGAGCTATAGCCTGGGAAAAAACCTGGGGAAGTGATGGCGACGGAGCAGGGTCGGTTCAAACTACCAATGATGGTGGATATATAGTTGTCGGATCATCATCTTCTACCGATTATGATGTGGGTGGTAACAATGGTAGTTCAGATTATTGGATAGTTAAACTGGATATATCCGGAAATATTGAGTGGGCAACCAACCGGTGGAAGTGGAATTGACAATGCCAATTCTGTAAAACAAACAAATGACAACGGCTATATTGTTGCTGGTTACTCCAGTTCCTCTGATGGGGATGTTGGAAGCAATAACGGAGGTTATGATTTCTGGCTGGTAAAATTAACTTCTGCAGGCGTACTTGATTGGGAGGCCAATTTCGGTGGCAATGAAAATGATTTTCCCAATTCTGTTCAACAAACCAACGATGGAGGGTATATAATAGCAGGTGGATCGCAATCATCTGATGGGGATGTTGGTGGAAATAACGGCAGCTATGATATGTGGATTGTGAAATTATCTGCTACCGGGATATTGGAATGGGAAACCAACCTGGGCGGTAGTAGTTGGGATACTGCTAATTCAATAGTTCAAACCTCTGACGGAGGATATATTTTAGGTGGTGGTTCAAGTTCTACAGATGGGGATGTTGGTGGTAACAATGGTGAATCGGATTTCTGGATTGTAAAATTAACTGCTTCAGGAACCATTGACTGGGAAACTAATTTTGGAGGTTCATATGAAGAAACTGCTTATTCAATTCAGCAAACCTTAGATGGTGGCTACATAGTTGCAGGAACATCTTCTTCTTCTGATGGAGATGT
The DNA here is from genome assembly GCA_041393255.1 of Bacteroidales bacterium. Classification (GTDB taxonomy): domain Bacteria; phylum Bacteroidota; class Bacteroidia; order Bacteroidales; family JAADJA01; genus JAADJA01. The sequence continues at coordinate 7,723 of JAWKKM010000046.1, read as the reverse complement.
TGGAGGTAATTACGGAAGCTATGATTACTGGATCGTAAAAATATCTGTTACCGGTACCCTTGAATGGGAGAAAAACCTGGGAGGAAGTAATGATGACGAACCAAACACCATAAAACAAACAGCTGATGGAAGTTATATTGTTGGTGGATATTCATTGTCATCTGACTACGATGTCCCTAGCAATTACCATGATTATAGTAGTAATCCTACTTTTGATTACTGGATTGTAAAAATTGGACCTAATGGTGATATTCAGGAATAAAACCAATCCTTCATTTTTAAAACGTATCAAAATGAGAAAAGATATATATACAATAATTATAGTGTTATTCATTGGAGCAGGCAATCTTTATGCCCAGGTAGCCCTCAATCCAAACGGCGACCCACCTGATCCTTCTGCCATGCTGGATGTGAACAGCAACAACAAAGGAGTGTTGATCCCTCGAATGACCCTGGCTGAAATGAATGCCATTGAAAACCCGGCCGAAGGGCTGATGATCTACTGCACCGACTGCAACGTACATGGTGGCCTGGTTACCCGCCATGAGGAAAGCTGGAGCATTATGGACCGCAGTGTTACTAAAAACGGTTTGATAGAATTACCCCTTTTAAACCAAAACTATGGTGGTTCGAGCGTCGAAAAGGCTAAAGATATAAGTTTAACTTCTGACCTTGGATATTTCATGGTAGGCGCTACATATTCAAATGATGGCGATATTGGTGGAAATCCTAATTACTATGATTATTGGGTTGTGAAATTGAATAAAAATGGCTATATAATCTGGGAAACAAATTTAGCGAGTGGGAGTGATGATTTTGGACAATCTGGTCAGCAAACAGATGATGGTGGTTATATCGTTTTAGGATATTCTTACACTTTTAGTGGTAATAGCAACAATTATGGTAAAAATGACTATTGGGCTGTGAAATTATCGGATATTGGAGCAGTGGAATGGGAAAAGAACTTTGGAGGATCAGATCATGATTATGGAGAATCCATTCTTCAGACCACTGACGGGGGTTATATTCTAGCAGGCCATACCGAGTCAAATGATATAGATGTAACTGGGAATAATGGCGGTTATGATTATTTCATCATTAAATTATTTGAGAGTGGTTCTATTGAGTGGAATACAACTTTAGGTGGAAGTGATTGGGACAAGGCAACAGACATAAAACAAACATCAGATGGTGGTTATATAGTTACCGGATATTCTGGTTCTTCAGATGGAGATGTAGGAGGCAATAATGGCAATTTTGATTATTGGGTAGTTAAACTATCCTCAACAGGGATTTTAGAGTGGGAAAAAAACCTGGGAGGCAGTGGTCTTGAATGGGCCAATTCAATCCAACAAACCAGTGATAACGGATATATTACTGCGGGGTATTCTGGTTCTTCCGATGGAGATGTCGGTGGAAATAATGGTTCTTTTGATTACTGGATTGTTAAACTTACATCTTCAGGAGCGATTGAATGGGAAAAAAATTATGGAGGTACAAATAGTGAAGAAGCATACTCCATTATCCAAACCCTGGATGGTGGCTACCTTATTGCTGGAAGTTCCAACTCGAATGATGGAGATATTGGAGGCAATCAGGGAATGAAAGATTACTGGATAGTAAAGGTCAGCAGTACAGGAGTAATGGAATGGGAGAAAAACCTGGGAGGTTCAAATGATGATGTTGCCTATTCAGTAAAACAAGTTGCGGATGGCGGTTACATCATCATGGGTGATTCAGGCTCAAGTGATGGAGATGTTTCTGCGACATATGGAAACAACGATTTCTGGGTAGTCAAACTCGATGCTGATGGGAATATACAGTAGTAATCAGTTCAACTAAACCGAACATAATGAAAACCATCCTTCGTTCTCTATATGACGGGACTTTGGAGGAAAAGAAAAATGAATATGAAAACAAAACTTTACTTTTTAATCTTACTCGCGGCACTCATCTTATTATCTACTTTGATCTTCGCCCAGGGCATTGCCATCAACCAAGATGAAAGTGCTCCCGATCCTTCGGCTATGCTGGATGTGCAAAGCAATGATAAAGGAATTTTAATCCCAAGATTAACAAGTGGTGAAAGAACCGCAGTAACAACACCGGCCAACAGCCTGCTAGTGTATGATACCGATACCAAAAGTTTTTGGTTTTATGATGCAAGCATCTCTTCCTGGAGAGAGGTTGGTAGTGGTGGTTCCGGTAACGCAGGAAGCACTATTTCCGATGCCGATGGCAATACCTACATCACCGTAGAAGAAAATCCCAATGATGATACGGCCAGGATCTTTATTGCCGGACAGGAAAAGCTTCGGGTAAGCATGAAAAATATTGAAATGCTCAATACCGGTATGTCGGTTTTTATTGGTGAACGGGCCGGGGCCAATGATGACCTCACAGATAATAAGAACATTTTTATTGGTGCATTGGCTGGTGAATCCAGTACGACTGGCTATGCTAATGTAGCTCTTGGGGCTGGGGCATTATCTAAAAATACTGAAATAAGCCACCTTGTAGCAATTGGTGACTCGGCTCTATATAACAACGGTGTTGGTGCCTTATCTTATGAGGGACATTTTAATACAGCTGTTGGCTCAAAAACGCTTTTGCTAATACCACTGGAAGTTACAATACAGCTATCGGAAAGGGGGCAATGCAATATAATATTTCTGGAAATAGTAATACAGCTATTGGTTACAGAAGCCTTATGGATAATACGTCAGGTCATGCAAATACAGCTATTGGGAGAGGAGCACTAGGAGAACAATACAGCAGGATATCAAAATGTATCCATTGGTTTTGACGCGTTGAATTACAATACGACGGGCAACCAGAATGTAGCAATTGGTCATTATTCCTGAGCTTCAATTGGGAAGGGGATCACAATGTAGCTATCGGTGCTTATGCCTTGAAAGCAGCCTACAATATGAACGGCCTGGTGGCCATTGGTCATGGAGCCTTGGAAAACAATGGGGGACTAGCCTATAATGGAGGCTTTTATAATACGGCAATTGGCACAAAAGCACTAAACTATAATTATGAAGGCAGTTATAATACTGCTATTGGATATCATGCACTTTATTCAAGCCATGGGGATAACAATACCGCCTTAGGATATAATGCCTTACAAGGAAACAATATTGGAGACCATAATATTGCTATCGGTAGTGGAGCTATGAATGGAAGTCTTTAGGGAGCACTATAATGTTGCCATGGGTAATTATGCATTATCACAAAATGTAGATGGACACAAAAATATCGCTATCGGGCACAATGCTCTTTCTTATAATACCAACGGTTATGAAAATACATCAATCGGATATGAATCATTATTATTTAATTCTACAGGATACTATAACACTGCTATTGGAACCGGTGCCTTACAAAATAATACGACAGGATATTGGAATACTGCGGTTGGTTATTGGGCATTAATTAATAACACCACAGCACACAGTAATACTGCTATTGGTTTGCGTTCATTGTATGATAATACGACTGGTCATAACAACACCGGTTTGGGGAAAATGCAATGGAAGGAAATGTGACCGGAGATTTTAATACCGGAGTTGGTTTTGCAGCACTCTGGTATAATGAAACTGGAGATTATAATACAGGCCTTGGCTGTGATGCTTCACCGATTAATAATTATTCAAATACTACGGGTGTGGGTTACAATGCTGATCTGCCAAGCAAGATAATAAGGTCCGCCTGGGAAACGGTTCTGTAACAAGCATCGGGGGTGCCGTTAGCTGGTCAAACTACTCCGACAAACGCTTCAAAAGAAATGTAAAGGAAGATGTCCCGGGTTTGGGTTTTGTAATGCAACTCAGGCCTGTAACCTATAACTTTGATGTTACTGCTCTGGATGATCACTTTAATGTCCCCGATTCCTTGAGAAATAGCGAATTTTTTGTTCGCAGCAATGCAGAAAAAGAAGCCAAAATCCAAACCGGGTTTATTACCCAGGAGGTGGAAGAAGCTGCATTGGCCATGGGATTTGAATTTAGTGGGGTGGATAAACCACAAAATGACAATGGTGTTTACAGCCTGCGTTATGCTGAGTTTGTTGTTCCGCTGGTTAAAGCAGTGCAAGAACAACAGGCGATCATCAAACAACTGGAGGCAAGGATAGAAGAGCTGGAAAACAATGAATAAAAACATAGTAAAATATAAATTAGTAAAGAATCTAAATCATAAACAATCTTAAAAGATGAAATCAAAACTTACATTTTTATTGGCCCTGTCAGTTTTAAGTTATCAAATGGTTTTTTCGCAAACATTAGTAAACAATGGCGGCAAAATGGTTATTGAATCTGGTACCGCCTTGATGATTGATGGAAACTATAAAAACCTGGATGAAGGAAACATTATCAACTCAGGGACCATAGCCATTACCGGCGACTGGACAAATGACGCCACTTCAGGCAACCTAATGCAGGGGTGGGACAGGTGAAGTGAAGTTCAATGGGCCATCACCACAAACCATACAGGGAAATGCCAAAACCTGGTTCAATACATTAAACCTTCTAACAGAAGTATCAACAGATGGTCCAGTAGCTGTGGAAGATAAACTTCAGTTGACTGGTGTATCGGTTTTTATCGGAGACTCAAACCTGTATATTGAGCCTGGAGCTCAAATAACCGGTGTGGACCCATCAAATGCTTTTGTTGTAACCGATATGGATGGAGGGCTGGTACAGGAAGTGCAAGCCTTATTATCAACATTTTTTCCGGTTGGCAATACCGGTTCTTATTCGCCGGTATCGGTTCAAACAGAACAAACCGCGGACATCGAAGTTCGTGTTTTTCAGGATGTCCTGGGCGGAGGAGGTATTACGATCCCTGAGATAGATCATTGCGTGAATAAAACCTGGGCTGTTTGGGACTGGTCATTTGCTACTACCATTCAGGTTGATAGTGTACTATGGAATATTGCTGATGAGGGAAGTCTCTTTGATCGTACCAGAAGTGCACTGGGTTATGGTTTGGATGGATTTTGGTATGGTGATAATGAAAGCGCTGCCAGTGGTACCGACCCGTATAAGCAGGGCCGGATTGAATATATACCCGGAGGGGGTCATTTTGCTGTAGGTGATATTAACTCCCCCATGGCCATCCCCGCAATGCTAACCATCGAAGCCGACTTGATGGTTTACCTCGAAGGGCCTTACAACGGAACCGATATGAATACGGAATTGAATGGGTCGGGACAGCTACCCTTAACCCAACCCTACCACACAGCTCCCTGGAATTATACCGGAACAGAAAGTGTTCCCAGCATTCCCAATCCAGATATTGTCGACTGGGTGCTGGTGGAATTTCGTGATGCAGTAGATGCAGCCAGTGCTACAGAGGCCACCACCATTCAGCAACAGGCTGCATTTTTATTGAATGATGGTACCATAGTAGATATGGACGGCTATTCAAATATTCAATTCACAACAACAATTAGCCAACAATTATATGTGGTGATTCGCCACCGAAACCACATCGATATTATTTCTTCCAGTCCTTTAACGGATGCAGGCGGATTATACACTTATAATTTCACCTCATCCATTGATAAGGTATATGGCGGGGCTGCTGGCTATAAAGACCTGGCTTCCGGTTCATTTGGTATGGCTGGTGGAGATGCAGATGCCAATGGTACAGTTGAAAATGCAGACAAAACGGCCTGGACAAATGTTTCCGGTCAAGCAGGCTATCTGAATGAAGACCAAAACATGGATGGACAGATAGATAATAAAGATAAGAATGATGTGTGGGTTGCGAATGATAATATTAAATCATCGCAGGTACCGGATTAAGAAATTGAAAGAAAAACATCTTCGCAAATATTTTTCAAGTACAACCTAACAGGTCAGTTTTGGCCTGTTAGGTTAAAAAATTCAATGTTAAAATCTTAATAATCACAATAACAAAAATGAAAAAAACAAAACTATTTTTCTTGATAATTTGTATGGTTGCCGGATACGGTTTAACTGCTCAGGTAGGCATTAACACCGATGAATCGGATCCCGAACCGGGTGCAATACTACATGTGAAAGGCAGTGGCAACAATGATTTTTATGTTGATGATGCCACCGGCAATGTGGGTATTGGCACAACCACTCCTGTTAATAAGCTTGTTGTGGATGGTACAGTAGAAAGCTCCAGTGGGGGTTTTTTGTTCCCGGATGGTACAATACAATCCACAGCAAGTAATGGAAGTAACTGGAAAGTGGCTCCAAAGATTGCTGGAACTGACAATTCATTTGGAGGATGTGCCATCAAACCAAACGGTTATTTATTCTTATTCGAATGGCATCCATCTGGTTATATTAATACTCCAATAAATCCAGATACACTGAGTATTCCAGGATCCTTTACTTCATGTTCAATTGGTGGTACAGCAGTTCCAGGAGCAGTTGGGGGATGTGCGATCAAAACGAGTGGTGAATTGTTTTTATTTGAATGGCATCCATCTGGTTATAATAATACTCCGATAATTGAATCTTCTTTTGATACTTTAAATATTCAAGGACCTTTTTAAGATAAAGTAATATTAGGTGAAGTTATTAATTTATTAGTTACAACGCAGAAAGTAAGATATGAAATGAAAACATCTTCGCAAATATCCGCCAGTGGGCGGACAATTCCAAATGCAACCTGGCAGGTCCATTCCGGCCTGTTAGGTTTTGAAATTATACTGAAATAACAAATACAATGAAATACTAACTAAACTAATCAAAAGATGAAAACGAAAAAACAACTAGTTCTTTTGGTAGTGTCGCTACTTATATCAGCAATGGCAATAAATGGCTGTACTAAAGAAACGGAAGAAAATGAAAACACAAATGATAACACAAATAACCTGGGAAGCATCAACTTAACACCCAATAAAACAAATGTAACACCATTTGAGGTCATAGCTATCACTGCAGAAGATTATGCTTTTGAGAAGGAGGTTTATTATGGCTCAATTGGAGAAAGGAATATAGAGTTGAAAAAAGACGGGGAAAATAAACTTCTCTTTTTAATGCCCAGTATTTCAGGTGGTGATCAATTATTGAAATTTATCATAGATGAAGAAAATTATGAAATACAATTTAACATTACGGCACTTGCAACAGTGGATAATCCGGAAGAGGTTATATCAGGATATAAAGAGGAAATATCAAGTATGATAGATGACATTAAAGATTTAAACAACTCATCTATCCTGCATGTAGCAGAGCATAACATACAAATTGTTGAAGACTATCTAACTGATTTTGATGAAGCATATGCAACATCAACCGATGAAGAAAAACAGGAATTGGCCCAGTTCATGGTGGCAAATCCCGGTTTATTTGATTTCGACAGCTTTGATTTTGAAATATTAAACGATAGTTTAACTATCGGATTAAAAGATTTTATTGCATGGGATCAAAGATTAACCAATGATATGAAATATTTCACGGGTTTGATCATCGCTACAGCTGCGACAATCACATTATTTAACGGTGCTCTTTTATCCGGAAACCCAATACTAATTACAATTACTTCAGCAGCGTTGCTAACGGAATTTTTATTGGTATATGACCACACTGAAACCATACTGAACAGATGCTATAAACCATTTGAGTTTGATATTGAAAATGAATTGGAAAAAACAAATGGAGAATACGATAAGGATGTAGAATATATACTTGCTATAGATGCAACATACCGTACTTTGTATGAAGGTGATCAGGAA
>JAWKKM010000045.1:0-38042 GCA_041393255.1 Bacteroidales bacterium | reverse complement strand
ACCATTGTCATATGTTTCGGTTACAGAAGAATAGATCAGGAAAATGCTGTTTGTTTCATCAATTACCAATTGTGGCATACTGGAAAATCCCAGGTAATAGGTTCCCCAATCATCCAAAACATCCAGTTCTCCATTTCCATTGATATCTTGTGTCCAGCCAATTAGATTGTAGTCTTCAATAAGTTCTGTTCCGGCTCCTCCATATGGATTTAGTGCATTCAAATTATTGGAAAATATGGGCATGTCTTCATTCCAGTATCCGATACCATCAACTGCCGGAAACCAGGATTGCATAGAGCCATCCTCTGATATAGCCCGGTTGATACCAAAAGCAACATGGACTTTGCCACTCAGGTCGAATGCCAAACTATGTGCTCCGTCAACACAGTAGAAAGTGTCCGTTGGTGTATTTGACCATAATGGATAAGGGTGTTCCCAGATGATTGTTTTTGTCCAGGTGTCACCATTGTCTGTCGATTTCATTAAAACAAGGTCGGTCCAGGCGTCACCAACTAAAAAGGCAACATTTTCTCCTTGTGTTTGAATTTCATAGGAATCTCCATCAAAACCATTGTAATAATTTGAATTGATTTCATCCAATAAAATATGTTCGTGATCCCAAGTTGCGCCTCCGTCAGGTGAACGTGAATATAGGAGAGCACCGTCCATTCCCTGATAAGTGATTCCTCCATTTGCCTCGGGAGCTGTTAGTGCAATTACATGGAGGTCGTTATGATCAAACCCTCCTGCCATGGCCCTTGGCCATAAATAATAATTATTGTAAGTGGGTCCAAAGAATTCATTAAAATTCCATTCTCCATTACCCTTGTTTTCCCTATAGTTAATTATTAACCCATCGGATGATGCTCCAGAATAGTGAGCAACTACTATTTCTCCATTCAATCCCCACGGGGTATAGGAAGGCCATCCTGTTCTATCGTTCTCAATTCTTTCAACAGGCATAGGGCCCCAATCTAATCCATCAAAATAATTATATCCCGTTCCCCTGTCCCCGGAAAAGTTCGGATAGTCAAATCCCAATGTATAAACAGCTCCTATTGTACCATCATCATACTTATAAATTCTATTTTGCATGCTGGAGTTGGACTGTAAATCATAAAATGTTTCTCCTATTATTCCTTCTGTAGGTGTATTTATTTCTTCCAATTGAAAGTTTTGGTAAGTGGTCATATCTTCCACGATTTCAACAACTTCATAGGCTGTTGCAAAACCATTTTTTGAACAAATTGCAGTATAGGTTCCAACCGGTATGTCGTTAATCGTATAAGTTCCGTTAGCACTACTAGTGGTTGAATAGGAAATTCCTTGCAGGGATATGGTTGCACCATACAACGGATTACCGCTACCAAGCATGGTAACCGTGCCACTTAAATGTCCACTTCCCGTAACAATGGTTATCAGGTCAGATTTGTCCACATTCAAATACCTAATATAGTTTTCACCAAATGGATCTTCATCTCCCTTAACAGCCAATCCTGGCTCACTATCTTCCTGGAATACAAGGTGAATTTTGTCATCGGAAGTTGGCGAACAGGAGGGAAATACACATTCGCTGAATATGAAAATCAAACCGGAAGTTAAATCTCTAAAAATACCCCATGATTGGCTTGCCTGGCTAAAACCCCTCGCCCAAAGATGGCGGTAGTTTTGGATTCCATTGTCGTATAATTCAGTGACGGCTGAATAAACAAGGAAGATATTATTGGAACCGTCGATTACCAATTGGGGCATGCTGGATAACCCAACATAATAGGCTCCCCAATCATCAAGAAGGCTCCAACTCTCCATTCCCGTCTATATCCTGTGACCACCCGATTAAATTATAATCTTCGATCATTTCACTTCCCGGCTCCCCATAAGGGTTAAGGGCATTTACATTATTTGAAAAAGGTATTCTGTCTTCGTTCCAGTATCCAATTCCTCCAACTCCCGGAAACCAATAGATGGAGCCAGTTCCATTGTCATAAGTCCGGTTGATTCCGAATGCAACGTGAACTTTTCCCGTATTGTCAAAGGCAAGTGTGTGGGATCCATCAACACAATAGAATGTATCGGTTTCAAATGGCATTTCCGGATCATACATGGGATATGGGTGTTCCCATATTATCGTTTTTTCCCAGGTATCACCATTATCTGTTGACTTCATTAATACGAGGTCAGTCCAACTACTCCCAACAAGAAAAGCAACATTATCACCCTGTGTTTGAATTTCATAGGTATCCCCGTTAAATCCAACATAGTTATCAGCGTTTATTTCGTCTAGTAATAAATCTTCAACCTCCCAGCTGTTGCCACCGTCATTCGATCGTGAATATAGCAGGGCACCGTTCATTCCCTGATAAATAGCTCCTCCGTTTGCAACCGGAGCAGTTAAGGCTATAATATGTAAGGAGTTGTAATTGCTTCCTCCTGTCATGGCTCTGGGCCATAAATAAAAATTACTAGAAGTAGGGCCAGGTAAATTTGCGAAAATCCAGGGGCCGGTTCCTTTGGTTGTCCGTGAACTTATTACAAGTCCTTCTTGTGCAGCTCCAGAATAATGGGCAACCACAATCTCTCCATTTGTACCCCAGGGTGCATATGAAGGCCATCCGCAACGATCCGGTTCGATCCTTTCAAGAGGGTATGGATCCCATCCTGATCCATCAAAATAATTGTAGCCAGTTCCTCTATCTATAAAGCTTGGATTATTGAATCCCATACTCCATACGCCAGCAATGGTATTATCAGGATATTTAAATATCCTGTTTTGCATACTATAGTTCGATTGCAGATCGAAAAAAGTATTCCCGATTGCATCATATTCAACTTCTTTCGAAACATCTGTTGAGATTTCTTTGGATTGTTGATATTTCGATTCTTTAATTGAGGATGTAACTTGTTTACTTTTTGATCTGCTTTCCGGAGCTAAAACAACTCTATTCTGAGCATAGCCAGTTAGAAAGAATAAAATCAAAAATGCGAGTAAATAGGTTCTTTTCATAATTTTTAGATTTTAAGGATTAAAAAAGATTATGTTGAATTGTATTGAATAGATTTTTAAAATATACCATTAAGATCAAAAAAATTATACAATAAAATAAAACTTGGATTTTCGCAACGGACCAACAAATATAAACAAAACGAATTGAAAATGCAATAAAATATTGATTTGATTACTATCTCAGTGAATTCTTAATAATTTTTTCAGAGGTCTGTTTTATTCCCTTTGAATAGACAGTGACAAGATAAATGCCATTTTCAACTTTAACGCCCGAATTATCATCCCCTGCCCAGGTTAAATTGTATTTACCAGAGGGAAGGGACGCATCCATCAGCCTTTTTACCTCATTTCCCTTCAGGTCATATATGATCGTCTGCAAATCAGTTTTCTCATTTAATTGAAACGAAATAGACGTATTGGCATAAAAAGGGTTGGGATATGCTTCAACTTTTAACCTTGATATTTGATTTTTGGTATTCGTAATTCCTGTGGTGGTATCCTGACATTCATAAGCCCCCATATCTATCCTGCCTCCTACGATACGCGGATTACCTGCAAGATCGGTTTGCGGCAAAACAATGGTATCGTAATCAAAAGTGATTAGCTTAAACAATGTGTCCTCCTGGATGATGTAAGGGGGCGACATACCAAATTCGTACATGGGTGTGCCGGTGTTTACGCAGGGTGAGTTCCAGGGAAGGGCATAGGGGATAGCGGCGGTTGTGTCCCAAAGCGGATCGCTGTCAATGTTTCCAGGTCCCCAAACTAAAGTATTGATGCCATTCCAGTTCTTCACATTCTCCTCTCCGCCCTCAATGTTGGAATAATACACCCGGCAGATGGAGGGATCGTTGTATATTTGAGGATGGCCAAGAGACAGCTCCAACAAAGAGTCACCATAGAAAATGGAGTTATATATATTTAGTTCGCTTCCAGCTACAACTCCAACTGCTGAACCTGTTTCTACACGTATTGTATTATAACCTATTGTAGAGTTAACTAAGTTTGTCTTGCTATTGTTATCTGTTCCAAAAGCAATTGACCCGCCTGTCCCCCACATAGGATCGATAATTTGAAGATTATTTGTTACCTTTAAATTAGTGACCGTACCGTAATAAGAGTAAGTAGTTGGGTAAAAGTGATTTCCACCGATTCCGACCCCTCCACCTGTCATTCCTGATTGCAGCGGATTATTACCAGGAAAATTATAATCAGCAATGATATCTTCCATTTTAAAAGATCTTACCTGAGGATCACCATTGACACAAACAAGAACCCCAGTAGTAACAAGGTTTGTAAGCACTATTTTTTTAAGATTAATAGAATCAACATTTCCCATGGTTAGTCCGGCAGACACTTCATTTCCCCCGTCCCTAACAGTAACATTTTTAATGGTGACATTATCATTCCGTTCAAAATAGATGCCTTCCCTGCCATGCTGAAAAGTAATATTCTCTATCGAATATTCCCTCATCAAACCCAATCCTCTCATGATCCAAAAGGTATTTTCACCGTCGATGATCGTCGAATCGGGATTGTCACCTATCAGAGAAATATAGCTTCTTGTACCCATGGTAAGTTTTTCCCCATTGGTTGAAAGGGAATAAATGCCGTTTGCAAGATAAATATTATGCGGGTTCAGACTATCTGATTTGATCAGCATAATTGCGAAAGCTATTGTTTTTAATGGATCGTCCGGACTGGTCCCGCTATTGTTGTCATCACCGGATACCGGATTCACGTATAGATCATGGTCAACCGGTTGTAAATAGGCATGATCAATATGTAATTCAATGTCATTCTGAGGATATAAATAATCATCGCTGGAGGAAACAAAATGATAGTCAGGGTTAAAAACGGTTAATGTATCCAGGTATATGGCCTGGTCGGGAGCAGAAGGATTTTTGGCGATGTCTGATCCGTTAGGCGCATAATTCATATAAATATTACATTTTGACATAGTATCAAATGTTATAAATGAATCAAACATGATCGCAATACCCCCTCCACCCCATGCTCCATAATTATACCGGATAGTTGTTCCTGAAAGAAATCCCTGAGTGTCCTTTAAGTAAACTCCCCCTCCGGCAAGGGCATAGTTATTTTCGATTATGCAATTTTTTATAGCAACTGTGGCCTGGTTGGTATATATTCCGCCTCCAGTAGTGCTCGATCCGTTTCGTATCGTGAATCCGTTAATGACCATTGTATCTGATCCACCACTCATCATAACACAGTTTACATTGTTGCTTCCATCTATAATTGTATTGTGAATGAACCATGGGTCCTGGTTGGAAACGTATAAGCCGGTGAGGGTGATATGCTTGCCATTGAAATAGATATGTTCGTAATAAATTCCCGGCCAGACCAGCACCGTATCCCCGCTATTTGGTGATGCTGCGTTTATTCCCGCTTGAATGGTTGTAAAATCACCCGATCCATCCTGTTTTACGGTGATGATCTCCGCTTTTATCACCGAAATCAAACCCAGGATGAGATAAATACCTGTTATTATTTTCTTTGCCATGAGTCAACAATTAACTGGTTTTTAAATATTAATCAGAGAGAACACAGAGAACCACAGAATTATTCTCTGTGTTCCTCTGTGTCTGCTCTGCGAATCTCTGTGGTAAAAAAAACTGCGCCTCAATTTATTTTATCAAAATGATCTTATCCGTCACTTCCGTCCCGTTCCCTGTCCTTATTTGATAGAAGTAAACTCCTTCCTTCACTTTGTTTCCGGCCTCATTGTCTCCTTTCCACGCCACTTCATAATAACCTTCCGGTAAATCACTGTTCAGCAAGGTTTTTATTTTTGTTCCCTGTATATTGTATATCTCTGCTACAATATGCTGATCATTGTTCAAACGCATCGTCAGAGCCATTTCATTCCTGAAGGGATTTGGATTGCATGAAATCTGGCTGATTTCACCTGGAATTCCAAAAACTTCATCCGTCTTAAATGAAACCATGTAGAAGTCCTGCTTTTCACCCACATAAATATTTCGTTTTTCTTTCTTTTGTGTCGAAGGATCATATACAACGTAGCCATTCCTTGCAACGGAAGTGGATTTATAACCGTTCCAGGTTTCGAATTCAATCGTTGCCCCACCGGTAATTCTCCGAGGTAACCATCTACCTCCATAAGAGGTATCTCCGGGCAACCTAACTGTGGCTCCATGCATTCACCATCCACCATTATGGCTATCTCCTCAATATCGCTTACCGAATCGGTCTCGATATAAAAGGTACATAATCGGCTTTCTCCTCACGGTATAAGCCTGCGGTTTCAGTATATCTTTGTCCTGTTCGGATTCTTCGGGATTATTCCACACAAACGAATTTTGTTCTCCCTGGTATTTGATGATCACCATATCACCGTACTTTATCGGCTTAACCTTGCCTGATATTACCCAACCCCAGCCACCTCCGGGATTCGATATCTTATGCATAGACCAGTATTGTGCCTGAATTTGAGTCAATTCACCGGGCCCCTCGTATATATTTGATGGGAAAGCATCCCAGGGATATTGTGACCCTTCTATGAAATAACCGATCCATTTCTCTTCTCCAGTGGCAGGTAATTCGACCGCGCATTCGGGATATAACCTGGCTCCTGTCAGGACTTGTATTGGTTCAGACGAACCTTCCTGTGGTATCTCATATTTATAGCCTTTAGTACTTTTTACTTCAGATAAAATTCCTGACCAAGGATCCGGTGGAATAGGATTAAAGCGTTTATATATATAATTTGGTTGAAGTTGCGCCCATAAAGTGAAATAATAATCATCATAGAAAGAAGCATTCTTCATGATCGGTACGGGGCTAACCGGTTCATCAGCAAATGCATAACGTTCCATACGGGGAAAAGAAATCCAGTGCCAGCCATAGTTTAATCCAAGTTTATCTGTAGCACATTGAACTACACTTAGGTTGCTAAAACCACGGTTACCAATAATAAGCTGATCGTTATCTGGATTAAAGACCATGCCCTCTCCCAAAGCAGTATAAATAGTAGATGACTCATTGAAATTTTGCTTTTGTCCCAAGTAAACAACCGACTCAACAACTTCATTTGTACAATCAAAGGACGTAAGGTACGATTCTTTTTCAGTAGAGCTTGGATTATAAATGGTATGAAAATAAATCCTGTTGTTATTTGGATTAAAGAACATTCCCGGGCAATGCATACCTTCGATTTCAATTTCAGTAACATTATTATTACCATCAACAATAGTAATTCCTCCTAAAGTATTATAGTTAGGGGAATCTCTATGTAAAATATAAACCTTATTAGTAAAAGGGCTAAATGTTATATTGTATGAAGCCGGCATAACAGGAACTGTGGCTACAAGTGAAAAAGTTGTTTCATTAATTTTCCACAAAGAGCAGGGATGTTCATAAGGCAAGTACCTCAAAACATACAAACTATGACCATCACAAACCATTTGGCCCGGAAATGGATCCGGCAAAGATATTGAAGTAAATGAATAATCGTTTAAGTTAATTTTAAGTATTTCAGAACTAGAAGGATTACTAATAATCGGGCAGCTTGCATATATATAATTTGGATCCAATTCGCTTAATTGAAAATCCATAAACACATATACATTTGAAACACCGATAGTTTCCAAAATGTTAAAATTTGTTGCATCGATAAAATATATTGCGGATTCAGCTCCACAAATCAATTTGTTCGTATTGGGTATGCTCTCAATTCGTTTAGGCGCAAGAATATTTGTAATCACAGCCTCTATCTGATAATCATTCTCTCCTGATATTACATAAATACTATTGCTTTCCTGAGCAGTAATGAAAATTTTGTTACTTTGTTCATTGAATGCACAGGTTTTAAGATATTTAGCACCGTCCAGAACAAGTGTATTGATCAAATCGTGAGTCGTTGCGTTGTAAATATTAACAAAACTCTTTTCATTGTACGAATCGTTCTGAATAAAATAATACTTGTTATTAGTGCTGTTAAAGCAACCAAAGTAGGTACTTCCCCCTGTTTGGATGGTATTCTCTAAAATGATATTTGGATCGGGCTGATTAACATCAAATATTGTTAAATGCCCTGCTTCAGGATTAGCCGACCATATTTTGTGCGTACTGTTTTTTATAGCTAAACCATAACTTGTACCTCCAATATTTTTTGTACATTCTGAACTTATTGTATTTGAGTTTCCTGTAATTTTTATAAGCCTGTTTTTTCCACCGCAATAAATCCAATTATTTGGCACATAAATTAAAGAATTCGGGTATAATATGTCAATAGATGTAACCAATAAGTTATTTGAGCCATCTATTATGTTTAACTTGCCAAGATTAGTTCCTCCGCAAGCAAATACCCTGTTTGCATTTGGATTATAACATAATAGCCGGTTTATGTTTGGAGTGGCGATGTCTTGAAAATAATAATAGTCATTTATGGTTTGATTGTACATAATTATTCCTAATTTAAGCTCAGAATAAAATGTCAAATACAGCTTATCCGAATTGTTAAACATTAGATTGGTAACTATTGAGCTGGTATTGACAGCATCAATTTGCTGGAAATTTGATGCATTTAAGATTATTACTTTAGATATCGATGAATTAAAATCTTTACAACTCATAAATAATCGATCACCTGACTGACTTCCTGTAATTTTATAAATATTTAGGTTGGTATAAATAATATCATCAACAATTGTATTATCTGCACCATTAATTATAGTAATAACAGCTTTATTGTCCTTTCCTGATACAAGCCAAAATAACTTATTTATTGTCTCATTATAGTAAAGGTCTATGATCCTGTTATTAACTAATTCTCCTAAATTGAATGTCTGAATAATTTGATCAGTATTACAGTCGATAACAACTAGTTTTTCATCTTCTGTTGCACAATAAAGACAATTTAAATATGGATTGTAAGCAATTTTCTTTTCGGCATATTGCTCATTAATAATAAACCCAAAAGGAATTCCCTTCCACTCAATATTTCCTCTTTCACAAATTTCTATCCGTTTTATAACATTATTTGTAGAACCATTAACGACAATAACATTTCTTGAAGTGTAAGCATAGAACTTATCTAAGTCTGGTGCATATACGATATCACTTGGTAATCCGCCAGTTTTTTCATTTTGGAAACCAATTATTTTTAATTAAAATATCATCACCAAAAAATTCCATAGCATCGTTATTCTGGCCAGTGTTATAATATTCAATTGTTTCGTAGCCGAAATCCTGAGATTTTATTCTTCCTGAGCAAAATACTAATACTAATATTCCTATAATTGTATATATATTTTTCATGTTTTGAAAACTTAATGAATAATTATTGTAAAATTCTCCGATCAAAACTTTTTCATAACGATTTGGGCTTTTGGTTTTGTCTTCATACAAGGCTCAACCCTTAAATGAATTTATTCTTGCCTAAATAGAAAATGGATTTCGTCTCTCCTTCGATTACCTGCCATTTGGATTTAAAAATTGGTATTTACTCTCACTTTCTCTCTCTCTCTCTCTCTACAACCGCAATACTTAGTGTAAGATAATAAAGAATTTTTCTGAAAAATGATATTAGGAATAAATTCATCATTTTTTTCATTTCTTAATTTTGGTTTACCAAAGATAGAAAAAATACTTAATCAAAGATCATTTTTTGGGAGAAAATCTCTCTGATAAATGTGCCTTTTGTAAAGGGAAGGTAGGTTTATTTGGGGCCTAATCCAGCAGGAAAATTTTAACTGATTAAAAAAGAGAGCCTGACTAAAAAAGATGACATTATTTCAAGGAATGATAAACCTCCAGTACATCCTCCGATTTATCCTCATCTCGAATTACATCCCACAATACCTGTGAAGATAAACCTTTGTGGGTATTTGTCAGGGCGATGAGCACGCGATCGTTTTTCATGTCGCGAATAAAATAGGTTCGAAAACCTTTCCACCAGCCAAAGTGATAGGCCGTGCTGTCCATGTCATCTTTTATTCTCCAACCAAAACCATATCCGTCCTTTCTTTTCCAGTAAGGTGGGCTTCCGGATGTAAAGGCTTCTTCCAATTCTGGTAATGGAATTAGGGATCCGTTATCCAGTGCCAGGCTGAATTTAAACAAATCCTCAACGGATGAATAAACTCCTTTGTCGCCCATTACACCATTTAAATAGTAATCACTTACCTGGACCAATCTTCTGCCATTGTATCTGTATCCGGGTACACCAACCGGTACATGGCTATCAATTGATGTTTTTCCTTTTAGGTTATAAACGAATGAGTTTGTCATTCCAAGCGGGTCGAATATTTTTTCTTTTACAAAGGCATCGAACGATTTGCCTGAAACCCTTTCCACAACAGAAGCTAACAGTGCATAATTTGTATTGCAATAATGAAAGCCGTCATTCGCAGAAAAGTAGGGGGATGGCTGATGTTTTTCAAACAATCCGATGACCTCTTCATTGTTGATCGGTTTATTGATATCCCAGTATTTATCGGCCAGCGACATATACCTTGACAAACCGGACCGGTGATTCATCAGGTTTCGAATGCTAACTTCCGGATAAGGAAATTCAGGAATGTATTTTGTGACTGCATCATCATACGCAAGCATTCCTTCATTTTTCAAAATCATAATGGCGGCAGCGGTAAACATTTTGGAAACGGAAGCCAGTTGAAACGCGGAGTCGGTAGCCAGTTCTTGCTTATTTCTGAAATTTGCATAACCATAAGCACCTTTGAATATTTCTTGCCCGTTTTCACCATAAAGTACTGTTCCGTTGAAAACCCCTTTTTTGTTGTAACTTTTAAAAATGCTATCCAATTCATGTGCTTTTCGATTTCGCAATAGGTCATCAATGTGATAAAAGACATCTGGGGAAGCAACAAAAGGTTCAGTTTGGACAATTGGTTCTTTTTGAAATGACAGGAAAGTCAGGTAAACAACTATGGCTGGAATGATTAATAACAGAAAAATTATTTTAGGTCTCTCCTTTTCATTTGTTAGTTGATATTGTAGTTCAAAAATAGAATTTACAGCAGGGAGCTAAACTCTATATTTTTATTTTAGTTAACAAGTCAATGTTAACATTTTCGTGATACGGTTTTTTTCAGGTAATGTTAGCTGTTAAGTGTTAAAATAAAAAAATATTTTTTAAACGATCAATTTAAAATAAGATACAAACGGCAAAAACAGATACTAATTGTATTCCTGTATTTCCAACTCACCTCTTAGCACGAGAAAAGCATTTTCGGCAAGAGCCTCAATATCATTGACACTCGGATACAATGCAAAATCCGCTATTTTACCAACACTTCTTTGCACATTGGATAAAAACCGTTCGCTATGGAAAATATTTCCAGTCAGAATTATGGCATCAACTTCACCCTCCAAAACTGCATACATTGAGCCGATTTCCTTCGAAACCTGGTAAGCACAGGCATCGGAGATAAACAAGGCCTTTTCATCACCGGAGGCCATTAAAGCATCAATATCATTTAACTTGGAGGTTCCGAGATAAGCTGCGTATCCTCCTTCTTTGGTGAGCAGTCGAATTAACTCTTGTTCAGAATATTTTCCACTAAATGCAAGCCTGACTAAATCTCCGGTGGGTAAAGATCCGGAACGCTTGATAGAGAATGGGCCATCGCCATCATAAGCATTGTTTACATCGATTACCTTTCCATTCTTATGCGCAGCCACCGATATTCCACCCATTCCGACAGTTACCATGATCAGCCTCAATTCATTGTATCCTTTGTGGTGAGCTTTGGCATATTTGCGGGCAAAGAACTTTTGGTTTAATGAATGAAAAATTGATTTCCGTTCAAACAGAGGATGTCCGCTTACTTTTGCAATTTCTTCCATTTCATCTACCGAAACCGGATCGGCTAAGATTGGCTTAGCTCCAATTTTGTTGGCAATGTCGTATGCAATAAGGCCTCCCTGGTTGGTGTGATGCCATCCAAGTTCTCCTGATTTCAGGTCTTTTACCATTTTTTCATTTACCTCATAAACCCCTGTATTTAGTGGTTTTAATAAACCTCCCCTGCCAACAACAATTTCAATTTCTTTTAAGTCGGCATCGTTTTCTTTTAACTCCCTCAGCACTTCGCCTGAACGGAATTTTAGTTTTGCTTCCGGTTCCACAAAATCTGTCAGCACTTTTGGGTCGTGCTTGATGTTTTTCAAAAATAAAAGGCTCGTTCCTTTATAAAGGGCAATTTGGGTTGAATAGGTTTCCGGATAAATTACCAGAATGTCTTTATTGATCATACGTATCTTATTTTATTCAAAACTACAAATATCTCTTGTTGGTTATCTTCACATAAAAAATTAAAGTTCAAAAATTAGCCGAATCACACTTTTTACTTTGAAGTCTTTTATTTAAGTATTTTGAGATGATGTTATTTACATATTTCTTCGATACTGCCCTCCCACATTAAATAAGGAATTCGTTATCTGTCCTATGGATGCATATTTTGTAACTTCCATCAATGTATTAAAAACATTTTCGTTTCTAACAGCAGCCGTTTTAAGCATTGATAACGATTCCCTTGTTTCCTTTTCATAGGTTTTATGAAGCTCGTTCAACATGCTTATTTGATATTCCTTTTCTTCTTTTGTTGCCCTGATGACCTCTCCGGGAGTTACCGTTGGAGAGCCTTTGGATGATAAAAATGTATTCACACCCATGATGGGCAATTTGCCCGAATGCTTCAGCTCTTCATAATACAACGATTCTTCCTGAATCTTACTTCGCTGGTACATGGTTTCCATAGCGCCCAGAACTCCTCCCCGTTCGGTTAATCTGTCAAATTCTGAAAGTACAGCTTCTTCAACCAGCTCTGTAAGTTCTTCGATGATAAAGGAGCCCTGTAACGGATTTTGATTTTTGGCCAATCCCAGTTCATGGTTGATGATCATTTGTATAGCCATAGCCCTGCGAACTGATTCTTCCGTTGGCGTGGTGATGGCTTCATCGTAAGCATTGGTATGCAACGAGTTGCAGTTGTCATAAATGGCGTACAAAGCCTGCAAAGTTGTCCGGATATCGTTAAAATCAATTTCCTGTGCGTGCAATGACCTGCCGGAAGTTTGAATATGGTATTTTAGTTTTTGAGAACGGTCATTTGCCCCATATTTTATTTTCATGGCTTTTGACCAGATCAGCCTGGCAACCCTTCCCATTACTGAATATTCAGGGTCAATCCCGTTGGAAAAAAAGAATGAAAGGTTGGGGGCAAAGGAATCAATAGGCATTCCCCTTGATAAATAGTATTCAACATAAGTGAATCCGTTGGCCAGCGTAAAGGCCAATTGAGAAATCGGATTTGCACCCGCCTCCGCAATATGATATCCTGAAATTGAAACGGAATAAAAATTCCGAACATAATTATCAGAAAAATACTGCTGGATATCGCCCATGAGTTTCAGCGAGAAATCGGTTGAAAAAATACAGGTGTTTTGTGCCTGGTCTTCTTTCAGGATATCCGCTTGTACTGTACCCCGAACACTGCACAAGGTATCGGCTTTGATTTTTTCATATACTTCCTTTGGTAAAATCTTGTCGCCGGTAATTCCCAACAACATTAATCCAAGCCCGTCATTTCCTTCGGGTAAGTTGCCCTGGTAGGAGGGACGGATAGTTCCCCGCTTTTTATAAAACGCTTCAATTTTTACTTCTGCTTCTTTGGTCAATCCATTTTCCCGGATATATATTTCGCATTGCTGGTCAATGGCTGCATTCATAAAGTAGCCAACCAACATGGGTGCGGGTCCATTGATGGTCATTGAAACGGATGTTTTTGGATCGGTCAGGTTAAATCCGGAATATAGTTTCTTGGCATCGTCGAGGCAGGCAATGGAAACGCCTGAATTACCGATTTTACCATAAATGTCAGGACGACGGTCCGGATCTTCTCCATAAAGGGTAACTGAATCGAATGCTGTGGAAAGCCTTTTGGCGGGCATGCCCAACGAAACATAATGGAATCTTTTGTTGGTTCGCTCCGGGCCGCCTTCTCCGGCAAACATCCTGGTTGGGTCTTCTCCTTCACGCTTAAATGGGAACACTCCTGCAGCATAGGGAAATTCTCCAGGAACATTTTCCATGAGGTTCCATTTCAAAATGTCTCCCCATCCTTTGTATTTTGGTAAGGCTATCTTTGGGATTTGCAAATGGGAAAGCGATTCGGTATGGGTAGCAAGTTTAAATTCTTTATCCCTCACTTTGAAAACAAAAAACCTTGATTTGTACGAATTGACTTTATCTTCCCATTTTTCAAGAATTTCCCGGTTGTGCCCATCCAGGTTTAATTCTATTTGTTTGTATTCATTATCGAGCAATTCGAATACTGAGTCATTTGTTTTTGGGTTGCTTTTCAGGGTGTCCCGTGTTTCTTTGATGGCATATAATTTTTGGGCTATGGCTGCCTGGTCTTCCGACCACTTATTATAGTTCCTGACGGTTTCCGAAATCTCGGATAAATAGCGAGTGCGGTTCGGCGGGATGATAAAAATTTTCTCAGGGGTCTCTCCCTTATCTTCAATAGCAGACTTAAATACAACACCGGTTTTTTCTTTAATTTTCTTAACCAATGCTTCAAAGAGTTCATTTACTCCCGGATCGTTAAATTGTGATGCAACAGTTCCATAAACCGGCATTTCATCCGGGCTTTTATCCCAAAGCAAATGATTGCGCTGGTATTGTTTTTTAACATCACGCAAGGCATCCAAAGCTCCTCTTTTATCAAATTTGTTAAGTGCGATCAAATCAGCAAAATCGAGCATGTCAATTTTTTCGAGTTGTGTGGCGGCTCCGTATTCGGGAGTCATGACATAAAGAGAAAGATCGCTGTGGTCAATGATTTCGGTATCGGATTGGCCAATTCCCGAGGTTTCAAGAATGATTAGGTCATAACCGGCAGCCTGAACAATGGTTTCCGCGTCTTTCACATATTTGCTCATGGCCAGGTTCGACTGCCGGGTGGCAAGCGATCGCATATAAACCCGTGGGTTGTTGATGGAATTCATCCGGATCCTGTCGCCCAATAAGGCTCCTCCGGTTTTCCGTTTGGAAGGGTCAACCGAAATGATGGCAATTGTTTTATCAGGGAATTCAAAAAGAAACCGTCTTACAATTTCATCCACCAATGATGATTTTCCAGATCCTCCAGTGCCTGTGATTCCGATTACAGGAGATTTTCTATCAACCTTCTTTAAGCTTTCTATAATATCCCCAACCTCTTCCGGATTGTTTTCGCAAGCAGAAATAAGATGTGCAATGGCATTGACATCTTTCTTTTCAATAAGTGAAACAGAGCCGTTGATGTTTTTTCCTGTTGGGAAGTCCGACTTTTCCATCAGGTCGTTGATCATGCCCTGCAATCCCATTTCGCGTCCGTCATCAGGTGCATAAATCCGGGTGATTCCGTAATCGTGAAGTTCTTTTTGCTCTTCCGGTAAGATCACACCACCACCACCACCGAAGATTTTGATGTGGCCACAGCCTTTCTCCTTCAATAAATCATACATGTATTTGAAATATTCAATATGGCCACCCTGATAGGATGTTATGGCAATGGATTGGGCATCTTCCTGCTGGGCGCAATCAACAATTTCCTGAACCGAGCGATTGTGGCCGAGATGAATAACTTCGGCGCCTGTAGCCTGAATGATCCGGCGCATGATGTTAATGGCAGCATCATGCCCGTCGAAAAGCGAAGCAGCTGTTACTATCCGAATGTGATTTTTAGGCTTGTATATTTCAGTGGTTTGCATATCAACGTTTGTTAGTCATAACCTTATATGAGGTATGCAAATTTAAAGAAAGTTTACTGATTGATTGACACTATTAGCTTGAAATTAAAGTATCATCTATTTTTTTAGCTTAATTTCTTTTTACCTAATCAGAACAAATTTTTAGCGTTTCGGTATTATTTTGTTAAATTCGTCTTAAATATACATGCTTTTGGTAAATATTGAAATGTCAGATAGAGCGATCATCTTCAGAAAAATTGTATTTCTTACATACTGTATTGTTGCGATGGTATTTCTACAGAAAGTTGGCTTTGGACAAGATGCCAGGGAAAAATCATTGGGGATTGAGGCTTCGGCTTCCTACGATTATCTGGAAGACATTAAGCTTCATTTTTTGTTGTCATATTCCGTTAAACAACACATGCCATTTGTTGGTTTTGAATTTCCAATAAGCGATGATCCCGTAACAAATTTTGGTTTTAATGTCGGGTATAAGTTCTTTCCCAATAAGAATAAACAAAGATTTGATTTCTTTTTCCTTTACCTCTTGCAGGCCGGCTCCAGAAAACTCTATGCCGCTTCCACTGTTAATGGATTTTCATTGCATAACCTAATGGGTTATGGATTTAATATTCATTTTAGTGATAAAATTTACCTGGTTCATCACATGGCTGCAGGAATTGAAAACGCATGGTTTAATGATTATGGCAGTTTTTCTGATCTGAGCTTGTCGTTCAACCTTGGTTTTGGAATTAAAATCAAAACATCAAAAGCTGGCGAATGAGATTTTATCTGGTTTTCATATTGATTTTGTTTTCTGTTAACGGATTTTCCCAACGCCAGATCATTGCACATCGGGGAGCCTCGTCCATTGCCCCGGAAAACACGATGGCATCTTTTACCAAGGCAATTGAACTTGGAGTGGAATGCATTGAGGTTGATATCCGGTTTTCGAAAGAGGACTCATTGATGGTTATTCATGATGAAACTTTGGATAGGACTACAGGCGGATCCGGAGATGTTGATCAGTTTTCATATGATGAGCTAAAAAGCTTATCAGCCGGTTATGAGAAGAAATTTGGATCCAAGTTTACCAATGAAAAAATACCCACTCTATTTGAGGTTTTAAACCTGGCTAAAGGAAAGGTAAAAGTTTGTATGGATATTAAAAATTCCCCCGAAGGCCCGGTTTTGGATTTGGTTGAAAAGATGAGTATGAAAAGTAGTGTTTATATCATGTCCTACAATGTTGAGAAACTGAGGCGAATCAAATCCATGGATTCGCAAATCCAAACCGTATTTATTAAGAACACACTTACAAGCATTGATCTTGAGGTTGCAAAAGAAATTGGGGCACATGCTGTGAGTGGTGCCTATATTTCGCTCTTGTCCCTGGTGGACGAAGCCCATAAGAAAGGCCTTAAGTTTTGGATTGGGATAGTAAATGATCCGGCAAAAACCGGGCGAATGTTTAACCATCATGTAGATGCAGTATTTACCGATTATCCCCAGTTGATGACAATGAATACGGAAAAACAAATTCTGGCCCATCCAAATCCATTTTGTGATTATGTTACAATCAGGTTGAAACGGCCTGAAAATGTTCAGGAAATATATATCGTTGATTTTAAAGGGGCAATTGTGCAAAAATTTGAGAAGCCCTTTACTTCTGTTTTTTTATGGAATCCGGGAAAGGATTTAAGGAAAGGATGGTATTTAATTTATGTTGTTAATGATGAAAAAATTAATTTTGAGAAAATTTTGTATAACTGATAAATCTATTAACCTATGAAAAACTTAAAAGTTGAAATAAACAGGATTTTTGATTTTGTTT
Organism: Bacteroidales bacterium; assembly: GCA_041393255.1. Taxonomy (GTDB): domain Bacteria; phylum Bacteroidota; class Bacteroidia; order Bacteroidales; family JAADJA01; genus JAADJA01. The sequence goes on along the minus strand of JAWKKM010000045.1, from coordinate 20,457 downwards.
CAAAAGAAAATGTAAGCGAATACCAGAATGTTCTCTATAAGCACCATCAATCAATTTTAAATAAAACCGGAAAAGGGAATGATTTTTTGGGTTGGGTTGAGCTTCCAACTGCAATCGATGAAGATTTGATTTCATCCATTGAGCAGGCAGCAAAAGCGATCAAAGAAAAAGCTGAAGTATTTGTTGTTATCGGAATTGGCGGATCTTATCTTGGTGCGCGGGCAATTATTGAAGCCCTGAGCCATAATTTTGATTCACTTCTTAGAAAGAGAGACAATCCGTTAGTTGTTTATGCAGGTCAAAATATAGGAGAGGATTACCTGGCCGACCTTCTCGAAATTCTTGATAGCAGAGATTATGCGATGACTGTTATTTCCAAGTCGGGAACTACAACCGAGCCGGCAATTGCTTTCAGGATATTAAAAAATCACCTGGAAAAGAAATATGGCAAACAAGAGGCAAAAACACGGATTATCGCCATTACTGATAAGGAAAAGGGTGCCCTGAAAAAGCTGGCCACCGATGAAGGATATCTAACTTATGTTGTTCCGGATGATGTGGGAGGCCGTTATTCGGTGTTAACCCCGGTGGGGCTTTTGCCCATTGCTGTTGCCGGGTTTGATATTCGGAAATTTGTTGAAGGAGCAAGGTCAATGCAACATTTAAACAGGCAATCTGCTGATCTGGAAAAAAATCCAATGGCACTTTATGCTGCTGCCAGAAATGCACTGTACAATAAAGGAAAGCGTGTTGAGATATTGGTTAATTACCAACCCAATCTATATTACATAACAGAATGGTGGAAGCAGCTCTATGGCGAAAGCGAAGGGAAAGAGGGAAAAGGGATTTTCCCGGCAGGTGTCAATTTCACCAGTGACCTTCATTCAATGGGACAGTATATCCAGGACGGGCAGAGGATGCTTTTTGAAACGGTACTATCCGTTGAAAAACCAAATCACAAATTGGAAATTCCTTTTGACCATGATAACCTGGATGGATTGAATTTCATTGCCGAAAAAAGGATTCATGAAGTGAATCAAATGGCAGAGTTGGGAACCATGCTGGCCCATGTGGAGGGGAATGTTCCAAACATAAGAATTTCCTTACCGGAGGTTTCGGAGTATTGCCTCGGACAGTTGATCTATTTCTTTGAAATAGGATGTGCCTTAAGTGGGTATATCCTCGATGTAAATCCCTTTGACCAGCCGGGTGTGGAAGCCTATAAGAAAAACATGTTTGCCTTATTGGGCAAGCCCGGTTTTGAAAAGGAGACAGAACTTATCAGAAAGAAAATTTAGCGAACGAATGATATATAAAAAAACCCGTTTCGGAAATCCGGAACGGGTTTTTCTATTTCGTTATGAAAATATTATCTTAACTCAAAACTGGCCTTCCCAATTTCAAACCCTTCTGAATAAAGTGTTACGTTATAAACTCCAACCATGGCAGCTTCTTCTTTTGACTTTTTCGTCCAAAAAACACATGTATACAAATCTTTATTCTGGTAATCAACCTCTTTCTTGGATGTGTATTCCAACTGCTGTCCCTGGAATTCAAAGGCATAGTCATCGCCAACTTTTTGTGTTACGACCACATTATCGGGCCTTAAAATCCGGATATAAACAGTTTTTATACCAGGTTCGGCAAGGATGTTTTGGCCAAGGGTAAAGCAAATCTTAACCCTTTCGATTTTATTTGCCTTATCGGTTTCCCGCTCTCTTCCACTTCCGGTTAGCCTTATGCCCATTGCTTCAACATTGTATGCTTTCAATGTTGTGGCCATCGTTACTTTTTCAATGAGTTGTTCTTTGTCTTTCGTCAGTTCTCTTGTTCTGTCCTGTTCCTTAGAGTATTGCTGTCTGATTTTTTCGTTTTCTTCTTTCAAATCCCTGTTTACCGTGTATAAGGAATCAATCTGGTGAACATATCCCTGGGTTATTTCCCTGAGCATATCAAGCTTTTTATTCACTTTCCGGTATTCCCACTTGTAATTCAAGAGTTGTTGTATTTCTTTCGCATTCGCAAGAATAATGCTGTCCTTTATAGAAAGTGAATCGGACAAAGTACCATACAATGATTTGATGCTGTCGTGCTTAATAAGCAAATTATCCAGTTCTTTTTGAAGTTCATATCGCTGATCTTCCTTTTCATTGATTAATGATTCGTATTGATCCCTTTGCGAAATGAACCAAAACAATAAACCAACAAGAATGATGAAAAGCAATAGTGCAATTATAAGCCAAAGCTTCGATCCAGACTTTTTATCCGGTTTTGGATTTGTACTGTTTGGTTTAACCTCAGTTTGTGTCATTAATTTCAGTATTAGTTGGTTACTAAATTATTTTGCAAATGTAAACGTAATATTTTTGATAGAGAAATCCAAGTAAAAATTTTGCTAAATATTGCAATGATGTAAAAATAACTTAAAAATAAAAAGGCAAAAGTACGAAGTAAAATCTACTTCTAATATACTCTTGCCTTTTAGGTATACTTTTGAGTCTTTTAATGACTTGGTGCTCCTGGCATTTTAAAATGGTCTCCGGTTTCATCAACGATTCTTTCATACCATTCTTTGCTATATCCCGGTTGTTGCAACTTTGGATTGTGATATTTGTATCCTTCCGGAACATCAACCTTTTCCTTAATATTTCCATCCATGTACTTGGTAAAAAGATAGGTATAAAAATTCAGCCAATGTTTCACAGTTTCATTTCCTTTGCTAACAGAATACTCTGTAAGCATCGCAATGGCAGCATCTTTATCCTGTTCTAAGAGAGTGAGAGCCTTTTGATCAATTATTTTGGTCTCTTGTATAAACTTGTCTTCCAACATCGTTTGTTCAGCACGTATTTCAGGATGAATAACATTGTATCTGGAATAGGCAAAATTTGAAACCAAATTAAATACCCAGAAACCAGATTCAAAAGAGAACTCCATCATCGAACCATTGCCTCTTTCAAATGCAAAAGGTACCTTAGTAATACTTGTATACATTGGAGTATAAACTGCACTTGCTGCATCATCAACACCAAACCATAATATGCCACCTAATTGCTGGGGCATCCAACTTCTGGCCTGAGCAACAAATACAAACCCTGTTTGCTGTGTAGCCGTTGCCCTTTCGTTGCAATATACTTCACCATCAACCTTCCAGGTGAGGGGGCGCCAGCGGTATGGATTTTCGAATGGGGCTGCTCCAAGATCTTTGGTCATGTCCAATTCGGTTCCTTCAAGGTGATCTCTCATATAATCCATAACATTCTCGAGGGATACCTTCCTGTCGGGTTTGATCCATAGCGGCATCCTGTTGTCCAAATTGTGGCCTGATGCATAATCAAGATATTGATCCATACCGGCTTTTACACTTCTGAAAAATGACCAAACCCTTACTTCACAAAATCGTGCACCACCAAAATCAACAGGTGCGTATGTATCGGAAAAACTAAAATCTTTATCTGCGCCATCAAACCACTTATGTTCGCGTGCAAGAGAAATGACGTCGTCAGCATAAATACATTCAATATCGGGTTCATAAATCTTATCTCTCTGGGAGAAAGTGATTGATTTTTTTCCATCGGCCAAAGGAAACGTTTGTATCCTCGCCTGGTTGGCATGAGCACAAACATATCCATCAGGCACCCTTAAAGCGACCCATACTGCACCTTTTTTCCCTTCACCCTTACCAATCATCTCCAGTATCCATACTTCGTTGGGGTCAGATATTGAAAAAGATTCTCCAGAACTGGCATATCCATATTCCGCCATTAATTCAGTAATCACTTTTATGGCTTCACGAGCTGTTTTCGACCGTTGCAAAGCAATATACATTAAGCTGCCATAATCCATTATTGCCCCACTTTGAGATCCAAGCTCCAAACGACCGCCATAAGTGGTTTCGCCCACTGCAACCTGGTATTCGTTCATGTTGCCAACTACATTATAAGTTTCTTTGGCTTGCTTAATTTCGCCCATGAATTTTCCTGTATCCCATTCATAAACATCCAGCATATCGCCCTCTGCATAGGTGGCCGCCGGCCAGAAATACAATTCACCATAAAGCACATGCGAGTCCGCGGAATAACTGATGAATGTTGATCCATCTGTTGAGGCACCTTTGGTTATTAGGAAATTGGTGCAGGCAATAGAATGTGAGGTAATTCCGAAAACCAGTAACAAAAAAATTCCAAAATACAATCGTTTCATAATGATATACTTAAATTTATAACTTGATCGAACTGCAAAAGTATAAGAAAAGACAAATAGGAAGAGAAAAAAGTTGGGATGTAATCAATTGAATCGGGAAAAAAATCTGAGCGAAGCTAAAACCCAATGTTAAAACCAACAGAGAGGGTGGTTTGATTGCCGCGAAAAAACTGAGGTGTGTACAATTCTACATATTCTTCATCACCGGATACATCACTTAGGAGGAGTTCCGCAAAAACATAGGCATTGCTGATGAACTCATAAGTGGTTTTGAATGAAAATGACCGGTTTTGCCAAATTACCCTTTCCATAAAGGGATGTGAGTCAACTCTCTCGTCAGGATTATTTATGTCATATTCATAATTGGGCCCGTGTTGTGCAAGCATATAATATGCCTTTAAATGCAGCCCCCTTAATAATTTATATTCGGCTGAAATGTAAATTTCCCGGGAGTTGTCTCTTAAATAGTAACCCATATTGTAGTAATTTGAAGCAAAGGTCAGAGTGGGAACCCGGTGCTGATATGTAATAGGCACGGACATCGAATATTCAATGTTTAATGAAAAGTTGTCAATAAGGAAGTTGCTCACCTTGGCTCCGGCTTTCAAACTCCAAAAGTTGTGAGTGCTGTCGGAAGTGATGCGATCTAATTTTAATTCATCAATAAAAAATGTTCCATAGAGGTGTAAATATTTGATTTGCCTGGAACTTACATCAAGAAACATCTGTGAGTTTTGATTGTCAACACCCTGGTTGTAGGTATGATCAATTGATTTGTAAAACATAACTGGAATAAGGTAGGCCGGTTGAACATTCATATCACTGTAAATAATAGAATTTCCAATAGAAAGGTTTAATCTTTTCCAGGGAGTAAATGTCATCATGTTGGCAGCCACATATTTGGGCCTGTAAACTTCGCGTGGTGGAGAAGTCGAATAGTATGAACGCGCACTGTCAACTTCCATAGAGACCAACCAACCATGAAAATAATTCAGCTCAAACCATTTGGCCGGTTTCATTCGTAATTTTATTTGAGCAAATGACGGTGCCCGGTCAGAAAAAATGGTAGGCCCATGATAGTTGTTGCCCCATGTAAGGTGGTCTTTGACAATTCCAAATGAGCCCCATTTCCAGGAATAGGTAATACCCCCGCGCATTTCACTGTAATCATGGTCCTTGTACGCCCCTCCCTCTCGCAGGGTAAAATATTCATAGCTGGAAATGATTTCTGTTTCATTGTTGTCCCTTAAGCTGGCATAAAGACCCCAGTGTTTCCCAATATACATATAGGCTTCTGCTCCTCCCCAACGGTGGTACATCTGTCCATTTTCGTTAAAGAAATAATTGATCCCCCAGATTGGTTTTACTGCAAATGTAAGTAGTTTGTCTTTGTAAAATAGACCAAATGGATTAATCGAAGTGGAAAGATTTTTATTCTTTTTGAAAAAATTCATTTTTTGATAATCAGGAAACGAATCTATTTCAAGTTTGTATTCAAGTTTATAAAAGTCCAGTTCTTTTAATTGCCGTTTATTAAGCTGAGCCGATTTTTGCCCGGCTTCAACAAGTTTGTCGGCGATAAACATGCGGCTATAAGGCAGAATAACAGAATTTACATCAATTACTTTTTGATTGGCAAGCTCATCCACATAATCGTAAATGTTTTTATTTGAAACATGCTGGTAAACTTCTTGTGAGAATAAACAAGTTATAAATGTGTTGAGAAATAGAAGCGATAACAGAAATTTCCTTTTCAGCATTTTTTTAGAGATTTAAATATAAGACTATTTGCTTCTTGCTCTTTTAAAAACAATATTGATCATTGCATTGTAAAAGTATTTAATATCAGTCAAAACGGGACTTTTTTGGTAAGCATCCAAATATTTGTTTTCTGATGCCATAATTTCATCCAGTGTCTTTGGCATATCGACATAAAACGGAGGAATGAGACCCGGCTTAATTTTGGATCTTTTTTCTTTTAGTTCATCCGTATATAGGTTAAAATACTGTTTACTTAAGGGCCTGACTCCAACCAATTTCATATCACCATTGAGTAAGTTAAAAATCATCGGAAGTTCATCAATCCAAAATTTTCTCATGAAACGACCGGCTGCCGTTACCCTGAAATCATTGCTAAACTTGCCTCCTTCCTGCAATTTATATTTTTGATAAACATACTCTTGTAAATACTCAGAATAAGCATGCATGGTCCTCATTTTATACACCCCAATGCTTTTACCATTTTTACCATACCGTTTTAAACGGATGAAAGGCCCATAGGTTGGACTTTCGTCATAGGCAGGTTCTTTTATTTTTCGAACAACATAATAAAACTGTCCATCAATAGAATTTTCATCAATGCATTCAAAACCACAAGAATATAACCTGCCCGAATTGTTCTGCCCGCGAAATAACTCTGTTGCGTCCAAGGGTGATGAAGAAATAGATTTTTGGTAACCGGCAATTTTGGAAAAACGCGGGTAAATAAACTAGTAATCAAAGAAGTAATAAATATGATTCGAAACTGGAGTGGGTATTTACTGAGAGGTCTTTCTTTTCTAAGCAAGTAAGTTTCAGCGCTACTGATATAAATTCCACCATAGGGAAGTTTGGAATTCACTGATTCCAGAAACTTGTTAATTCTTCTTATGTTGTTAATTTTCCGCAAGTTGATTAAGCATGTAAACCGGTTTACCGGAAGCTGGTCAATATTGAATTGAGTGGTTGTTGAAAGAATCAAGTTTTGAGGATTTCCAACATCAATATAACTTGAAATGTAATTGTATATGTTTTCTCTGCTTTCATTGATAATGATGTTTTAATCTGCTCCCGGTTTTCAACATATTTTGCCTCTTCTTTTTTTTCAGTAATAAAAGATTTATCAGCCGGATAATATTTAGGCCTCGTAATCCTTGTTTCGTCAAACTCAGGAACCAGTAGCGGTTTTTTATAAGAAAAGTATAAATAGGCAAAAAGAAACTCTATCATCGTTGCCATCAGTATTGTCCCAAAAACAATTAGCCTCGAATAATGAAAAACACCGAAAGAATAGATCAGGGTAGTAACGACTGCAAGGATGGTCAGGTTTGTAATCAAAATGGGGATGATTACCTCTTTTGGTTTCAGACTGTTAAGTCATATTTTGCAATAATAGCTGAAACGAATAACCAGACAACACTAAAAAACAGAAACGGCTTGATATAAGTGGGTAAATATACCCTAACTGTTGCTGGTTTTATCCAGGCAAAAAACAGGAATGATATAAAAATGATCAGAAAATCAATCAGAATATATACAACTTTTCTTCTGATAAATTTTTTTCTTGTTTGTTCTTCTGTTGTCATCATTTTTGACCTGAGGGAATATTGGCAAATGTAATAAAACTCTTGGATTAGAAGATTTTCAATTTAAAAGAAATCGAAAATTATTAAAAATATTGACAGTCATATTTTTTTTAATAAAAGCAGAATATTAAACCCAATTTCGGTTATGCCGTAAAGGACTTATTGTTTACCCTGCCAAAACGACCGTAATTTACCATTTCTCCGCCGAATTTGGCTTTAAGTCGCGTACACCATAATCTTTATCCGGAACACCAGCTTGCCATATGAATCAAAACAATTCAGCATGTTGTTTTTAAAAGCGTAATTCAGCCGCTACGATTAGCTAGTACACTTGGATAAACATCCTTATACTCCTCATCAACCCACAAATGTACCACTCGTTTGGCGTAATGGGTGATAAAATTCCCCCTATAATTTTGCCTTCATATTTTATTAACCTGATAATCCCGAGCTTTCCATCCTGGGTTTGTTTGTAGAAGTTTTCAAAGAAAGACCATCGTGGCAAAGGCTTTCTTACTTTATATTTATACAAATAGTAAAGAATATCATAAAACTCCTTTACCTGGTCAATGTTTTCGGGTTTAATTATTTCAGCGCCTGTTTTCAGGCCCTTTTTAATTTGTCTCATCTTGCTGCTGCTAATCCTTTTTTTCGCAGCACCTTCCGAAGTAGAATCAACGAGAAAGTTCAGCCTTTCAGATAATAAAAGTCGTTATTTGTGAAAACATCGGTATCCTGACCAGTCACAAAAATTGCGGAACTGAATAAATACAGATTTATGTTTTACTTTGTCAATTAACGATTTTAAAATAAGGTCAAGTAGTTGATGACTATTTATATGTAGTATCAAACAGTGGACCACCATAAATTACTGTTCTGGACGAAGAATCAATTCCTCCTGGTATTCTTTAATGATAACCCCTAAAGGTTCCGACAATTCTATTGTTTTCAGAAAATTTGGATAATGACCGGCTCAAAATTTTTGTTTTTTCAAAAGATAAAAGGAATCTGATCTTATGGAAAATCGTTCCCTTTGGATGCCCCAAAACATAACGATCATAACGATCAAAATCTATTTTCCCGAAATCGGTAGTAACTTTTATATTCTTCAATTCTTTTATGTATAGTTTTTTCATATAGTTTTTAAATTCTGAAGGACAAGGCTCCTTTAACCATTCAATATAATTGTCATTCACCTTTGGGGATGGAAGGTCATCATACATCTGATCAGGTAAACTTTGAATATTTTCAATTATTTCTTTGGTTTTGTGGAAAGACAAATTGAAACTACTATTTAACTTTATCGCGAACACTCCACTTTGTCGCCATTCCATCTTCGCCCTGTATCGGTGATGTAAAAAAGCTTGTTGAAATCAATATCAAAATACGGCTCGCCTATTAATCCATAATCCCTGTAGTTGTATTTCTTCAGAGAGCTTTATTGTCAAATCTTGATAGGCTGCCATGCATACAAATGGATTTTCTGCAGGGTACAACTCCTAAGTTTCCTGAGGTTTTCCCAAAATATCAATCGCAACATCATATAAATCTCCTCTTCTTTCAACTTCGAACCTGAAACAGCTAAACTTCGAACTTGCGAAATCATATCCTCATAATGATACCCTATTTCATGCCCCAAATCAGCTATTTGTCTAATAATATCTTTATCAAAACTCTGGGGAACCATGCGAAAATAATAGGATCCTTTTATTCCATATTTGTTTTGAATTTGAGCAAAACGAAGTGAGTTGTTTTTTTTGGTATCAACGTCATGCCTTAGAATAACAGCCTTTTGTTCCGATATTGCAAGAAACTCAGAAAAAGTTTGAAAATGATATTTTTTGGGATTGAAGGGCTTCGGAAATGCTTCTTGAATGTATTTAATAATTGTGAAATCCATAAGATTTAAGCCGGGTTGTGCTGTATTTTGAAATACTTAGAATATTATTGATCAATTGCATGAATGGCTTCAATTTGTTTGAGTTTACACAAGCGAAAGAATCAAAATGAATCCAAGCAAGACTCCCAATGCATTTGCTATCATGTCATTTATGTTAAAAGCCCTGTAGGGCAAAAAGAACTGCACCCATTCGCTTCCCGCCGCAAAAAGTAAAAGGGCCAAAACCCAAGCAAATGCTTTCATTCTGGTTTAAGTTATGTTCTTTATCCATCCAGGCCAAAACAACCACAGGAACATAAACCAAACAGTGAAGAAGGTAATCACCTCTTATGGTTACAATAAAAACATGGTTGATTGCTGAAGCAGAACCATTAATTGGCAAAACCGAAATAAGTAACAAAAAAGCCAGATAGAGATAAAACAATTTCCATCGGATAACTATATTTGATGTCACCATTTATTATATAAATTGATGGTGATATCCAGGATCATTTCATCAATTGAATGCTTTTTGGATAATTCCTTGACAAACCAAACAAAGAAAGCGGTAACATCAATTTTTCCTCAAGCATTCTTCTTCTTCGTTTTCCCATTCTAGTTTCAAATCAGGCATGGCAGGGAGTTCATCTATTTTGTGAGCATTTTATCAAAATCTGAAGGTAAAAAGGAAAAACAAAGTCCATATTTCAGGCTCAAGTTCGTTGGGTACCGATAACCTGCCTGCAAGGTATTGCACTTTAATGCCGGGGTGCCCAATATGGCAGAACTTCAGAAGTCATGGTCTGGCTTTCTCAGTATACGTGACAAGGATAAAAAGGAATGCTAAGTTCAGGCCTGTTTGGAAGAAGTAAATGTTCAAGGCTCGGATCAATTTCTTTTCCGTGGAAATAAATACCACCTTTTTCAATAGTTTTCAATGGGGCTTTTTTCTGTTCAAAACTCATCCCTTGTTCCCACGCATCATGATGGGCATTAAAAAGCATTAAACCTAACCACAAACCAAGTTTCGTCTTTTATAATCTGTAACAAGTTAAGCACAATTTTGTCAGGCACAAATTGATTGGGATGAAGATTAATATTAAGTTCATGGTAACCAGGGTAGGAGATGTGGTTGTTGCCCGTTTCAGCCAGGAACATCGGGTGTTAAAATAACAGACGCTTTATTGGCATATTTTGCAAAAACCGGAGTTACCGCCATATCATCATCATCCAAAACAAATACTATCCATTCTTGTAAACTTTGATACCAGTGGTAAGTTCATCGAAACTCCCATTCCCAGATTTGCTTTGGTTTTCGTTGGATGGTTTGAAAAAAGAATTGATAAATATACTTTCGGATGATCCCCTTTCCTTTTGATCCCATTTCTATTACCGGCAGGTCAAAATATTTTGCCAACTGCTCTATTGCCGGTTCCGACTTGATCAAAAAAACCGATTCAACTCCCTTGCTCCGTAATATTGTTGCCAGGTTGCGGAAAAGATAAATGTGAGCGGGGTGGTTTATTTCGAAAAGGATGGCCAATATTAAATCTTGTATTGTATTAAAGCATTAACAATTCTATCAGCGGTTTTTCCGTCCCACAATTCAGGCCTAACCGGGTTTCGTTTCAGGTTCAGGGTATTATGGTATTCATTTTTTAATAGCCCGATATTGTTTCCAACCAATACACTGGCACCACCATGCTCACGAAGCGTAACCGGGCGTTCAGTGTTCCAGCGGAGTGTCAGACAAGGAGTTCCAAGAATCGTGCATTCTTCCTGAAGTCCGCCGCTATCAGTCAGAAAAACCCTGGCTCCCATATTTAACCTTAGCATTTCATGATAACCCAATGGGTAAAGCAATATCACCCCTTCCGTATTTTTCATGTCATCCCACAACCCAAACAATTCCATTTGTTTTATTGCCCGGGGATGAACCGGCCAGATCACAGGCATATCTTTACTTACGGTGCCTTTGATAAACTGAGTGATTGGTCGGAATATCTCTATATGGTCAACATTGGAAGGGCGATGAAGTGTAACAACTGCAAAATTATTGTTTTCGGGAATTGAGAATTTTCTGTCAAATAGTAAATTATTATGGATAATTCTATCTATTGTAAATTCTTCTGCTTTTTGTCTGTTCGCCTCAAGGGTGTCAATCATAATGTTTCCGACAAATTTAATCCTGCCTTCCTCAGCTCCTTCTTTTCTGAGGTTTTCGCCTGAAATATGATCAGGTGTAAATAACAAGTCTGACAAACGATCTGTTACTAACCGGTTAATTTCTTCAGGCATTGTTATGTCACCCGAACGCAACCCAGCTTCAATATGAGCACATTTTATATGTTCCTTTTTTGCTGTTACTGACCCAGCTAGGGTTGCATTTACATCCCCAACAACAATTACCCAATCCGGGTTTTCCTGTTGTAAAACTTTTTCAAAAGCAATCATTGTTTGACCCACCTGTTCTGCATGCGATCCTGACCCAATTCCCAAATTTATATCCGCATCAGGAATTTCCAGTTCTTCGAAAAAGGTACGCGACATCCGGTCATCATAATGCTGGCCTGTGTGGACGAGGAGGTGTTTGATAAGTTCGGAGTTCGAAGTTCGAAGTTCAGAGTTCAACTTATCAATTGCCTTGATGAACGGGGCAATCTTCATGAAATTGGGGCGAGCACCCACGAGGGAGATGATTTTCATTTAATGAACCTTTGGTTTTGGTAGAACATTTTTATAAACCTCGATAATCCTTTGGGCTATAGAAGATGAGTCCAAGCCAATTTCAAGAATTCTTTGTCGACCCTGTGTTTTTCCGGTTTGTTTTGCAAAATCCAATGCCTTTTTTAAATTTTCTTTTACATCTGCTGAATCAAAGGACGTTATATAGCAACCCTTTGTTTTTCCAACTACCCATTTTGTATCGCCTGCATTAGTTGAGACAATCGGACAATTGCAAGCCATTGCTTCCTTGATGACATTGGGGGATCCTTCCATAAATGAAGTAGTAATAAATACATCGGATGCATTCAGATATTTAACAACCAACTCAGCAGAAACAGGGTAGGGTGTAAGCAATTCTAAATTATCATCCGAAAGTATTTCCAGAGCTTTTTTCACAAGGCTTATGTTTTTCCATTTATTATTAGGATTATTTAAAAACAAAATATACTTCTTTTCTGAAGTTAAGCCCAGCTCTGACCTGGCTTTATTTTTGTCAATGGTAATCACTTTGTCCAAATCAACCCCATTGGGGATGATATGGGCTATTTTTTTTCGATAAACCCGTTTGTTAATGTTTTCAGCTTTCGAAATTATTGCATCAACAAAGGGTTGAATTAATAAAGTTAGCAGAATGATAAAATTGCTGCTGAATTTAATTTTGTTCGGACTAACATACTCCCCCATTGCATCACTTCCCATTAATGAAAGAACAATGGGCGTCTTGCATCTTGAGAGTACTGCTGTCCATCCACACAATGAATAATGCGCATGAATAAGGTCGAATTTATTTTTTTTAAGAAATGCCCGGAGTTGTTTGATGCCTTTGATGTAGGAGAAAATTCCACTGCCATGAACTGGAAAATAGCCCACCTCAACACCATTCTTTTGAAGTGAGTTCAATTGAGAAAGAACAAAAGGAGAAATATCAGGAATTGTTGATTTACTTTTTATTACAAAAAGTACCCGCATTTAATAATAATAATTTGGTTGCAAAATTCTAATTGACATTTTTTTTGTGAGGGTATTGTTTCTAAATTATTGGTGTTTTAATAGAATATCGTCAATAATTCCAATTACTTCATCAAGTACTTCTTTACTTCTCCCCTGTTGCGATCCGCTTTTGTGTGCCTTTGAAACATAGGTATAAATTTCTTTTGGATCCCTCGATTTGAATTCCCAGCCTTTTTCCTGCATAATAAGATCAACAGTTAAAAACTCTTTTCCAGGGAAAAAACTTACAGCGGGCGTGCCCAATAAAGCAGCTTCCCGGGCAAAGGTTCCTGCCCCGGTTAACATTGCTTTAGTATAATAACAAACATCCAGGCCTTTTAAAGGTCCATCAGGGATAAAAATGTTGTTGAAATCTTTGGCATAAATCTTTTCTTCAGGATACCTTGGAAGGAACAAAATATTTTCATTCTTAAAAGCCTTAAATAACTGAGGGACAATCGTTGTGCTATTGGTAGGAACGTAAGATGCTTTTAAGTTCTCAGGCCTGATGGTGATAAATTCTGCAAAAGGAAGTTGGTTAAGAAATTTCGGGTCCGGTTTGTATGCTGCTAAATAAATATCTTCTTTGAAGCCGTTGAATTTAAAAATTTGATCATTTTTTACTCCATATTTCTTTAACAAATGATCTGTTTTGAAGTAGGAGGGAAAAATAAAATACGAACCAAACCGAAAAGCAGGTGTTTTATACGAAATATCATTATCACTGAAAACGATGGAAGGTTTGCGCCTAAGTTTACTAATTGTAGCAGTATAATTACCTCCGAGTGAAATGGCAATGTCAAAGTTAGGAATCTTCCATAATAGGTCCATCATCCGGTATAACAAGCCCATCACTTTATTTAATCTGCTTTTCCCTTTATGTTTACCCAAGATAATGGGTTCAATTCCATTTTTAGAAAGAAGGGGTAAGGTTTCGGAAAAATCCCTGGCAGAAATGATAAGCTCATGTTTTTTTTCTAAATGCCGGATAATGGGCATCAGAACACTTACATGAGGTGTATTGGTTATGTCAATCCAAATTTTCATCTAATTTTCATTGTTAAAAGATTTGATAACTTTAGCCGGAACACCTGTAGCCACAGTATAAGGAGGGATGTCCTTGGTTACAACAGCCCCGGCGCCAATTACGGCCCCTTCCCCAATTGTAACACCTGGCATAAGGATCGCTCCAATTCCAATGTGAGCTCCATCCTTAATTATTACGCGGCCCTCTTTAAATGGACAATGCATTGCAAACATACCGGGTCGGTAATTCGTCAAATCTCGTTGATGACATAATATCATAACACCTGTTGTAATAGCAACGCCTTTTCCTATTTCAATCAGATCTGGATTTCGATCAACAAGCGATACAAGTCGTGCTATGTGACTTTGCTTGCCAATTTTTACACCACGCAGACGGTGAAGAAAAACAGTTAATTGATATGGAAAAGTAAAATAGGCAATGACATGCAGAAACCTGTTGAAAATTCCCTTTATTATTTCAAAGGGTGTTCTTTTGTGGTCAACAATCGACATAACTATAACCTGTTTTTCAATGGAAGTTTATAAAATGGAAACACCCCTTTTTTTGACAAATCAATTTGCTTGTTAAACAAATCTTGTGAACGTAATACCCAAGTGTATGCAGATCCTAACTTGCCAAAAGTGACTTTGTCTTTGACATGAGGAAATATTGCCATATTATTTCTCTCTTTAGAAAATATTGGATCATGACATGGAGTATTGATCTTTATAAGGTTTCCATCATAATTTCGAACTTCGACTGTGTAAACTTTATTTGGAATATATGGGGATAATGGGTAATCCGGGTAAAGGTCGTCTATTACCCTTATCATGACTGCATGATTAAAGTTTACACCAATTAATAGCATTTTTACATTGATGTCTAATAGTTTTTTATAAGGAGAAAACTCATCATAAGGAGATTGTGAAATTTCGTGACCCTCCATAAAATACTTTGCATCTTTTCCCCATGCTGCTAATGAGTGTGTTGGGTGAAGGCTTCTGATAACGTCATGACCTTTTCTGAATATTTCAGTAATTGATCCGTTTTTAGAGGGTGTTTTTTTTACATCAAAGATTTCATAATTTTCAAGATAATTATACATGTTGATATGGGGGTAAGTTGACATGACAATTAATCCTTTAGATGTAATATACTCCTTAAGTGCTTCGATAAATGTTTCCGGGCCACCCTTGACTGAACCCATGGAGGATAATGATGAATTTATAATGATCTGATCGCCTGGATTAATACCAATTTTAGGAAATTGTCAATGAAATATTCCTTATCCAGTGACTGCCGTTTAATATTGTCAGTTATGAAAATTTTGCTTTTGCTTTTTTTTTTTACAAAACGATAAAAACCCTAAACAAATTAATCTTCTTTAATGATCTCCGTAGCGACATAGTTAATTTCTGTAATCTTCAGGATTCAAATTACTAAATATTCCAAACTTAAATTTATCGGGATGAGATACAACGTACTCCAGAAAAGGTTTAAGGGATTTTTCATTGTATTTTAGAAATGATTTACTATGCCCAATCAAAACTACAGGGATGTCATATTTACTATCGCCATATTTTTTTCACTCCTTTTTAAAGCGTTGATTAATTGCCTCCCAGAGGCTTGATTAAAATCCATTTTCCAGGCATGTTTATTGACAAAGGGTCCTAAAATTCTTCATTAGTTTAGACTTTTTTGCTTTTTTGGTTTGACTAAAGATGTATTTTCAACTCTTTTATCTTGTTCATTGCCCTCTATTTCTTTTACCTTTTCATGTTGGTGAAATTTGGCGCGATCATTCTAAAGGCTCTTATAAACGATATAAATGACCAAAAGGGTCTCTCTTCACAGTATATTGGGATTTCCAATAGAGTGCCATTGTTATTCTTGATGTAAAACATTTTCCTGATTAACAACCAAGGTATAAGTTCACTATTCGCATTTTGATAATCAAACTTCACTCTCCCTGTTCTGCGGCCATATTTGAATACTGAGGTATCAATTCTAATTCCATTTGCTGATAAAGCCTTTGAGATATTTTTTGTTGGCATCATTGACCAGTTTGCAGCCCTAAATACATCACATTTATAATTGCTGAATTTGGTTTTAACATATCCTCCAGAAAATTTTTACAAGAAGATATCCTGATGATATTTTGTCATATGGTAGGTTTGCCAAATCATATTCTTCCCACATTTGTTCCATTTACCATTTTCATATCTTGAATTAAAATATCCTGAATGAATATGCAATTGAACATCATGGCCTCCCGATAAAGCATTTTCTAGTTGTTCCTTTATGGCATTATAATAAAACTTATCTTCGTTTGTTTGGTCCTTAAATTCTTTAAATTTCATTATTTCAGCAAACATCAGCCATGATGGTCAGCCTTGGCTCCATATTGGTCAAATTGTTTTAATAATCTGCTTGTTGGTTCAACCATTAAATCAAAGGGAGACCCATCCCCATTGCCATGAATCTCATAATCTACGGTAAAAATTATCTGAAACATTTTATATTCTTTTTTTAATTAATCGAGCGGGAACACCTCCATAAACCCCGTAAGGTTCAGTGTCTTTAGTAAGCACAGCACCTGCTGCGATTACACAACCTTTTTTGATTGTCAACCCCGGCATAACAATAACATTTAGCCCTATCCAAACATCATCTTCAATTATTGTTGGTGGCTGAGCTTCGCCCTTTTGCAATAACATTGGGATATTAACGTCATCAAACTTGTGCATTTTGCCAAGAAACTGTGTACGTCTTGCTATCATTACATAGTTACCCATTTTAACATTATCTATTTTTACATTATCGTTTATCCGGCAATAATCACCGATCACAATATTATTTCCATCACCAATATATACGTTTCTTTGAATTCTGCACCCTTTACCAACTTTGATTATTCTTTTTAGAAGTAAAATACGAAATGCATTATAGATTTTGCCCCGGGGAAAGCATGGTCTGGTAATTTTGAGGCCAACGTATAATAAAGCAGTACAAACAATTTTTTCATATCAAATTAAAAATATTTTTGAAGCCATTTTTCCAATACAAATACCTTCCATATTTCTTTAGAATAGTCTTTTTGTCCTTTAAGAAAAGTTTCATACAATGATTGAAATTCCTTTTTATTTATTATTCCATTTCTGGTTAAACTAGATTCATTGAAAACCCCCTTAAATAGTTCTACTATTTTTTCTGTTTTCAACCATTCATTTCTTGGATTTAAAAAGCCAATTTTGTCTTTTCGATAAGTGATCTCATCAGGCAAAATTGATTTAAAGCCTTTCCTTAATACGCTCTTGGTATAGCCATTATTAATTTTTAGTTTGTTTGCAGAAGCCAATGTTCTCTCAACTAGTCTGAAATCTAAAAACGGAACTCTTGATTCAATTGAAAATGCCATAGAATTCAGATCTTCCCACTTCAGTAAATGTTCAAGTTTATAATCGAAATGATTGATTAATGAGGATTGTAAACTTTTACTGTCATGAAGTGTCGATGCAATAATATCTTCAGAAGCAAACTTTGATCTGAAATCATGATTAATATAATTTCAATGGTTTCGATATTCAAGCGAGTTTTTTAACGAATTAGGTAAAAAATAGAACAAAGTTGACAGTAATGACTTTGGGTTTTGTGTTTTGATAAGACACCAGCTCATTGAAAAATGTCATTAATTGAAATTGCTTTATCAGCTCTTTGTAATAAACTCCATAAAAATAGTGATATCCTGCAAGGTATTCATCAGCCCCCTGTCCATCCAAAAGAACGGAAACCTTTCCATGAGCCAATTCCATTACTTTATATTGAGAATAAACAGCAGTGCCCGGGAATGGCTCTGAATGAACCTCTAATAATTTATCCAAATCAGTAATGAAATCATTTTCATCAAGCTTTGTGAAATAACTATGTGCTTCCGGACGATTTAAACTCATAATATAATTGGACTCATCTCCTTTTTGTCCTTTATTATAGATGGCAGAAAATGAGTTAACATCCTTAAAATGAAGTTTTTCAGAAATAATTTTTACGATGGTACTTGAATCTATTCCTCCGCTTAAACAAACACCTACCGGAACATCAGATCTTAAACGAAGGTTAACAGAATCAATCAATAGTTCTGAGAACTGGTCACTAGAGCCAATCTGATCTGCTATGGAAACCCTCTCATTCAGATCATACCATTTCTTGATTTTGAGGCCATCTTGACTTAATGTGAAAAAACATCCATGGTCAAGTTTGTTGATTTCATTGAAGAAAGTATTTGGGTTGTAATCTGTACGGTTATGTGCTAAAAAATTATAAATGCTTTCCTCATTTGGGCTAATCTTGCTTTTGTTGACAGTTAATATTGGGTCTATTTCAGAGGCAAATATAAAGCTGTTTGCGTCCTGATAATAATAGAATGGTTTTATGCCATACCGGTCTCTTGCCCCAAAAATATTTTTGGTATGTGTATCAAAAATTACAAAGGCAAACATACCATTAAACCTATCCAAACATTTTTCTCCCCATTCCTGAAAGGCAGCTAAAATAACTTCTGTATCAGTTCCGGTGGTAAAGTCATATTTTGATTTCAATTCCGCTTTAAGCTCAATGAAATTATAAACCTCCCCGTTAAAAATTATCACATACCTTCCATCATGACTTTTCATGGGTTGGTGACCGGCAGTACTTAAATCCAATATACTTAATCTGACAAAGCCCAATCCAACATTATTGTTTAAATAAACTCCTTCATCATCCGGACCCCGATGCTTCATTTTTAACATCATGTTCCTTATAAAAAATTCTTCTGCCTTCTTTCCATCAATATTTATTATTCCACAAATACCACACATTTCAAACCTGTTTCTTACAAATAGATTTATAAATATCTAAAATTTTCATGGCTATGTTATTGTTATCAAGACCCAACAACTTAATTCTCTCTCTTCCATTCGGTATAAGTGATTGTTTTTCAAACAAGATAGCCTTTTCTATCGCTTTTGAAAAGCTAATCGGATCTGGTTCAGAGATAAAATAACCATTTGCATTTCCAAATAACCAATTTACATCACCAACATTAGTTGACACAATAATAGTATTGCATGCCATTCCTTCTTTGATTACATTTGGAGAACCTTCGTGTAATGAACTCAAAACACAAATATCAGCCGAATTGTAATAAAGGTTAACGTTCTCTTTATCAATCCCTTTTAATATTAGGATCTTATAATTAGTAACTTCTTTAATATTTTTTAAACTAGCCTCAAAAAGTTTGTAATTTTTTACATTTCTTTTGGGGTCTCCAAGGAATAGAAAATATTTTTCATCTTCACTTAGTTTTATTTTATTACGTGCTATCTTCTTTTCAATTGGGGTAAAAAAATCTAAATCAACTCCGTTTGGAATAATAATAAATTGGGTGTTCTTAAAAAAAGTATCCGCTAAAGATTGTGATTTTACAATATTAATATCGAAAAAATATTTAGCAAAAAATTTATTAATAAATACAAGCACTTTACTCTTTTTAGAGTAGCTTCCATTGGATTTTACGTTTCCCATCAAATCATCACCAAGAAATGAGACTACTACTTTCCTGTTAAAACCAGCAATCTTTGATATAACCCCACTAAAACCATAATGTGCGTGAATTATATCAAAACTTTCTTTATTAATAATTCTTTTGAGTATTGATATTGATTGAAAATACCCAATTAAATTTCTTTTAGTAATACTAAATGTTTTGATTTCAACAAAGCCAGTCTTTATCAATGAATTTAATTGGTTTTCAATGAAAGGGCTTATACCTTTTCCTTTTCTATTGCTAAAAACGAATAGTACTTTTATCAACTTCAAGCAATATTTATGTAAATAAAATACTTTGTTCTCATTCAGATATTTTTAATCAATTTAAAACAATACATTTTTGAATTTAATGTTGAAGTAAATGCATATATATATTAACATGACAGCATGAGCACTAAAAACCAATAATGAGCTTCCCAGAAAAATATATTCAAATGTAAAAAACCCGATCAATACCCATCTAAATTTTTTAAACTTAACAGTATATAGTAAGGAAATGCCAAAAAGGAATACTGTGATCATGCCAATCATACCAAGTGAAATGAAGTTACCGGTTGCTCCCCCAGCTGCACCTTTATAGGATAGGCCAAATTTTTCATAATCAAATTCTTCATAAGTTTTTGTAACAAATTCACTCATGCCATGCCCGAAATAATAATTGGTAGATTTAAAGTTTTGACTACCAGTGGCTAATGCCTCTT
>JAWKKM010000044.1:0-38084 GCA_041393255.1 Bacteroidales bacterium | reverse complement strand
CTGCACCAAACACAGGGGCAACAAATTCAAGCGGTTTTACAGGTCTGCCTGGTGGCTATAGATTGATTGATGGTTCCTTTGACTTATTTGATACTGACGACGGTTTCTGGTCATCAAGTGAGAGTACTTTCAATGCATGGGTTAGGTGGTTAGCCAGTTATAATGCACAAATGTACCGGGACAGCAATAATAAGGAATATGGTTTTAGTGTTCGCTGTTTGAAAGATTAAAAAAAGCTACCGTCATTGCCTTAATCGGATGCCTATGGCACGAACTAAAGCGGAACAATGAGCTATTGTGAAGCAATCTTAATTTACTCTAAACTGCGAAACAAATAGATTGCTACGGACTTAAATCCATGCTCACGGTTGGCCTTACAATTTTAACTAAACAACAAAATTAATAACATGAAACACATTTATCTATTATTGACATTTTCAATATCCCTTCTCCTTTTCTCATGCGATGATTATGAGCAGACCAAACCAAGTCCTACTGAAATAATATTTCGTAAACCAGGAATTGCAGAGTTTAGGCTTATACAAGTATCCACAGGAAAACAACCTGAGTTTAAATCAGATACTTTAAAATTAATAATCCGCAACCTATCCAATAATCAGATTAAAGATGTCAAATATTCGATCCGGGGATTTGAAAATGGAAAGAAAGAGTACCAGTATTTCAATTTTTGGCAGGAAGAAATAGTAGGACAAACCATTGAATTATATAAAGACACGATGATACAATTAAACCCTGGCTTCGAAAGTATAATAGGCTATGAAAACATGGAAATCGACTTGATATCATGTAAAGTAGAAGATGAGGAGAAGATTCACACTTACAGTGGTAGTTATTATGGAGCATATGCAGTAACGAGAGACTCTGCTTTTGTATCTCAAGGAGAGCATTTTTCCTGGATTGATTATAAAGGATCTATTACTTCATACTACGACAGACAAAATTTTCCCTGGAAATCCTTTAAGGGACAATTTATAAATGACAGCCTGCTTTATGGAGAAATTTTTCTAACAGATACAATAATAAACATTAATGCAAATATGGTGGACAGCACCGGACAATTTCAATTAGAATATGAATTTAGTATTGAAACCGGACAAACATATAAACTATCGATGAACCTAATTAAATAACAATCCAAAATGAAAACAATTTTACTTTTAATTATATCAATGATAAGTCTTTCTCTTTTTGGTCAGCAAAATGGAAACAGTGTTTTTCTGTTTGGAACGGACAGTATTCAAATTAAAGAAACAGATTTTGGTAACTATAAAAAATATTCCATTGAAATAATCGATCCGGAGAACGGCTCAACCAAACATTCAAAAACATTTCCACTTTACAATGATGAAACCATAGAGTTCACATCGAGATTTGTTGAGACATATGACTCATTGGAAAAGAAATACAAAGACTCATTCTTAGTAAAAGATGAAGCTCCGTTAAAAAGTGAAGCAAGAATTGCATACCTAAGGCTAAGAAATATAGAAACAGTTCAGGAGCTTTCATCTGAAGATAATATCCAGCCTGAAGCTGGTATAATATCGGTTTACGATTCGGTATATGTGCAGCAGGTTCACCCACAGTTTAAAAGGATGGTAAAGTATTCGTTAAAAAATAAAAAGAACAAATTAAAGAAGGAAGAAGATAGTGTTAAATTCCTAAATTTCACATTTGAGACTAATAAATGGGATACAATCATATTTAAGAAGAAGAAAGAAAACAAACATAAGTATACAAAGAAATTTTATAATAAACCCTTCCAGTCGCCTGAGTATTTCAAAAGAAAATCACACCTTAAGAAGGAGTTTCTGGATTTAATCGTTGATAGTATAAGGGATGATAAACAGATAAGGTTAAACAAACTTCATCTAGCATTAAAGAAATCAGGAAATGATATTAATAATTATTCCGCAGTACTATTACAGTTGAGGAAGGATAGCCTGGATTTGTCACTAAGAATCAAGGAAGCAAATCAGATAATCAACAGTCTTTCTAGAAGACAACAAGATAGTATAAATAAAGCTATAGTTCATAAATGTGACAGCCTGGCCCTAATATACACCACTAATTTCCCGGGCTTATCCGGTATCACAAATATGTTTGACAAACTTAAGGATACTTTAATATTAAATAATGGTTTGATAAATGAATCAAATAATTTCAAGCAAAACATAAACAATAAGATCAAAAAATACAGGGATACTATAGGGGAGCTAACCAACTCAATAAATGCCCTCGATCATGAAATTCGACTTTTTAACGAAAGACTTGATGAGGGACAGACTGAAAATAACGAAAACAATTTTGATCTCGAAATACTAAAAGTCGAAAGAAAGCAGAAGGAACAAATTACAAATATTTATTCTGATTCATTGAGGATGTTTCAGGAATTGAGTATTGAGATCCATAGCCTGGTAACTACAAGGTTAAAATACAATAACATGAGAACTACATATACAATAACCTTGTCAGCATATCAGGGTGCTTTAAATGCAAATGTAACGAGAATTAGCCATTTACCGGATTCCATAAATTCCATAAATGATTCAATAAGTAAGAGCCGGCAACTGTATAACAACCTGAGCCAGCAGTTTACGGAATGTAAGAACAATCTGATCCTTCAACAGCTTTCCGTTGATTCGTTGCAGATCGAATTCAATGATGGAGCTATAGAAAATATCCAGGTTATCGGAAAGCTTAATCAAACAGGGGATATATTAAAATTTTCAAACCTCAGGCCTTTTGGTTTCACAAGTAAATCAGATTACGATAGACTGAACCGTGACTGGTTATTTTCAGAAAACAGCAATGGATTTATTTATTCTTTAAATGTAGGAAAACTGATAGAAAACTATTATGAATACCTTGCCGTTGACCGCCGTGATTACAGCCCAAGGAACCAGGTAATTAAAATAAAACGAACCAACACCCATCCTCCTGAAAATAAGTTTAAGAAAGCTGTATATAAAGAATATTCACATGAAATTTTGACCGGAACCGTATTTTCAGATTTAAATGGTATTAGTGGAAATGAGCCGAACGGAATAATTCAAACTGAGTTTTACAAGGAAATGGCCATCATTAAAAGAAGGTTCTCCATCAAAAGACCACTTTATGTAACGGACATGATGAATTTGAATGTGACAAGGAAACGGGACTTTAATTTAGGCCTTGCATCTTATTTAACCCCCCATTTTGTAATATCAAAAATTGAAAGCAACAATAAAATATTGGAGCTCTCTTCAAAAGAGGTTACATATAATGGAGTTACAGATACAGTATATTATGCAAGCACAATGGATTTGCGAAAGTATGAGAGTTTCAGGGTCGGAATTATGGCTAACCTTTTATTGCTTGATTTCCCAACCGGTAAAACAACGGCTTATTTAGATTATAGCCTGTATGGAGGAAGAATACCCACAAGCAAATCTGTTGATGAGGATGGCACAGCAGAGGCAAAAATATTAGCTAATTCCATTGAACATGGTCCTTTAGCTTCTATAGAATTTTTTACAGATGAAAGATATGGCTTAAGACTATCAGGCGGTTACAATTGGTATTATGTTTTAAATGATGATTTTACCCAAACAGGTGATTCTAGAACATTCGCTTTAAACAATGATTTTACTGATACAACTAAATCTAAAACAGGCTATTGGAAGTTCAAGTTTTTAGCCTTCTTAAAACCAAATAGGGATGGCCGGGGCAAGATCTTCTTTAGGTATAATTTTTACGCCCCAGCAAATCATTGGGATTTGAGCTGGTCCCAAATTCAATTGGGATATGCTTTTTCTATCATGAAAACCGAAGCGCCTGCTGTTCAGAAGTAAAAGGGAAAAGAATAGTCTGACAGGTAGACAATTCTAATAAAATAACAGATGATTATTAAAGAATATCAATAGATAAAGGCATGCACAGGAATAAGAAATTAAATGAATAACATCTTCGCAAATATCCGCCAGTGGGCGGACAATTCCAAATGCAACCTGACAGGTCCAAACCGGCCTGTCAGGTTACTACAGTTTAAAAAACATTAAATAAAATATTAACCAAACATTTACAACAATGAAACAAATAAAACTTTTACTGTTTGCATTACTTAGCCTGTTAGGTTCAATGACCATTGCTCAACAGGTCGATAATTACCATTCAGTCCCGGAAGGAGGGGCCTGGTTTTATGCTTCAACATGGATTGGCCCGGACTTGTATCCGGACAGCGATGATAATGCTTTTATTGAAGGACCGGGGTCCGTATTGGTGCATCTCGGAAATCCCTGCGGTTTTCTGCATGTTAAACCAAACGGATCACTTATTAATCAGACTGCTGGAAGTTACCTTCTAATTAATGGCAATGTAATCAATGAGGGATATATTGGTGAAAATCCTGAAATACCCAGTAGTTTATCATTACGTGTTTATGGTAACAGTTTCCAACAACATGGGTATATCAATAGTAATGTAACTATAAATTTTCTTGGAATAGATGGCCCATCTGCTTCAATTACTGCCTCACAACCATTTAATGCTCAAACAATAACTTCCTCAAACAGGGATATTGTAATAAATCAAAATTACCTCGAATTGATTGGTACAAAAATATTGATGTACGAAAAGTGGTTTTCTTTTCCTTCTTCAGGCACAAGTATTTTAAATGCAACAGGATATGCTGGATCTGACCAGAATTATTTACAGGCAAAAATAAGCGCAGACACACTCATCTTTCAAACCAATGGGAATTACCATATTAAAAGTGCGGATTTCCATATGAATTATTTGGACATACAAGGAAATCTCGAGGTCGATGGTATATGTGATTTTGAAACAGATGTATTGATAAACGATACACTTCAAAATATGAATGATGCTACTTATGAAAAAGTTAACGTCTATGGAAATATTATCAATAATGGAACTATTAGGACAACGTTAAGTGATTTTTTTATCAATTTATATGGAAATTTATATAACGAAGGTACCTGGGAGAACTCTATTACCAGCCTTGAAGACACCCTCGACCAAACCATTGAACTTTTAAATGGCAGCACCATCGACAGCCAGGTGCAGTTTGTAGTGCCTTCAGGAAATTCGGATTATCGATGGTATAAGGATGGCGTTTTATTATTAACCGATTTCAGGTTTTCAGGCACCTATTCCAATACCCTGGTGTTCAATGTTCCGGTCACAGCTGTAATGGTGGGCCGCTATTACTGTAAAACTGAGGATGGAATTTCCAGGAGCATTTATGTAAAAACAGATGATCCGGCCAAACAGCTTGATTTGAAGGTCGTGCTAGAAGGGCCGTTTAGCGGATCGGAGATGACCACAGCGCTCAATCCAATTCTGCCGCTTTCTCCTCCTTTCGCTTCCGAACCCTGGAATTTTATCAGTCCGGATAGTGTTTTGTCCATTCCAAACAGTGATATTACCGACTGGGTAATGGTGGAACTGAGGGATGTGTCAGATATTCAATCAGCAACGGAAGAAACCATGATCGCCCGAATGCCGGCTTTCCTGCTCAAAGATGGTTCGATCGTAGGTTTGGATGGAACAAGCCTGCCAGAATTTCCAGGAACGATTAATGATCAATTATTTGTCGTAGTATGGCACCGGAACCATTTACCGGTCATGTCAGCCTTCCCACTCAGAATCGGGCGGTATGTACAGTTATGATTTCACCAATGCTGCCTCTCAAAGCTTTGGAGGAATAAAATCGGTCAAAGAGACTTGCACCTAACATTTGGGGCATGATGGCGGGTGATGCCGATGTCGATGGACAAATCGACAACAAGGATAAAAATGATTTCAGTATTCCTGAAATTGGGCAAACCGGTTATCTGCCCGGAGATTACAATATGGATGGTGTGGTTAACAGCACCGACTTCCTCGTATGGCAGGCCAGTGCCGGAAGTTCTGAACAATTTCCTAAATTACCCGGGGAATATTTTACCGATCCGAGGGATGGGGAGGTTTATCGCACGGTTCAAATTGGTGACCAGGTGTGGATGGCGGAGAATATGAGGTATAACAGGGTTTATCCATATCCAGCTAGTTATTGTTATGCAAACATCCCGGAATATTGTGATATAGCAGGAAGGCTGTATTATAATAATGGTACAGGAGTCTGTCCTTCAGGCTGGCATTATCCTACTGATGATGATTGGAAAATCCTGGAAGGAACTGTGGATAGCCAATATGGAGTTGGCGATCCTGAATGGGATTTATGGGGTGAATATCGTGGATTTGATGCGGGACAGAAACTTAAAAATTCCGGCCAATGGAACGGAACCGATGATTTCGGGTTTAATATAATGCCTTATGGTTACAGAGCTACTGGAGGTGATTTCCTGGATATGGGATTTGCCACAGCGATTTGGTTTAGTTATTCTGATTACCGGTTCTTTACTAGTACAGAAAATGGTATCTATAAAGGAGCTAAGCCGGGAACCAGTCATCCTGCGTATTATGTTAGATGTGTAAAAGATTAATGAATTTTAAATCAACCACCCCCCGGGCCCGAAATAAATGTTTGGCTTTAAGGTTCGGGGGGATTTTCCTCCTAGTTTCCAGGAGGGAAATTAAACCTCCCCCTAACTCCCTCAGGGAGGGGGATAATTTCAGATCAACATTCTTCTAAAGATTAAAATTAAAGAAGCCAATTATTTTCATAACTTTACCCATCTTAATTTAAAGTTATGAAAAAACTCACCCGCCGTAAATTTGTAAAAACCACTGCCGCTGCCGGAGGCGCGACCATTATTGGCTCACAGTTTCCGGGAATACTCAAAGCAGGGATTCCTGCCGGTGCGCCGGATATTGTTTCCATTGCCGGAACCGAACCCCTTGAAAACATCCCCAAACTTCTGAAACCGCTTGGCGGAATGGAAACTTTTGTCAAATCAGGAAATACAGTGGGTTTGCTACTAAACTCACCCTGGGTAAATCCCGGAACCTATACCTCCCCGGATGTTGCCCTGAGTGTTGTAAAACAATGTCTTGATGCCGGTGCTGAAAAGATTGTTTGCTTTAAACCTGTGAGGGAAAATTACTGGGAGGAAAGCCGGTATTATGAACAATTTAAAAAAGAAATTGAAGCAATTACCTATTGTGAAGAGCGTATAGAAGTTGAAATTCCAAATGCTGTTGGATTAAAAAAGGCTGAAATCTATAAAGGTTTCCTGGAGGTTGATGTGTTTATAAACATACCTGTTGCAAAACATCATGCAGGGACAAATTACTCAGGAACCCTGAAAGGGCTTATGGGTATATCTTCCTCGGTAACCAACAGGCACATGCATTCTCCTGATGGTGAATATACCTATGACAAACAGGAGTATTTAGCACAGTGTATCGCTGACCTGGCCCTGATTCGCCCTCCGGACTTATGCATTGTAGATGCGATTGAATGTGTCATTGAAAATGGCCCAAGAGGACCTGGGGAAACCATTAAACCCAATAAGATATTAGCAGGAACAGATCCCGTGGCCCTGGATGCTATTGGGGCAAAAATGTTAGACTTTGACACCCAGGATTTCTATACTGTTCAGTTGGCTGAAAAACACGGACTCGGGCACGCCAATACGGAAAAGTTAATCATTCAAGAGCTTTAAAACATCATTTGGTTTTTTCAAGCATATACATAATGGTTTCCAAATCCATCGCATTGAACATATCCTGAACTTGCTCTGTATATTTTGATTTATGACTTAACAAAGCATCCTTTACCAGAAACGCTTTGTAATCGTGAGCAGTGGCATCAAACCAGGTTGCCAACACACATCCTACCGAACTGAGTCCACACAAAAACAAAGTATTGATGCCCTCTTTTTTTAATAAACCATCCAGTTCTGTCTGTGTAAAAGCACTGGGATAGGTTTTAACAACTTTCAGGTCATCCTCATTGACCTTAAGGGATTCGGGAAATTCAAATTCAGAACTGCCCGGTGCAGGTCCCCACTCCTCACTGGTATGATAAACACGAATGACGGGAAGTTTATTTTCCCTGAAAACCCAAATAGCCCAGTTCATCATTTCAAGGGCCAAATCCTGATCTTCCTTCGACATCATAGGCAGAAACTGATTTTGAACATCAATAACGAGCAAGGCGGCATTCATGGGGGTTTTTATATTCTTTTCGGCTACAATCTGGCAAAAGGCAGAGGAAGCAAAGAAAACCATGGGGATAATTAAACTGATTGGTGTTTTCATTTTTAAACGGTTTTTTTGATTGTTCATTTGGAAAATTATCGCATAAAATTACAACTTTCCGGAAGAAATACTCTTTTATCATTTCTAATTATACCAGAGTATTATATTTGTATCAAAATAATTCATCCAGAAAATGATACTGTTTAAACAAGCCGACATTTATTCTCCTTCATTTATTGGAACCAAAGATATCCTAATAGGTGCTGGTAAAATCCTTGCAGTAGATGAGAAAATCGAACTATCTACAAATATTGACCTTGAAGTTATCGATGGGACAGGATTAAGGCTCCTGCCCGGATTTATTGATGCCCATGTTCACATTGCTGGTGCAGGAGGAGAAGGAGGGCCAGCCAGCAGAACTCCTGAGTTACAGTTATCTCAAATGCTTAAAGCAGGGGTTACTACCGTAATTGGCTGTTTGGGTACAGATGGGATTACACGGAATGTCGAATCCGTTTTGATGAAGGTAAAAAGCCTGCGTCAGGAAGGCGTTTCAGCATGGATGTATACAGGAGCCTATCAGGTGCCAACACCTACAATACTTGGGAGCGTTGGAAAAGACATTGCCATGATAGATGAAATTATCGGAGCAGGGGAAATTGCCATTTCGGATCATCGTTCTTCCCATCCTTCCACTGACGAATTGATAAAAATAACTGCACAAGCAAGAGTTGGTGGCATGCTGGGCGGAAAAGCCGGAATTGTAAATATTCATATGGGTGATGCTAAAAAACCATTTCAACCCATTTACGATGCAATAGCCAATAGTGAGTTAGGCTATAAACAGTTTTTCCTACCCATTGTAACCGTAATGATTACATTTTTGAGGATGCCAAAAAATATGGAAAACTAGGATATATTGATATAACTTCCAGTTCATACCCTTATTTTCCCGAATACGAAATCAAGCCGGCCAATGCAATAGCAGAATTTTTAAAAGCGGGCGTACCGATTGAACATATTACGATGACATCGGATGCTTGCGGTTCACTTCCTGATTTTGATGAAGACGGAAACCTATAGTAAGCTGGAAATAGGCTATCCTGATTCCATATTAAAAGAGCTGAAAGATGCAGTAATGGCTGAAAAACTGCCCTTTGAACAAGTGCTTAAAGTGGTTACATCCAATGTGGCTGATATTTTGAAACTGCACTCAAAAGGCAGAATTGAACCGGGTAAGGATGCTGACGTGTTAATATTAAATGAAAACTTTGAAATTTGCCATTTGCTTGCCAGTGGGAAATGGATGGTTAAAAAAGGAAAAATGTTGCGAAGGGGAAGTTACGAATAGGTTTTATAACAACAGATTCAATATTTGCCTGCACGACAACCAAAACCTACTATTGATATGTCATTTCTTCCCATATTTGCTTATTTTAGAAAGGTGTTTAGGATAGTTAATGAAAAAAGAAGATTCGGAAATAAAATCCCTATTTGAAAGTGATGAAGAAAAAGCATTTAAACTCATATTCGACCGCTATTATTCCAATTTGTCTACCATAGCTTTCCTATATATCCACGACATAACCGAAGCAGAAGAAGTCGTTCAGCAATTGTTCATTAAATTATGGGAAGGAAAACATTACAAAAACATCAATTCATCATTGAATAGTTATTTAAACACCGGAGTTCGAAATGCCTGTTTAAATTATCTGGAAAAAAGAAAAACCGAACGGAACAGATTATTGAAGATTCCCGAGCAGGAAACAACCACTCAATCACTTGATTTCTTAATGAATGATGAAAAGCGATTGGTTTTTGAAAAGGCTATTTCAGAGCTTCCCAAGCAATGCCGAAAGGCAATTGAATTGGTATATTTTTCAAACCGGTCATACAAAGAAGCAGCAGAAAATCTTAACGTATCGATCAATTCCATTAAAACCCACCTAAAAACGGCTTTGCGAAAATTAAGGGGCAATAAGGAGCTCAATCAATATTTTCAGGAAAAAAGATAATTTTAACTCACCCGCTTTTCAGGATTTCCTGTCATAATATTTGTATGAATGCAAATTACGATTTTGAAAACATCCCGGATCAAATTCTGGACTTGATTACAAGAAAAGCTACAGGCACCCTTTCGCAAGAAGATGAGGAGCTACTCATAAGCTGGATAAAAATCAATCCTCACCTCAAAGGTCAATATGAGGAATTTCTGAACCAGATGAACAATCATTATTTGATTTATTTATCCAATCAGAGGGATGGAGACAAAGCATGGAGGCAAATCAAAAAAAGAATAAAACCTGCGACCTCCCACAGAAGCCTTTATTTAAAAATCGCTGCTTATGCAGCAACAATCATGCTATTAATAGCAATCAGCTGGCTGCTTTCAACCTCCTATTTTGATGCGGATGAAACAGTTGCTGAATCAATAGAAATTCCCGAACGGTCAAATGAAGCAGTTTTGATCCTTTCGAATGGCAATCATTTAACATTGAATGAATCGGGTATGGAAGTCCTTAATGAAGACGGTAATATTAACATTATCAATAAACCCGGAGAAGTGCTATCGTACGAATCAAAAGGGAAACAATCAGAACATCTTGTTTTCAACAAACTAATTGTTCCCTTGGGGGCCCGTTACCAATTAAAACTGTCCGACGGAACAAGGGTATGGCTGAATGCAGGATCCGAAATTGAATACCCTGTTTCATTTGGAGCAGGAGAGCGAAAAGTAAGTATTAAGGGAGAAGTTTATTTTGATGTAAAAACTGACCCGGAGTGGCCCTTTATCATTTCTGTAAACTCCTATGAAGTAAAAGCCCTTGGAACTGCATTTAATGTTTCATCATACGATGAGGATACATTTTTTCAAACGGCTCTGATTGAAGGCAAAGTTGAAATCACTGGCAGAAGAGGTCAAAAACTCATGCTCAACCCCGGCCAGTTGGTCAATATCATTCATGAAAGCCAGGCGACAGAAGTGAGTGATGTTGACACCAGGTTTTATACTTCATGGAAAGACGGCATATTGCATTTCAATAAAGTGACCTTAGCGGAACTGATGGTTAAATTGGAGCGATGGTATGATGTGAAAATTGTTTTTGAAAACCCGAAAAAGAAAGAGTTAATATACAGTGGTGCTATGGAAAATAGCAGAAATATTGAATTCCTGCTCAACCTGATAGAAAAAACGGCAGATGTGAAATTTGAGTTGAATGAGCAGGCCATTTTGGTCAAGTAAAAAAAACCGGAAAATGCTGCAACATTCTCCGGTTTGATAATCAAATGCTTTAAGAAATAGAGTAAAGCATCAGTGTAAATAATTAATATACAAATGTATGAATAATTCTTTGGGGGAACAGAATTCCCGTACTTTGAAAGGTTTTATTTTTTATCTGATTGTTATGAAGATATTCTTATTTCTTTCTTTTCTAGGGATTGTAAATGCAACGGCTTCAGTATTTCCACAAAATGGCCTTGTTAACCTTGATTTGAAAGATGTTTCTGTTTATACAGCGGTGAATGAAATTGCCAGTCAAACAGGCCATTTGTTCATCATTAACGAAAGCGAATCGGACAGCAAAGACCTTATTTCTGTCAGGCTTCAGAATGCCACATTGGAGGAATCAATGAATAAAGTATTACAAAACATTCCGATGGAATATTCAATTGTTGAAAATTACATTTTGCTAACCCCGGTTGAAAATACCAGAAAAAACTTTGCCAATGAAGTTCAGCCACAAGACGATAAGAAAATAAGAGGAAAGGTAACTTATAAGAAAGACCAAAGTTCTCTACCTGGGGTTAATGTTTATATCAAAGGGACAACTGCAGGAACTGCAACCGATGCTAATGGAGCTTATGAATTAAAAATTCCGGCAGATGCAAAAATTTTGGTTTTCTCATTGGTCGGGATGAAAACTGTTGAAATAACTTATGCCGGACAGGAAGAGATAAACGTTGTATTGGAAGACGAAAACATTGGCCTTGATGAATTGGTAGTTGTTGGCTACGGGACCGAAAGCAAGCGGTTAATAACCGGGTCGGTAGGAGCTATAAATACTGATAACATCAAAGAAGTTCCGGTTCAAACCCTGGATGGTGCAATGGCGGGCAAAACAACCGGAGTATATGTCTATCAGAATTCAGGGACTCCTGGCGCGGGCATGTCGGTTCGGATCAGGGGCAACAGCTCTATCACAGCAGGCAACCAACCTTTGTATGTAATTGATGGCGTTCCGATGGTGACAGGAGATTATGGCCAAATCGGTTTTTCCGGGCAAGGCATCAATGCAGTTTCCGACCTGAACCCCAATGATATTGAATCCATTTCCATATTGAAAGATGCTTCTGCAACAGCAATTTATGGCGCAAGGGCAACCAATGGTGTTGTGCTTATTACTACAAAAAAAGGGAAATCGGAAAAAACATCCATCCGTTTTAATTCATACTATGGTATTCAACAACCTGTAAAATTACTGGAAATGATGAATGCCAAAGAATGGAAGATATACCGCAACGAGCTGAAAACAAATGAAGGCGGCCTGCCCATATTCAGCGATGAAAACATTGCCAAAAATGAAATTGATACCGATTGGTTAGATGAGGTTTTCAGAACTTCATCCATTGCCAGTATTGACCTTTCCGCAAGCGGTGGAAATGAAAAGACAAATTTTTATGTTGGCGGAACCTACTCCTATGATGAAGGAATTCTGATCGGAACAGATTTCCAAAGATTTAGCGGAAGAATAAATTTAGACCATTGGGTAAGCAAATGGTTAAAAATCGGAACTTCGCTGGGTTTAAGCAATTCCATAAATAACCGGGTTGAGGGAGACCAATCGTTGAACGGTCCATTACCAAACGCAATTACACTTCCTTCCATTTATCCTGTGTATAACCCCGATGGGACTTACAATGAGGACGGCCCTTATGCAAATCCTGTTTCCATTGCCGAGCAATCAACTAACCAGGCAAACTCCTTTCGGAATTTGGGAAATGCCTATCTTGATATTCATCTATTGGAAGGTTTAACTTTCAAAACAAAATTTGGCCTGGATTATCTCGACCTGAACGAGCACAGCTACGACCCTATCACAACGCGCCAGGGAGAGAGGTATAACGGAGTAGGCATTTCCGCCGGTACCCGTGTTACCAACCTCATGACCAATAATATGCTGGATTACTTAACAACCATTAATAATATCCACAACCTGGAAGCCATGCTTGGATATAGTTTTGAGAAGTTTGTTGAACGATCCAACTTCATCAGAGGTACGGATTTTCCCAACGAAAATTTCCAATACCTGGTTTCTGCTGCCAACATTACCGATGCTTCAAGCAGCTATTATGAACAACGCACAAATTCATTTTTTGGCCGTTTCAAATACAATTACAACAATCGCTACCTATTTGCATTTACGGCTCGTTATGATGGTTCTTCCAAATTTGGCCCCAATAATAAATATGGATTGTTCCCTGCTGCATCTGTTGCATGGAGAATTTCCGAAGAGGCATTTTTCAATGTGGATGCCATTAGTGATTTTAAATTCCGGGCCAGTTACGGCTTAACCGGAAATGACGGAATTCCGTCATTCTCATATATGGGCCTCTACACAGGAAGTGCAAATTATAACAATGAACCGGGCATCCGTCCAAGCCAGCTTCCCAATCCCGACCTAAAATGGGAAAGTACATCGCAGCTTAATTTCGGACTGGATATGGCTTTTTTAAAAGACCGTATTATTTTTAATACTGATGTTTATGCCAAAAAGACAAAGGACCTTCTGCTCGACCGACCCATCTCGGGTACATCAGGTTTTACGTACATTACAGCTAATATTGGTGAACTTCAAAACATGGGGTTTGAATTGGGACTGACAACAGATAATATAAAAAAGTCCCATTTCAACTGGAAATCAGTCCTAAACTATAGTATGAACCGAAACAAAGTTACGAAACTCTATAACGGACAACCCCTGCTTGACATCGGACGAGGTAATAATTCAGTTATCGAAGGGCAGCCTTTGGGAGTATTTTATGGGTATGAATCCCTGGGTGTTGACCCTTCAACCGGTGATATTGTTTTTAAGGATATTAATGGTGATGGTGAAATCACTTCAGAGGACCGCGATGTTATTGGCGATCCCAACCCAGATTTTATTGGTGGTTTTAACAATATTCTCACCTATAAGCAATTCACTTTCACTTTCTTCATGCAGTTCACTTATGGAAATGATATTTTCAACGGCTCCAGAATCTATATTGAATCCCTGAAAGGGGAAGACAACCAACTAAAAATAGTAGATGAGAGATGGCAACAACCCGGAGACCGAACAAATATTCCAAGGGCCACGCTTACCGACCCAAATAACAACAACCGGGAGTCATCGCGTTTTATTGAAGATGGATCCTATTTGCGGTTCAAAGAGGTCTCACTAAGTTACACCTTTGCAAAACATTTAACGGATAAATTGCATATCGCAAGCCTCAAAGTTTATTTCACATCAAGAAACCTTTTTACGTTCACCAACTACAGCGGCATGGACCCTGAGGTGAACTATGCAGGGGATGATATTTTGCGCCTGGGAACCGACTTCTTTACCTATCCACAAGCGCGATCATTCATCTTTGGAATTAGTTTAGGAATTTAAAAAATGAAAACAATGAAATATTTAAGCTACATCCTGATAGTAATAATAGCTATTTTCACAACAATGTCCTGTGAAAAAATACTTGATGTACAACCCACACAGTCCTTAAGTACAGACCTGGCCTTTCAAAACAAAAATGATGTATTGCGTGCTTTAACTGGTTGTTATGATGCATTGCAACAAGGGGGACTTTACAGCCTCAACATGGTGGTGATCCCTGACCTTGTGGCAGATAACCTCGATCATACCGGAACCCGGCAGGAATACGGACAGATTGACAACAACTCAATACTGGCAGAAAATTACCTGATTGAAGGGGTATGGAATGATAGCTACGATGCCCTGAACAGGATTAACAGCCTTCTTGACAAACTGCCTGAAATAACAGATATGACCGCAAGTGAGAAAGACAATGTAAAGGGTCAGTTGTACTTTTTAAGGGCACTGTTGCATTTTAACCTTGTAAACTATTTCGGAGCGGTTCCCATTAAAACCACACCCACCTACGGGGTTGATGAGTCACTTGATGTCGGAAGAGACAATATTGAAACTGTGTTTGCCCAAATTATAACTGATTTAAACAATGCTCTTGGGAAAATTGATGGACAGGAGCATATTTTCGCATCAGATGGCGCGGTGAAAGCCTTATTGGCAAGAGTATATTTATTTTCGGAAAAATGGGAGCAGGCTAAGAATTTTGCGAATAATGTTATAGCCTCAGCTACTTATGAATTGGATCCGGACTATAACAACTTATTTTCAGGGGGCAATTCAAATGAAATCATTTTCCAAATAGAATTTAATACACAAGACCAAAACACCCTGGCATATTATTTCTTCCCTACAAGCGAAGAAGGCCGTAATGAATTTACACCCAGTAAGAGCATGGATGACGCTTATGAAACATCAGACACGGTCAGAAAAAATGCTTCCCTTGCCGACCAGGGACATGTGCACAAATACCGGGACATAACAACCGGGACCGACAACGTTAACATCCTTCGGCTGGCCGAAATGTACCTTATCAGGGCAGAGGCTGAAGCAAAGCTAAATGGAGATTTGCAAGCCATCAAAGAAGATATCAATGCAATCAGAAACCGGGCAGGCCTTGAGAATACCACGGCTGTATCTTATGGTGAATTGATGATGGCCATTGAACAGGAAAGAAGAGTAGAATTTGCTTTTGAAGGATACCGCTGGTTCGATTTAATCAGGACAGGAAGAGCAATGGATCTATTGGATAATATTACAAGTACCAACCAGCTCTTATTTCCGATTCCATTAAGTGAAATAACCGCAAACACAAATCCTGGGATGTATCAAAATCCGGGATATTAAAAATAAATATTTATACACAATTTAAAACAATAGAATATGAAATCAGGAATTTTTAAATTTAGTGCATTTGCTTTAATGTTTGCTTTGATTATCGTTATGAGTTGTTCGAAAGACGAGGAAGAGATTCCCCCGGCGAGCACCGTGGCGAAATTTGAATACGTATCGGATAATGATTTTTTTGCCCCTACCACCCTTACCTTTACCAATACTTCAATCGAAGCAAGCACTTACGAATGGGACTTTGGCAACGGACAAACCTCCACCGAAAAAGACCCGTCTGTATTGTTTTATGAGCCCGGAGTATATACAATTTCCCTCACAGCAAAAGGAAACACAACCAATACAAAAACTGAAGACGTTTTAATTAAAGACCCCAATGCAGGCAAATCAAGAACGCTGTATTATTCCGACAGAAACACAGGTAAAATCCACTTTATAAAACTTGATGGCGAGGCACCTGTTGTTCAGGAGTTCTCATGGGGCGGTTTGTACAAACCTTATGGAATTGCCATTGACGACAACAATGAAAAGATTTATATTGCAGATGTGGATGGCATTGTTTACAAATGCGACCTGGATGGGGAAAATCCAATAATTATTCTCAATGTAAATGACAATCCGGAGGTTGATGCACCCTATGGGATCATTGTTGTTGATGATAAAATATATTGGTCTATTGAAGGAGGACTGATGAAATCAAACCTTGATGGCAGTAATATAGAATGGGCTTTTCAGCTATCAAGTGTGCCCGAAATGCCAATTGGCCTGGCTTACGATTTCGATAATAACAAACTCTATTTCACCAATGATAAATACGATTACTCCGGAGGCGTTTACCGCTGTAATTTAGATGGCACTGAAATGGAACTATTAGTGCCTGATATTGATGCAGGAGGTATCGCTATTGACCTGGAACATGGCAAAATGTATTTCTCCGATTGGTATGATGGATTGTATATGGCTGACCTGGATGGTTCGAACCCCACTGTCATCAATGCAGATTTAGGAGGAGAATCCACTTTTGTTTGGGGTATGGCCCTCGATGAAGATGCCGGATATTTATATGTAAGTGATAAAATCACAGAAGCCATTTTGAGGAGCCAGCTTGATGGAAGCAATTCTGAAAACTGGATTACCGATATTTATCCCCATGCCATGACAATTGATACCTATAGATAATTTTTATTATTATAAATCTTTAAACCGATAACAATGAAAAGAAAAGTACTGTTAATTGTTTCCTTTATTGCAATTTCCGTTGCAATAAATGCACAGGTACCCGAATTCTGGTATCTTGACGAAGTAAATCCCGGAATGGACATCGCCCTTTATCCCGATGGAACGAACCCGCAACAAGGTGCATTTGCCTGTCGGTTAACCCTTCTTCAGCCCGAAATCCCTTATCTGATTTCTGATAATTTTGCTGTAACTGCCGGCGATAGCTATACCTTTACGATTTATTATTTTGATGATGATAGCCGGGGTTCCTTAAAATTTTATGCTGACTTTTACGATGCACAAGGGGAGGACATATATGGTGAAGATCCCGTATACTCGGAAGATAGCGATATGTGGCAATCCGTTAGCTGGACAGCCAGTGTTCCTGCAGGTGCCGTTGAAGGTTATATCCTTGTGAAGTTTTATGATGATGATGGTTATACGAATGAGGCGGTAGCCTGGGTAGACAATGTAAGTTTTGTTGTCAATGGTGAAAACATGGTATTGAACGGAAGCATGGAAAGTTGGCCGGGAGTTGGATTTGAAGTTCCTGTATACAACAGAGAAACCGTTGCATTGTATCCTAATCCTGTAAGTGATGTCTTGAATATTTCGCTGGAGAATACCGTTGCTGATAAAATTGAAATCAGGAATGTATTGGGCCAACAGGTGAAAACCGTTTTCCTTTCAAACGACAAGCAGATGGAATTGAATGTGTCGGGCCTGCAGGAAGGTATTTATTTTGTTGCCATTTTCAATAATGATAAAATTATTGATACCCAAAGAGTATTAAAAAAATAAATGATTTGAAAATATGATAAATGGGCTTTGTTAAATCAACGAGCCCATTTATTTTATACTGAAAACATCGTTGGGCAAATAAACAGAAAGCTCCATTCCTTCCTTTCCCAATAACCCGTTTTTAGTTTTGCCTTTTTCATCCGAACTTCTAATTACAATGACCTGTGAAATTCCTGTTACCCTTGCCGAATCACCTTCAACCACAATGGCAGTTGATTCATCAATTCCAATACAGGTAAAACCCGGATTCTCAATTGCAACAGTAATTAACCTGTTCATCCTCATCCTCCAGACAAAGTGCTGGTCAATAATGGTTTTATCGAGAAAACCAAGGCCTTCAAGAACTTCTATATTCTCTGCCTCAATGGTTCGAAAATCTCCTGTGTAGTCGGGATGTTTGAATTCATTACCCGTGATCATCTTTTTACTCATTACTGCTGCACCTGCACTAGTGCCGGCTATCACTGTGCCTTTATGATAGGCAATTTTGATTGCTTCATGAAGAGGTGTATTTAATACCGTCTCCATAAACTTTACCTGTTCACCACCTGGAATATAAATCAGGCTGGCAGTTTTAACAGAATCAAGTTTTTGCCGGGACAGGGTTTCCCCTCTTTCAACATGAAAATTGAATATCCGGGTGATTCCCTGTTCTGCAAATTGCTTCTTTGTATAGAAAAAGGAAGTATCAGGTTCGCTACTCGACATGGGCAATACTACAATATATCCATCCTTATCCAACTTCGACAGCGATATAATTTCCTGAATCATTTCTACAGGTCGCTTGCCTCCTCCAATTATATAAAGCTTGCCTTTTGGGATTGAATCGGAGAATTTTTTTGTTGGCGACTGACAAGAAAAAAGAAAAGACAAAATCAGGATTCCTGAAAAAATATTTTTGTAGTTCATATGATTATTGTATAACCAGTTTTAATAATTGCTTTTCCTTTCGGTCAATTGTTTCAATCTGGAGGATGTACGCACCGGGAGAATATCCGGAAACATCAAATCCCTTATCGGTTTCTACAATATCTTCAAATACCTTAGCTCCTTTCAAATTAAACATTGAAACCTGTGCTTTATATCCAGTTATTCCGTTTATAAAAACGGCTCTGCGAGCAGGGTTTGGAAAGACTGATACGCTCAAATCCGGGATTTCAGAAATGGATTCAACAAGGCTGCTAATTTGTGTTACTGTACTGTCTCTGAGAGATCCTGAATTTACCAAAACCGGCAACATCCCTTGGCTCTCCTGAATTTACAGCCGATTGAGTGGAAAAACCGCCGTTGGTTCCATCCTGGTTCTCCATCCATATCATCGGAAAATCCCCAAATGAAGTAATCGTTACATATTCATCAACAGGTGTATATTTCATGAAACAATTGTCGTGTAACCAAATACCGTATTTCAGATTTTCTAAAACCATTCCGTAAGGTATTCCAGATGCCGCATTTTCATTATCAATATCACTTGAAAAAGTTTTGGGCATAACAATCGCATTGCACAGTAACCCCAGGCCAGGCCGAAAATCAAGCTCGCCATCATAAGATGCATACTCCTGTTCGTAGTTTACCAAAACCGTTTTTCCGGCAAACCGGCTATTGTCTCCTACCATGGCCACTTGTTTTCCGCCGCTTAAAGTCAGGTCCTTCAAAAGGCTTCCGTTGGGCCAGGTGCCAAAAAAATCCATTAAGGTTTCGAAATCATTACCAACAAAAAGATAATGGCTCAAATTTTCAATTCTCATTTTCCATAGCGCGTTATTCACATTCATCGAAATGGCCTGGAAAATAAGATTGGGCCGACCAAGGCCATCAAGAAAATCTGTAAAAAAAACTGCAGTAGAGGTATTCAGGCCTGTAATAATTAAAACGGTGTCTTGTGGTTCAAGTAAGGCAGAAAATTTATTAATCAACAATGTGTTATGATATATTTTATCGCTACCACTTAACCAAAGGTTGTTGTGAAAAGTAAACTCACCAGGCAGAGGTTCAAGCCAGCTATCCAGTCCGGTGTATTCAAGAGTATTCAGGTTGATGGTACATTCATGAAGAAGCTGCTTTACTTCAATATAATTGGCCAAGAGTTTTTCACCGCTCAATCGATATTCATTGATTGGATTTGGTGTATAAAAATTCACGGCACCTGTCCCAAATACGAGACCCGTCAAATCAGAGCCAATACAAAAGGCTGTTTTATCGTCCACACCAATTCCACGAATCGATTCATTGTATGCAATACTCCAGTTGCCAAGAAAACCCATCAATCGGCCAAAACGGGCCCGTTCGATAAAATGACTGTCAAAGATGTAGCCGGGTAAAAAATTAAAAAAATCATTTTCCAGGGTCATGTAGGAATTAAATGGATTTTCCAAAGCCTCATCAGAATAAACGGACCCGTTTTCAGCTGTATAAACGACCCCGGATAAAATGGCAAGACCGGCAGAAGTGCCACAAATTACCCCACCATTATCGAAAACCTCCTGAACAGCCTGATGTGTAAGTGTATTTTTGTAATATTGGTAGTATTTCCACTGGTCTCCTCCCTTGAAAAAAACGACATTATAAGTAATTAAACTGTCATAAATTTCCTGCAAATTTGCCACATTGGAATTGGGAATAACGAAATTCTTTGCTTCAACGGCACCGAGATTCATAAAATAATTTGGCAGCCAGGTTCCTGGTTCAGAATCATAAGTAATAATTGCTACCCGCTTATTTACCGACTGATCAATTGCCCATGAATAAGGAGCATCGCTCCATCCATTTACCTTTTCACTTCCTCCGCCTACCACTAAGAGATGCCCGGGAATTGTTTGGGCAGATAAAAAGTAACTGGTAAATAAAAAAGCGAGAAAAGCAATAATTCTAATTATTACAAAGCAACGCATAACGGAACTATTTTTTAAACCTATCATGCAAAGTTACTAATATTATCCGATGATAAACCATTTAAACAATACAAATAGCAGGGCTTTAAGCAATAATATGCCAGGAATTTATCCCATCATTAATATTGGATAAAGCAATGCGCAAGATGCAAAAATCCCGTACTCAGTTGAAATAATATTATTACATTTGCACCTTCTTTTTTTATGTCTAATTAATTCAGACATTATGGAGGTAACACGTATCTTTGATCTACTGCCCAGATACAAGAATGAATTTAAACCCAAAGATGATGCGCTGGCAGGAAAAGAAGACGGTAAGTGGGTTAAGTATAGCATCGAACAATATATTGAAATTGCAAATTTTATCAGCTATGCCTTTATCAAACTCGGGGTTAAAAAGGGTGATAAAATTGCGACCATAACACAAAACCGCCCGGAGTGGAATTTCCTTGATAGCGGAATTTTGCAGGTCGGAGCTGTGCATGTTCCGATATACCCTACCATCAGTGAATCGGATTATAAGTACATTCTGAGCCATGCAGAGGTAAAATATGTTTTTGTATCAGGGAAAGAACTATTGCAAAAAATAGAACACATCCTACCGGAGATTCCATCAATACAAGGAATTTATACATTTAATCCCATTGACAACGTAAGTCATTTAAATGACCTTGTGAATTTTGGAAAGGAAAATAAAGCAGAAGCGGAGCTGGAAAAAAAGAAGGCACTGATCACTTCTGATGATATTGCCACACTGATTTATACATCAGGAACTACAGGCAATCCAAAAGGTGTAGTGCTTACTCACAACAACATACTCAGCAATGTGATGGCCGTACATCATCTTTTTCCGGTGGATGATACCTGTAAATGTTTGAGCTACCTGCCGGTCAGCCATGTATACGAACGAACGAACCTTTATATTTATCAGTATCTCGGGGTTTCGGTTTATTATGCTGAAAATATGGCAACTATTGCCGACAACCTGAAGGAGATCAAAGCTGAAATGCTAACAACTGTGCCCCGGTTATTGGAAAAGGTTTATGATAAAATAATCGCTAAAGGGTGGAAATTGAATGGAATCAAAAAATCCATTTTTTTCTGGGCAGTAAACCTGGGGCTGAAATATGATATTGAAGGAAAAAGCTTTATCTACAAATTGCAACTCAAACTGGCTAATAAGCTGGTCTTTAGCAAATGGCGTGAAGGCTTAGGAGGAAATATACGGGTTATTGTTTCTGTGGATTTACATCTTCAGCCGCGTTTATCACGTATTTTTACTGCTGCTCAAATTCCGGTACTTGAAGGTTATGGGCTTACTGAAACATCGCCTATAATTGCTGTGAATTCTTTTTGAAAAGGGGGCAGAAAATTTGGCGCGTTGGAAAGCCCATTGAAGGTGTTACTGTCAAAATTGCAAAGGATGAAGAAATCCTTGTTAAAGGACCCAATGTAATGCAGGGATACTATAAAGATCCGGAAATGACCAAAGAGGCCATTGGCCAGGAAGGCTGGTTTCATACAGGCAGCGCGGCAGGATTGAGCCGGAAGGGCTTCTGAAAATAACCGGAAGGAAAAAAGCCATTTTCAAAACAGCAATGGGAAAATACATTAGTCCGGAACACATCGAGAACAGGCTGGTCGAATCGCCATTTATTGATTCGGTTTTGGTTGTCGGCGAAAATCAAAATTTGCTGCAGCATTGATTGTTCCGGATTTCGTGCATCTTAAATCATGGTGCTCCATAAAAGGAATAGAACACACATCCAATGTAGAGATGTTGAAGCATGATGAGGTTAAGAAAAGATACAGGCGTGAGGTTGATGAAATCAACAAGGAGTTCGGAACATATGAGCAGGTAAAAAAATATAAACTGATGGATACTGAGTGGACCATCCAAACGCGCGAATTAACAGCGAATCTCAAACTGAGGAGAAAATATATTTGCGAAAAGTATAAGAATGTAATTGAAGGGCTTTTAAATAAGCTCCCGCTACTGTTAATTCGGGGTTGACACAACCCTTACCAAATAATACATATGGAAATTACCCGCATTTTTGACCTGCTGGATCAACTAACAGCAGAATATCCCGATCTTACTGATGCCATTGCC
Organism: Bacteroidales bacterium; assembly: GCA_041393255.1. Lineage (GTDB taxonomy): Bacteria > Bacteroidota > Bacteroidia > Bacteroidales > JAADJA01 > JAADJA01. The sequence goes on along the minus strand of JAWKKM010000044.1, from coordinate 14,901 downwards.
GGAAAAACAAATGGCAATTGGAAAAAATATTCTTCCGGGGAATATGCCGAAATTGTCAATAATCTAAGTAAAGGCCTGCTTAGCCTTGGAGTTTCCAAAGGTGATAAGATAGCCACCATCATTTAAATTCTCCGGAATGGAATTTTTTCGATATGGCGATGATGCAAATCGAGGTATTCAGGTTCACTATTTACCCAACCATTAGTCAGGCCAATTTCAAATTTATCTTTGATGATGCCGAAGTTAAATTTGCAGTTGTTTCTAACCTGGAGATTTACGAAAGGATTAAAACTGTTATTGCTGATTCCAAAACCATTGAAAAGGTTTATTCCATTGATGAACAAACAGAGTTGGCAAACTGGAAGAGATTTATAAGCTTGGCAATAACAGCAGCAATGATGAACTTGATCAACTTAAGGAATCCATCAATACAGATGATGTGGCAACCATTATCTACACATCAGGAACAACCGGTAATCCCAAAGGGGTAATGCTTACGCATAAGAACTTCATCTCTAATTTTAGTGCATCATCCAAAATACTTTCGAAAAATCCGGTTCAAAAAGTGTTAAGCTTTTTACCCTTATGCCATGTGTTTGAACGGATATTAAACTACACGTTTCAGAATATGGGAATGTCAATTTATTATTGTAATAACATAGACAATTTAAGGGATTACATGAAGGAGGTGCAGCCTGAAATATTTGGTGCTGTTCCACGGGTAATTGAAAAAACTTACGATAAGTTGGTCAGGGCCGGCAGGAACCTGAAGGGCATCAAAAAACAATTGTTTTTCTGGGGCCTTCACCTGGCACATCGATATGAATTTGACAATGCCAATGGATGGTGGTATCATTTTCAACTCAAAATTGCAGACAAGCTGATATACAGTAAATGGAGGGAGGCCTTCGGAGGAAAGCTCAATGTTATTGTTGCCGGGGGTGCCTCTCTAAACCCCAGGCTAGCCCGGACATTCAGGGCTGCAGGGATTAAAATCAATGAAGGGTATGGTTTAACTGAAACCTCTCCGGTTATTGCTGTAAGCACATTTGAGAAAGATGGAACGATGTTTGGAACAGTAGGCCCCGTGATGGATTGCGTTGAAGTTAAAATTGCGGAAGATGGTGAAATCCTCACAAAAGGCCCGTGTGTAATGAAAGGGTATTACAAGCGGCCCGACCTGACCAAAGAGATCATTGATGATGAGGGCTGGTTGCATACAGGAGATATTGGCGAACTAATTGATAACAAATACCTGAAAATAACGGATCGCAAAAAAGAAATTTTTAAAACTTCTGGAGGCAAATACATTGCTCCACAATTGATCGAGAATAAATTCAAGGAATCGCCTTTCATTGAAGGGATCATTGTAATTGGCGAAAACCGGAACTTTACTTCAGCGTTGATTGTCCCGGCTTTCGATCATTTGGAGTCCTGGTGTGCAGTGAAAGGATATGAATATACAGGCCCAAAAGACGCCATATCAGATAGCAAGATTGTTAAGCGGATTCAAAGGGAAGTTGACAATACCAACAAGGATCTGGATAAAACAGAACAAGTTAAAAAGTTTAAACTTCTGTCGGCAAACTTCTCTGTAGAAGATGGAGAACTGTCACCTACATTAAAATTAAAAAGAAGAGCTATCCTTGAAAAATACAGCACTTTCATGGAAGAAATGTACCGGTAGCTAGTGCATTATTTTAAATAGTAATTCTTTCAGAAGCTCACCTTCAGAAGAGGAATTGTTGTTTACTCCTTTTGATTTCAGGTCGTATTCCCTCAATAAAGAGATGATGTAATTGAGTTTTCTGACATTGTAATTCCGAGCTGCTGCCTGGTAATCCTGCACAAAAAACGGACTGACCGATAGAGCCGAAGCAACATTATTCCTCGATTTATCCTGTAGCTGATGAAAAATAAGCAATTTCAGGAAAAAAGAAAACAACATGGTAATGGTTCTTACAATAGGGTTTTCCTTTGGATTGGCTCCAAAATAGATCGCTATTTGATTGGCTTTAAAAACGTTTTTTGACCCAACGGCATTTTGAAATTCAAAAAAGTTATAATCCTTACTGATCCCAATATTCTTTTCAACCAACTCATCGCTAATTGTGGCATGGTCAGGGATGTTGATCAATAGCTTGGAAACTTCATTAACAATTTTACTCAGGTTGGTACCCAGAAACTCTGTTAACATGGCAGAGGCTTTCGGGGTAATGGAATATCCTTTTTCCTTTACATAATTATTAATCCAGGCACCGACCTTATTATCATACAATTTGGGCGATTCGAAGAAAACTCCTTTTTTGTCCAACTGTTTAAAAAAGGTTTTTCGTTTATCTATCTTTTTGTATTTGTAATTTATCACCAACAGTGTTGAATCAAGCGGATTTTCAATATAGGGAGCCAGCTCTTCAATTTTTTGGATGTCCTGGGCCTCTTTAATGATCAACACCTGGTGATTCGCCATCATGGGATATCTTTTGGCCTGGCTGATCACGGCGATCACATCGGTATCCCTTCCGTAAATTATGGTTTGATTAAATTCCTTTTCAATATCGGTCAGCACGTTTTCTTCAATATAATCTGAAATCACATCAATGTAATACGGCTCTTCACCAGCCAGAAAATAAACCGGATAGTAAATTTTGTTCTTCAGGTCATTTAAAATTTGCTCATACTTCATAAGTGTGGTAGATGCCTGATTTCTATTTAACTAAAACTTCAGATGTTTCACAGTAAGGCCATTATTGATCAACTGTTTCAACGAATCAATTCCAATTTGCAGATGTTCATCAGCAAATTTTTGGGATACTTTTTTGTCGCTCTCTTCTGTTTTTACCCCGGAAGAGATCATGGGTTGGTCAGAAACCAAAAGCAGAGCGCCAGTGGGGATTTCATTCGCAAAGCCAACAATAAAAAGTGTAGCAGTTTCAAGATCAATAGCCATGCTGCGTGTCTTCCGAAGGTACTTTTTGTAATTCTTATCGTGTTCCCATACCCGTTTGTTGGTTGTATAAACAGTTCCTGTCCAGTAATCCTTGCCATGGTCGCGGATGGTTGTTGAAATCGCTTTTTGAAGATTAAAGGAAGGCAGTGCCGGCACTTCGGGAGGGAAATAATCATTGGAAGTCCCCTCTCCCCGGATAGCAGCGATGGGCAATATTAAATCACCCAATTGGTTTTTCTTTTTCAAACCTCCGCACTTTCCCAAAAAAAGAACCGCTTTTGGCCTGACAGCACCGAGTAAATCCATAATGGTTGCTGCATTGGCGCTGCCCATATTGAAATTGATCATTGTTATTTCCCCGGCAGTAGCACTTGGCATGGCACGGTCTTTTCCATTTATCGGTACATTGTGCCATTGGGCAAACATGTCAAGATAACTTTGGAAATTTGTCAGCAGAATGTATTTTCCGAATTGATCCAATGGTGTTCCGGTATAGCGTGGAAGCCAATTCTCAACAATTTCCTCTTTCGTCTTCATTTCTCAAATATTTTTAACAAAAGTAAAGGTTTTGACTGAAGGGAAAAAATTGTTAAATTCGCATTTGTTAAATGAACTCATATTTTAATTAAAAACTAAGACTATGAAAAAGTTTGCCGTAGTTCTTTCAGGGTGTGGCGTATTTGATGGTGCAGAAATCCACGAAGCCACCCTGACCATGTTCGCCATCATGAAACAGGGAGCAGTTTATGAAGTATTTGCTCCCGATATTGCACAGCATCATGTTATTAATCATATAACCGGCGAAGAAATGCCCGAAATACGAAATGTGTTGATTGAATCAGCCAGGATTGCCCGCGGACAAATCAAGGACTTGAATGACTATAACCCCAATAACTTTGATGCTCTGATATTTCCGGGAGGATTTGGTGCCGCCAAAAATTTATGTGATTTTGCCTTTACCGGAGCCAATTGTAAAATTAATTCCGATGTGGAAAAAGCCATTCTTAAAACTGCCGGCCAAAATAAACCCATTGGAGCACTTTGTATTTCTCCGGTAATATTTGCCAAAATTTTTGGCGATGTAGAAGTAACGATCGGCCAGGATAAAGATACCGCAGAGGCCATTGAAAACATGGGCTCCACTCACATACAAACCAACCATGGGGAAGTGGTGATAGACGAACGCAATGGATTGTTTACAACCCCATGTTATATGCTTGACGCAAATATTCTTGATATCGCTAAAGGCGCATCCAATATTGTGAAAGCAATGATGGAAAGGATGTAATATCCTGAAAATATCAGCGTTCAACTTCATTTGACAAAAGTTTATACTTTTGTCTTTGATCGAAGTAAATTATTCCAGTTATATGAACTATATCGACATCATCCTTATTATTCCCATTATTTGGTTTGCATACCAGGGCTTCAGGCATGGGCTAATCATCGAACTCGCCTCATTGGTAGCTTTGATCCTTGGAATTTATGCAGCCATGTATTTTTCGCATTATGCCGGAAATTTTCTCACCAACAGTCTCGGAATAGAAACCGAATACCTTCCAGTAATTTCATTTATTTTGACTTTTGTAGTGGTAGTGATTCTTGTTTATGTTGTGGGTAAAATTCTTGAAAAGCTGATCAATATGGTTGCACTGGGCTTTCTGAACAAAATGGCCGGTGCTGTTTTTGGCATGCTAAAAGCTACTGTGCTATTGAGTATTATCATCCTCATCCTAAATCATTTTAATGATAATTTGATCTCAAAAGAAAAACAAGAGGGGTCTTATTTGTATGCTCCTGTTGCCGGGATTGCCCCACTGTTGTGGAAAAATTTGGAAAACTTAAATATTGATAATAATAGCCCGAATAAAGTTATTGACGATCAGGATAGTTTTACAATTTAAGCATCCCGAATAAAAAAAACCCGGACAATGCCGGGTTTCAAATCATTTAGTCTTCATCTTCCTGAGACTCTTCGTATGCCTTCAGCAATTGCTGTTGTACATCTGGCGGTACATTTGCGTAATCAGCAAATTTCATTGAATACATTGCGCGGCCACTTGTAATGGAGCTCAGGGCAGTGGCATATTTATTCATTTCTGCAAGGGGAACTTTCGCATTGATTTTCTGATAATTCCCTTCACTGTCCATACCCATGATAATTGCTCTTCTACCCTGAAGGTCAGTCATTACATCTCCCATTCTGTCTTCAGGAACTAAAACTTCCACATCGTAAATGGGTTCAAGAAGCTGAGGACCGGCATTCTTAAATGCTTCTCTGAAAGCATTTCTACCTGCAAGCTTAAAGGAAATTTCATTGGAATCTACCGGGTGCATTTTCCCATCATAAATATAAAAAACAATATCCCTGGCATAAGAACCTGTCAATGGGCCTTCTTCAATCTTTTCCATAACCCCTTTTAGGATAGCCGGTAAAAAGCGCGCATCAATAGCACCTCCAACAATACAGTTATTCATGATCAGTTTTCCACCCCAGTCCAGTTTAATTTCTTCCGAACCACGAACCGGAAATTCTGTTGTCCACGACATTCCTTCTGTATAGGGCTCAATCATCATATGTACTTCACCAAACTGGCCGGCACCACCCGATTGCTTTTTATGACGGTAAGTAGCTTTTGCAGAACGGGTAATGGTTTCCCTGTAAGGAATTTTTGGAGCGATGAACTCAATAGGAATGTGTTCCAGGTTTTCGATTTGCCATTTGGCAATGTTCAAATGCAACTCTCCCTGTCCTCCGAGTAACATCTGCTTTAGCTCTTTTGAATACTGCACAACAAGGGTTTGGTCTACTTTGTGCATAGCTGTGAGGATACTGCTCATCTTTTCTTCATCAGCCTGATTTTTCGCTTTTACGGCAACCCTGTATTTGGGTTCAGGGAAAATAATTGGCTCAATACTATCATCCGATAATTTGGCTGTATTTAACGATGAGTTTGTCGGTGTATTTTTTAGTTTTACAGAAGCTGCAATATCACCAGCGACAACTTTGGTTATCTTCTCACGATTTTTTCCGTAAACGGCGAAAAGCTGGCCCAGGCGTTCTTTTGATCCTGTTTTTGAATTTACAAGGTCTGCGCCTTCGCTAATTTCACCATTGTATATCTTAAAAAAGGAAACTTCACCAAAATGAGGCTCAATTGATGTTTTAAATACAAAAGCAGAAGCGGGGCCTGCCGGGTCGTAATTCAATTCTTTGCCCTTTTCTGTTTTCACCGGAGGCATTTCGTTCGGTGCCGGAGCATTATTTACAATAAATTCCAACAATCGGTTTACACCCATATTGTGTTTTGAACCAATACATAATACCGGGAACAAACTACGGGTTCGTATACCGGTTTTCAATGCCACGCGCATTTCATCTTCGGTAAGTGTTCCGTTTTCGAAGAATTTTTCCATCAAAGCCTCATCGCTCGAAGCAAGATCTTCAATCATGGCCGACTGCATCTCTTCAGCCTTATCTTTTTCGCCATCAGGAATGTCAGTAATCTCAGGCTTGCCGCCGTCTTCCGGAAATTTAAACATCTTCATTTTCATCAGATCAACCACAGCATTGAACCCCTGGCCAGGGTTTACAGGATATTGACAGATTGCAAGGCTTCCGCCAAACTGTGTTTTCATCTGCCTGATGGTTTCATCAAAATTGGAATTCTCATGCTCCAGGTGGTTAACTGTAAAAATAACAGGTGTATTGTATTTCGAAGTATTTCTCCAGGCAATTTCGGTACCTACCTCAACACCGTTTTGAGCATTTACAACTATAACTGCAGTATCAACAACCCGAAGTGCTGCAGAAACTTCTCCAACAAAATCATCAAAACCCGGAGTATCAATAATATTTATTTTCTTACCGTTAAACTCTGTATAAAGCACGGTAGAATAAATAGAATTTTGTCGCTCTAATTCAATGGGACGATAATCCGAAACAGTATTCTTGTCATCTATTGTCCCCCGCCTGTTAATGATACCGCCTTCAAAAAGCATATCTTCAGCCAGTGTGGTCTTACCGGATTTAGCACCACCTACGAGTGCAATATTCCGAATTTCATTTGTTTGGTATACTTTCATTTTCCTGTTATTCTAATATATTTAACTTTTTGTTTTCGAAAAAAGAGGGGCAAAAGTATGAAAAATATAATCAATTATTAAACAATCTGTTGTAAAACTTCAATAAAAAAATTTAATCGGCAAAGTTTAGATTTCTTCAATCTGTTTTTTTACTTCCTCCCATTTCATTTCATCCATTTTAGGCCCGATAACTTCAATGGTTTTTCCAGCCATGATCGAGCCTATTGCACCGCATTTATCATGAGAATAACCACGGATAAGCCCATATATAAAACCAGCCGCATACATATCGCCAGCTCCGGTAGTGTCAATACTATTCGCCACTATAGGCTGAATAATATGTTTCACATTTCCCTGCTTCACCATGGAACCCGTCTTTCCTGTTTTGACAACTGCAATGTCGCACAATTCAGAAAAATGGATCAACGCTTCTTCGGGCTCTTCTCCTGAAAAACTCTTTGCCTCTTCTTCATTGGCAAATACGATGTCAACATAGTGTTTCAGTATTTTCTTCAGAAACTCAAGATTTTCCTCCACAACATTATAACTAGCCATATCAATTGTTACCTTCAGGCCTTTTTCTTTTGCAAGAGCAACTGCCTTTTCAATCAAAGCATGATTCTGAACAAGGTACCCCTCGATGTGAAAGTAATCATATCCGTCAAAAAGATCGGGGAGTATATCATCGGGCGATAATTCGACGGCAGCACCTAGATAAGTTGCAAATGTGCGCTCTGAATCAGGGCTGATTAATGCCATAGCTCTACCGGATGGAGTGTTACTCTTATATAAATGTGGCTTTATATTATTATTCTCCATGTCGTCCTGAAATAATTTACCGGTATCATCGTTTCCGACCTTCCCCACAAAGCCAGTTTCAACACCCAAACCAGCTAATCCATGTATGGTATTTGCAGCTGACCCGCCAGAGGCAACTTGTTTTGGTAAATGCTCTGTACCAGCATTTACTGTTTTACTAAAATTAAAATCAACCAATTGCATGCTTCCTTTAGGTAAATTAAACTCCCTCAGGGTATTGTCATTCTCCAGTTTTACCAGAATATCCACCAGTGCATTGCCCATGCCCAATACTTTTGCCATAAAAACCAGTTTATTTGTTAATGATAAATGAGTGCCTATTTACTTTTAAGTGACCAATTTACCGATTTAAACCATTAACCATTTTGTAAATTATCTATGTACAACCTGATTCAATTACAATAAAGAACCCAGGTTTAATAAATTTTTTCGCAAATGTATTGTTTATTTGGAATAAATATATAATTTTGCATCCGCAATTTTAAATTCCTCTTTAGCTCAGTTGGTTAGAGCATCTGACTGTTAATCAGAGGGTCCTTGGTTCAAGTCCAAGAAGAGGAGCTAAGAGCCGGCTATTTCTGCCGGCTTTTTATTTGTCCTTGACCAGTATTCTTATTTCTATCGGGAAGTGTAAAATTGTTTCTCTCCATTTAGAGGTTCGGTGTTTTTAAACTTTAATGATAAGTTCACCCGTAAATCCGGGATAAGAAATACATAACAAAAAAACCTGAAGCTCAACATTCTGTGCTCAAGAAAAATATTAGCCCATCCACATCATCTGGTTAATCTTGATCCCTATCTTTGCAAATTATTTTGGTATTGATTCGAAACTAATTTAATCATTGATTGTTTTTAAAACACTATGAAAAAAGCACAACAATTATTTGACAGGCTTTGGAAGGATTACATTGATCAGAATCCGGAAGCGAAAAGAGTATATGATTTGCTGATAAGCGAGGGCGAAACCGTTGTAAACGACCACATTGCCTTTCGAACCTATGATGAACCAAGGATCAGCATTGATGTATTGGCAAAACCATTTCTGGAAGCAGGCTACGAATATAAAGGCGATTATGTTTTTGAACAAAAAAAATTGGTCGCAAAACATTATGAATATAAACCCTTCAGGGATGCGCCGCGGATATTTATCAGCGCCCTTCAAACGAAATACTTCAGCCCGTTTTTGCAGCAGACGGTAAATGGTTTAATTGACAGTATCCCAAAATCCTTGCTCAGTTCACCCGATTTAGTCAGCTCAGGCAATGTTTGGGGAACACCTGAGTATGAAACCTATTTAAAGTTAAAGGAGGAGTCGGAATACGCAGCCTGGTTATACATTTACGGCTTTCGGGCCAATCATTTTACGGTAAGTGTAAATGCACTTAAGAAATACAATAATATTTACCACCTCAACCAATTTCTGAAAGACAGTGGATTTATTTGAACGATTCAGGAGGAGAGGTTAAGGGGACACCCGAAGAAATGCTGGAACAAAGTAGCACCATGGCAGGAAAACTGAATGTACAGTTTGTAAAAGGATCGCTTGACGTGCCCTCATGTTATTATGAATTTGCACGGCGATATCCTGACAAATCGGGCAAACTGTATGGCGGATTCATTGCTAAAAGTGCTGATAAGATATTTGAAAGTACCGATAACCTTACTGAAAATTAATTAACTTACCCATCAGAAAATAAATCAATGCTCAGTAAAACAATCGAACTCCGCTTTCAACGAAAACTTGATATCCTCAACAAGGAGATTGATGGAGAATTGTATTATGATATAGCTAACCGATTGATTTATGCTACGGATGCTTCTGCTTATCGCGAAATCCCACTTGCCGTTGCTTTTCCTAAAAATAGCGAAGACATCAAAAAACTGGTCGGGTTTGCCAGGGAGAATAAAACGTCCATTATCCCCCGCACTGCAGGAACTTCTTTGGCAGGCCAGGTGGTTGGAAGTGGCATTATAGCAGATGTGTCGAAACACATGACTCAAATCCTGGAGTTGAACCAACAGGAAAAATGGGTCCGTGTTCAACCCGGAGTAATCCTTGATGAATTAAACAAATACCTGGAGCCATATGGGTTGTTTTTCGGGCCGGAAACCTCAACTTCAAACCGTTGTATGATGGGTGGAATGGTCGGTAATAATGCCTGTGGTGCGCATTCATTGGTTTATGGCAGTACACGTGATCATACCCTGGAACTAAGTACAATATTAAGCGATGGCTCTGAAGCCGTTTTTGGAGCAATTGATAAAAAAACCTTTGTTGAACGCTGCAAAGGCAAGAGCCTTGAAAATAAAGTTTATCAAAAAGCCAATGAAATCCTTTCAAACAAGGAAACCCAAGAAATCATCAGAAAAGAATATCCTGATGCTAAACTGGAAAGGAGAAACACTGGCTATGCATTGGATATATTATTAAACAGCAGCCCTTTTACAAAAACGGATGTTCCATTCAATTATGTGAATTTGCTGGCAGGTTCGGAAGGAACACTTGCTTTTACCACAGAAATTAAACTAAACCTTGTTCCACTTCCACCAAAAAACATAGCATTGGTATGTGTTCACCTGGAAACTGTTCCTGATGCTTTAAGAGCAAATCTGATTGCTTTAACCTTTAAGCCGGTCGCAGTAGAATTAATGGATAAAGTGATCCTTGATTTGACGAAAGAAAACATTGAACAGGACAAAAATCGCTTTTTTGTGAAAGGTGACCCGGGTGCCATTTTAATTGTTGAATTTGCTGAAGAAGATCTGGCTGTGATTCAAGAAAAGGCCCGAAAGATGGAATCGGCCATGAAAGAAGCTGGTTATGGTTTTCATTTCCCGGTAATTATGGGTGCCGATATCAAAAAGGTTTGGGATTTAAGGAAAGCCGGACTTGGTGTTTTGAATAATATGCCTGGTGATGCAAAACCGGTTCCTGTTATTGAAGATACGGCAGTTCTGCCCGAACTCCTTCCTGAATATATTGAAGAGCTGGAGGCAGTATTCAAAAAATACGATAAACAATGCGTTTATTATGCCCATATCGCAACAGGGGAATTGCATTTGCGGCCCATATTAAATTTGAAAGACAAGAGAGATGTTGAGCTTTTTCACAAAATTGCGGAAGATACAGCCAGGATCGTTAAAAAATATAATGGCTCCTTAAGTGGCGAACATGGTGATGGACGGCTTCGGGGTGAGTTCATTCCGATGATGATGGGTGAACACATTTACAGCTTATTCAAGGAACTAAAAGAAACCTGGGACCCCGATGCGGTTTTTAATCCGGGGAAAATTGTTGATACACCCAAAATGAATACCAGTTTGCGTTATGAGCCAGGTTTAGAAATGAAAGAGATAAAAACCTGGTTTGATTTTTCAAAAGATCAGGGAATTCTTCGATCGGCTGAAAAATGCAATGGTACTGCGGCATGCCGTAAAACGGAGGTGATGGGCGGAACCATGTGTCCCAGTTATATGGCTTCTCGCGACGAAAACAAGAGTACGAGAGCCAGGGCCAATGTTCTAAGGGAGTTTTTGACGAACTCAAACAAAGAAAATCCTTTTGATCATCAGGAGATCTACGATGTGATGGATATGTGCCTTTCCTGTAAGGCCTGCAAATCGGAATGTCCGTCGAGTGTGGATGTGGCTAAATTGAAGGCCGAATTCCTGCAACATTATTACGAATCGAATGGTGTTCCCTTCAGGACAAAACTTATTGCCAGTATTTCAAAGATAAGTGAAATGGGCAGCCTTGCAACGGGCCTGTATAATTTCTTTAATAAGAATTCATTTACCAGTGGTTTAATGGCCAGAAGTTTGGGTTTTGCAGAACAACGAAATTTCCCTCTGCTCAGTAAGCTTCCACTTGAAAAATGGTTTAAAAAAAACCAGGAGGAGTTTTCCGGTAAAACCTTTCCAAACGGAAGAATATACTTATTTAACGATGAGTTTACCCGTTTTAACGATACCGATATTGGAATTAAGGCAATCAGGTTATTGACAAAATTAGGTTACGAAGTTGTGATTCCGGACCATCTTGAAAGTGGTCGCGCTTATTTATCGAAAGGACTCCTTAAAAAAGCAAAATCAATTGGCAACAAAAATATTAATTTACTGAAAGACATTATTTCAAAAAAATCTCCTTTAGTTGGTATCGAACCTTCTGCCATCCTAACTTTTCGGGATGAATATCCTGAATTGGTTGACGATGAATTGAAGCCATATGCCAAAGAGGTAAGTAAACATTGTTTGATGATTGATGAGTTTCTTGCCAAGGAAATGAAAGCCGGAAGAATTAAGAAGGAATCCTTTTCACAAAAAGCCAAATCCATAAAATTGCATGGACATTGCCAGCAAAAATCACTGGCCTCCACAACACCTACAATGGAAGTCCTTTCTTTTCCTGAAAATTATACAATTGAAGAGATTCCTTCGGGATGTTGCGGAATGGCAGGCTCGTTTGGGTATGAAAAAGAGCATTATGAGCTATCAATGAAAGTAGGAGAACTGGTATTATTTCCGGCTGTTCGGAATAGCAATGAAGATATTATTATTGCGGCACCCGGCACTTCATGCAGGCATCAGATAAAAGATGGCACAGAGAGAACTGCGTTGCACCCAGTTGAAATACTTTTTGATGCTTTGATTTAAGTACATGACAAAAATTTACAACAATCGATAAATTTATCTATATCATTGGAAAACAACACACTTGCCAGATATGTCAGTCCGTATTTGAAAAGGCTTTTAGCTCTTCTACCATGCTTTTTGATTTTGATAGGGCGAATGGAGTCCAAAAAAACACCAGCTATATATGCCCAAGTAAAAGCAAAAATCACCAGAGCAAGCAGCTTGTTTATACGGTCAATATCAGTCAGATGTGTGTCTTCAATATTAAAACCACTTGTTTTCAGTGCTTTAAATGCAGATTCAATCTGCCATCGTTGTTTATATAATGAATGTGATTCATCAGGTTTGTTGAAAGAAACAATGATTTGAAGTTCGGGTTTGCCTTGACGGTTTGTGATTTTTGAAGCTGACAGATAGCAAAGTTGCCCATTGACATAAACGATCCCCAGATGGAAAGCATATTGATTGAGAGTCAAATTATTAAACAGCCAAGATGCCTTCACACGATGACCATTTCTTGGGATAATCACCCAGAAGTTCTCTCTGATCCGAATGTGGTAGCGGATGTGACGGCAGTTCAAATATGCCAACCATTGTTGTCCTATAAACTCTCGGTCTGCTAGCAAGCAATCAATGCTTTCAACGCCAAACAGCTCAATGAAGTCTTCCATCAACTCGATTCGCTCCTTGGTTGAAGAGTTGCCAAACTTGGGCATCATCTTGTATAGCACAGGAAAAGCAACCCCTTGATAAACCACAGCAAGTACCAGTATGTTGATATCGGATGTTCCAAATTTCCAGTTGGTTCTATCCATAGTTAACCGATATGGTCCCGAATGTGGCAAAAGCGAGAACACAAAACGGGCAACTAGCTTAGTATCCAGCATGTACTCCGCCATAAAACGCTGTATTCTTCTTAGAGACGAATCCACATTAACGTCCGTATCAAAAGCAGTTGCCAGTTTTTCAAAGCAAACAGTTTGAACCTTGCAAAGCGCACAGATAAATAAGCCAAAGAACTTTATTCGGGCCAAATTCATTTTGTCTCCGAAAATTGATGATAATGTTGCGAATAAAATAGTATTTTTACTCTCGGCCTTGGTGTTTAAGTATCTTGGTGTCATACTTGGTCGTTTTCACCTAAGATACTAAATATCAGGGCTTTATGTGATGTGTTTTCGCATAAGTTATCACCAAGTTATTAACATATTATATTGTATATCAGTTTGTTATTAATTTTTGTCATGTACTAAACAAAAGATTTTAAATCCCGTGAAAAGGGAGAAAAAATGCTGGACAGTTTAATCAGCCAGGATATTGTAACTGCTGTCCAGGTTGATTTTTATTACATGGATTATATGCCCGAATGGCAAAGGGCACACATCAACGTGCATTTTGTAAATGTAATTGGCCGCAATGAAAATGATTATTTACTGAGCGATAGTTATTTTCCAAAAAAATCAACCCTTGATATAGCTAAACTCACAAAGGCCAGGTTTGCCGGAGGATTTATGGCGCCTAAGGGTTTTCTGTTTTATCCCGAATTTGTTCCTGAAGAAATTGATTTTGAAAAAGCCATCAGAAAAGGAATAAAAAAAGCGGCTTATAACATGACCAGATTACCGGTTCCTTTTGTCGGAATAAAAGGGATGCGAAAATTTGCCCGTAAGGTTACTGAATGGCCAAAGATAGCCCGTGATATCGATCATCTGTCGCATGAGATCATGAAGATCAATATCTTGCTGGAAGACCAGGGTACCGGTGGGGCAGGTTTCAGGTATTTGTATGCTACCTTTTTACAACAAGCAGCCGATAAACTAAAGGATGGACAATTACAGAGCATGTCGAAGCGGATGATGGAAATAGGGGATAATTGGAGAAATATTTCTTACTTTGCAGCCAAAATTGGTAAGAATCGTGATTTGGGGCCGGACCGTTTGAAGGAGTTGAGCAATATGATCAATGGAATGGCTGATGAGGAACAACTGTTTTTTACCGATTTGTACAAAATTGTTAAATAATTGTGGAAAGTTACTATGACTGAGGTTGAAGTTGCGGGATTAAAGAAAGAGATCAAGGAAGTTATTCTTGAGGCACTGAATATAAAAAACATCAAACCCGAAGATATAAAGGACAATGCCCCTTTGTTTGCAAAGGATAATATATTGGGACTTGATTCCATTGATGCCATCGAATTGATTATGGCCATACAAAAGCATTTTAAAGTACGGATTGCAGATCAAAATTTGGCGCGGCACATACTGGAATCTATTGATACCATTGCAGAATTTTTGGTCAAAGAAAAGGGGAGTTCTTAGCTCTTCTCTTCTGTTAATAATATTACCTTACTCGAAGATTTAAAAATACTATCTTTGAATTATGCTAAATCGTAATGAAATCATATTGAAATTAAA
>JAWKKM010000043.1:0-38305 GCA_041393255.1 Bacteroidales bacterium | reverse complement strand
TCGCAGGCAACAATACAAATTCACCCCCTTCAATGTCAATCTTGAGAAAATCAATCCTCCCCGGCTTTTGCTTTTCAAGCCAGGTTTGCCATTTTAACGAATCAGCGGAAAGAAAATTTTTGTATTGATCAATGTTTACCATGCTGGTCATGCTGTCGCCCGGATTACCGCCGTGGCTGGCCATTTTAATTGTGCCATCAGACAAGCCAATTGCAAGGTTAAACGGATTTACGTTTTGTAATTTATTGAGACCGATGTTTTGCAGCAGAAAATCGTATGCTATGGTATCCGGTTCAAAACAATATACTTTTTTACAAAGCCGTGACGCATACAATACTGTTGGCCCGATCCAGGAACCAATATCGCAATACACAGAATTTTCATTCAGATACTTTTTCAGGATTTGATAAAAGAAAGGTTCAAACTTCCCTTTATTGACCAGTCGCCAAAACCCCAAATGGTTAGGATCACAGCGAAACTTTTGGCCATCAATGACCACGGGATAGAAACCCTTTAATTTGTAATAAAATTTACCGGCTGATTTAATTATATGCATGGCCATAAACGTTACAATGCCTTTTTAATCATCCCCTCGTATTCCGGAAAATACCTCCCAATTACCGAAAGCTCGAAACTACGGAGAATACTGGTATTGGGCTCCCTTTCCAAAAGAAATATAAAGGATTTTTCAAGGAGAACTTCAGGTGAAACGGATCCGTTGGTTAGCTTTTTGTAGTAATGCTCCGGCACACTTACCCTGTGTGTGGTGACTGAGCCTGCCTCAACTTGTACTTCGAAATTTTGCGGGTCAATTTTAGTTACTTTGATCATGGTTGAAGTGGTTAGAAGTTAATTGTTAAATGCTAATCCAAGTCGCTTGCTGAAGGGCAACATGAATTTCGGATAAGACTTTGTTGATATCCTTTTCAAACTTTACATTGCTGGTGTATTCAAGTTTTATTTGGGGCATGATTTTATTTGATTTAAAATCTTAATGACAGACAACTCAATCCACCGTCCAATTTGCGAAATTCCGATACATTCACTGCAATGGTTTTGTATCCAGCCATTTCAATTGTTTTTCGGGTTTTGGGATAGCCTTCCGGAACAATCACCGTCCCGTTCACCCAAATGCAATTGGCGGCATAGCCTTCATCTTCCTCAACCTTTAAAATATTAAAGTGGGTGAACTCCGGCTTGCACGCAAAGGAATCAACAGCCAACAAGTTGTTGTTTTCGAGATAAGCCACCCCTGTTTTTAAATGCAACACATCTTCAAATTTTACGATTGATCCCGACATTCCATATTTCTCTAAAAACCGGATTATTTGCTCAGCACCAGCTCTGTTTGTCCTTTCCGACAATCCGATAAAAAAATGTGCTCCCACCATCATAATATCTCCGGCTTCAACGGTTGCGGGGGCTTTCACAATTTCAATGTAAGGATAGAATTTTCCAAGAAAAATTTTCATTTCATCAATTTCCCCTTTTCGGGTTGGCGCACCGGGATTTGTGATGATGGCACATTCGGGTGTCAGCAATGCGGTGTCTTCAACGAAAGTTGAATCGGGATAATTATCGTCAGCATCCATTACAAATACTTTTAATCCGCATTGCTTTAAGGCATTAATATAATTCTGATGTTGAGCCAGTGCCCGTTCATAGTCAGGTTTACCTTCTGTTGAAGTCGTCAGGCCATTTACAAAATTACGACAGGGAGTTTTGACAATTGCTTTTGTGAACATGTATTGAGATTATTGAGATGCTAAATTCTGCAAAATAACTTTAATTTGCAAGATGGTTGATCATTTAACAATTTGAAATGAAGATAATAGCCGATAAACGAATACCTGTCGAAGCCCTGACTAAACTTGCAGAATACGGCAAAGTAATTGAATTCAGCACACAGGATATTGCCTATGAAAGCATATCTTGCCATCCCGACATTTTCTTTTGCCAGGTTCTGGGGCAACTGATCATTGCTCCAAACCTTCCTGAAAAATACAAAACGCTTCTCAGCGGCCTTGATATCCCTTTCACGGAAGGAGAATTTCCGGTTGGCTACAAACACCCCGAAACGGCGGGATACAATGTTGTATGCACCGACACCCATTTAATCCATAACTTCAGGTACACCGATCCCATTATTTCAAGGGCTGCAGAAGACCTGGATTTGATCCATGTAAACCAGGGATATTCCCGATGTAACATTTTGGCTTTGAAGGACGAGCATTTCATCACTTCGGATGCAAGCGTATTCAAAACATTTAATTACCTCAAAAAAAATGTGCTTTATGTTGATCCCAAAGAGATCCTGCTTCCCGGCAAGGATCATGGGTTTTTTGGAGGAGCTTGCGGCATCTTTGAAAACAAAGTATTTATCATTGGTAGTTTGGCGAAATATCGGGAAGGGGAAAAAGTAAAGGCGTATTTACACAATTTAAACTATGAAATTACTGAGCTATATGATGGGCCTTTATTTGACGGCGGAAGCCTGATTTTTTTATAAGTTTGCACCCGCAGAAAAATAGCAGAATGGAGCAAAATCCCAAATTTCAATTTCCTGTTTCTACGCTGGTTGGCAGTACGATTACTAACTTTTTCCGAATTACAAAGGGAAAACGAATTGACAAAGGGTTTCAATCGAGATACTACTGGACGATCTTAGCAGGGGCCATTCTGGATTTATTTGGAAAAGGGAAGTTTTATTTACCCGGAATAAAATAAAAAATACTCAAATTGATCAGGCTCCGGTTTTCATCATTGGTTTTTGGCGGAGCGGAACAACATTTCTACACAACCTTATTTGCCAGGACCCGAACCACGCATTTGTTACAACTTATCAATCCATTTTTCCACACCATTGCCTGGTCAACAGCGGATGGTTAAAAAAGCTTGCGGTATTGATCGCTCCCCAGCGAAGGCCTGTTGACAATGTAAAACTGAATATGGACTGGCCGCAAGAGGAGGAAATGGCACTTGGAAACATTCAACCCATAAGCTTTTACAATTATTTCTATTTTCCAGATCATTTTGAAGAATACATAAAGGAATCATTGCTTCAGGAAAATTTAAGTGAAAAAGAAATTACCACCTGGGAAAAAGCTTACCTGTTACTGATCAAAAAATCGCTGATCATTTCGCAAGGCAACCGCTTTGTTTCTAAAAATCCACCAAGCATTTTTCGGATACCCCAGTTACTGAAAATGTTTCCCAACGCAAAGTTTGTTTATATTTACAGAAATCCCTACAGTGTGCTGTCTTCATTCAATCCATTTATGAAACAAGTGATCCATGGGGTGGGATTTCAAAATGTGGAAGACTCAAAATTTGACCCTCAACTTTACAATTTATTCAAAACCGCCCTGGTAAAATACGAAAAAGATAAAAATCTGATTCCCAAAAACAACCTGGTTGAAATTAAATATGAAGATTTTAAACAGAATCCATTAGGTACAATTGAAGGAATATACAGTCAATTCCATTTGCAGGATTTTTCAGGGTTCAAACCCAAATTAGAAGAGTACATCAATTCGCAAAAGCACCAGAAGTCGGGAGGCCATCACATTCCTGAGAACCTGGTGACCTTTGTCCAAAACAACCTTTCTGATTATATGAATGAAAACGGTTACGATCTAAATCCCTGACAATTCATTCCCAATTTTTTCAGCCCTCATATTTGAATTTATTATTTGTAATTTCGCAGCCCGAAAAACAATAAATATGCTACGAACACATACATGCGGAGAATTAAACATCAGCCATATGGGTGCTGAAATTACCTTAAGTGGCTGGGTACAAAAATCAAGAGACCTGGGCGGTATGACCTTCATTGATTTACGCGACCGTTACGGAATTACCCAATTGGTTTTCAATATGGAAACCCATGCAGCATTGTGCGATCAAGCCAGAAAGCTGGGAAGGGAATTTGTGATAAGTGTTTCGGGAACCGTTGCCGAAAGAAGCAATAAAAACCCTAAGATGCCGACCGGTGAAATTGAAATCCTGGTGGAGAAACTTGTCGTTTTGAACAGTTCAATCACCCCTCCTTTTACCATCGAAGAAAATACAGATGGAGGAGAAGAACTTCGGATGAAATACCGCTATCTTGACCTTCGGAGAGCTCCTGTAAAAAGGAACCTCGAACTGCGCCATAAGATGGCAATGGAAACAAGGAATTACCTTGATTCGCAAAATTTCTTTGAAATCGAAACACCGTTCCTGATCAAATCCACACCGGAAGGTGCCCGTGATTTCGTTGTTCCTTCGCGTATGAACGAAGGCCAGTTTTATGCTTTGCCACAATCGCCTCAAACCTTTAAACAATTGTTAATGGTGGCGGGTTATGATCGCTATTTTCAAATTGTACGTTGTTTCAGGGATGAAGACCTGAGGGCCGACCGTCAACCCGAGTTTACCCAAATTGATTGTGAAATGTCGTTTGTTGATCAGGAAGATATTTTGTCCACTTTTGAAGGAATGGCGAAACATCTGTTCAAAAAAGTTAAAGGCATTGATATCGAAAATTTCCCATTGATGCCCTATGCCGATGCAATGAAATACTATGGTTCAGACAAACCCGATCTTCGGTTTGGGATGCGGTTTGTTGAGTTAAACGATGTAGCTCAAAACAAGGGGTTTAAAGTTTTTGATGATGCCGAACTTGTGGTTGGGATTTGCGCTGAAGGTTGTGCAGAATACACCCGCAAACAATTGGATCAATTGACCGACTTCGTCAGAAAACCGCAAATTGGTGCTAATGGATTGGTCTATGTAAAATTCAACACTGACGGAACAGTTAAATCTTCCGTAGACAAATTTTTTGATCAGGAAGCATTAAAAGCCTGGGCTGAAAAGATGAATGCGAATCCCGGAGATTTGATTTTAGTCCTTGCCGGAGAAACCAATAAAACCCGTAAAGCCTTATGTGAATTAAGGCTTGAAATGGGCAACAGGCTTGAACTTCGCAACCCCAATGCATTCAAACCGTTGTGGGTTACCGACTTTCCTTTGCTCGAATGGGATGAAGATTCGCAGCGTTTCTATGCCATGCACCATCCATTCACATCACCCAAGCCCGAGGACATTGAAAAAATGGATTCCGATCCGGGTGCAGTCAGGGCAAATGCTTACGACATGGTGATCAACGGAGTTGAAATCGGTGGTGGCTCCATCCGTATTCACAATAAAGACTTGCAGAAAAAGATGTTCAAGATATTGGGTTTTACCGATGAAGAAGCACAAAGTCAATTTGGGTTCCTGATGAATGCTTTTGAATTTGGCGCACCTCCGCATGGAGGTATTGCCCTCGGATTCGACCGCCTGGTTGCTTTATTCGGCGGCTCCGATTCTATCCGCGATTACATTGCCTTCCCTAAAAACAATGCAGGACGTGATGTAATGATTGATTCACCTTCTGAAATAGCAATAGAACAACTTGATGAATTGAAATTGAAGGTGATAAAAGATTAATTAATTCTATCATTTTTAAAAACATATAAAAAAGAGCGGCCCTTCCGGGCCGCCCACTCTTCAACACGAGAAAAATCTCCCGAATTAAAATCCATTCCCTACTCTACAAGTATTTTTTTCATTTGACTTTTACCTTCCATGTCCATCCTTACAAAGTAAATTCCCTTTTGAAATGCGAAAACATCAACAACAATATCTTTGTCATTGACTTTGCTGCTATAAACCTCCTGGCCTAAAATATCAGAAATTGAGATAAACAAAATACGGCTTTCAGAATGGATATAAAGCTTTTCGGCAGAAGGATTTGGGAAAATTAACAACCGGGAATTTTCTATTTCAGGGATGCTGGTTATAATAACCGTTTGACTGTTTGAAGGATCAGATTCTCCAAAATAATAAACACTTGTGGAATAATATTCATGTGGACCCGCTAAACTTACAATATCACAATAAAACAAATCCACAATTAATTCTTCATTGATTTTTTCACCATCACAATAAAGGTTATAACCGTCATGCACTGCACAACCCATTGGTTCATTCCAGGAAAGATAAACGTGTGTATTGACCAATGAATCAATCACTAAATTTTCAGGTTCAGAATCGGAAGGCCAGGGAATTAAAAAATCCAATACTGCTGAAGGCATTGTTTCCTCTCCATCATACCAGGCAGTTACGTAGAGAGAATACTGATCAGGCCCTGCAACGGTATAACAAAAGTTCGTTGTATTTACTATCCATTGTGAATTGATGTAAATACTAAAACTATCTACAGTAGGATTTTGAACATTCCAGCAAACCTCTAATGTTTCGCATTGCAGAGAAACCTCAAAATTGCCAGGGGGGTAAAGTTCATCACTGAAAACATACAAATCAACCGGTACCTGGGGGTTTCCAATATCAGGAATTGTGGCAAAATTGATTATTGCTGAATACAATCCAGGCATTAACGATGTCGCATCAAATGAGAGGATCATTTCCTCATTTTCACCGGGCCCTAAAATACCTGACCCAGGACTCATGCTTATCCACGATTCGGTCGAAGCAAGTTCAAGCCCCCAAATCCATTCATCCTGAATTAATCCTCCAAGCGTCCAGGTATCCTCAACAATATCGGCATGGGCAAACAAACCTCCTGCACCATTAGAAATCGGATCGGGTAACAAGTCTCCCAACCCAATAGTCATTACTTCATTCATATTAGTGAGGAAATCTGAACCAATGTATTTGGATCTGTCTCAACCAGGCCATAACCCCAAAGATAAGGATTGCCAGGGCTGACATTATCATATGCAAAACCTGAATATACGGCTCCACTTAACCCCACCGGACTGGATGCAATCAATGCCCCTGAATGATCAAAAGTGACAATATCCCCTCCCCAGCTATATCCATAAAAAACATCTTCATTTTCATTATAGGCTATAGCCTTAACATTTTGCGGAGCTGAGATGGTACTTACTAAAGCCTGTGCATTAAAATCCATTTCAAAAACAGTTGTATTTCCATTTCCTCCATAAAAATAAGTTCCATTATAAGCCAAGTCATAAATACCCGGAACTCCAGCGATTGCAAGCGTTTCAATAAAAGTCCCATCCAGGCCATATTTGGAGATCATCCCATTGGAAATATTAGAAACATAAAAATACTCGCCATCACATTCAATACCCGCACTTCCAGGTGTTCCGGAGAGTGGATATTGAAACTGAGCATCTAGAAATTCTTTTTGAAAAGATAATATTTCAAGTTCAGCCGACCAATCCACACCCGATACTCCCGGATTCGACAGTATCAAAGTATCCATTAGCTGCTCTCCCATTGGCACTTGTTGCATTACAGACATGGGATTGACCAAAAACTCAGGGCAGGGAAAAAGCTGGATATTCAATGTTATAAATTCCCCTTGTGACAAACTCAGGGTTGTATCAAAAGGACATAAGTCATCATAAAAACAGCTTAGGGTGTAGTTACCCGGATTGAGTGAAAAAGCATAAAAACCATCAACTCCTGTGATAATGGTTATGGGACCGCACAACATCATGGCACCCTCTAATGGAGTACCTGAAATACCATGAGTAACATATCCTTCAACACCAGCCTCCTGACTATATAAGCTAAAAGTAAATAGAGAGAGGATAAGGACAAATAGTAATTTTTGCTTTTTCATCGGTTTTGTACTAAAAAAATAGATTGTAAATATACGAAATAAATAGATGTTTGTAAAGGAAATTTATGAAAACGTGGTGTTCAGTATCACAGCTTTTCACAAGAAACCGAGCAGGTGTGGGTTTCAGACAATTCCATTTGAAAAAGCGAGAATTTAATCGTTAAGTAGAATCGCCCGGCTCCCCATTGAGTTTTCAGAAAGGCTAAAATGAATGAGCCATCTGTAAATCTGTGGCAATATTATGTCTTTTCGGCTTTACTTATTTTCAAATTCTTTTTCGTGGTAAAGATAATGATCCAGATACATATTGATTCAGTTAAAAGCTTTGAAGGGCTTTAGGGGCCTCATCTTTCCTTATTGCTTAAAGAATAATCATAGTTGTATAAAGCCCCTTCCCATCGCCACATGGCATTGGGCAATACAATAAAGCGGGTTCCGAATTCCGCTTCATTTCATCTGTCACTCTAAACTGATCAGAAACAGATTTTTTCAAACACTTCTGAAAAATCGTTGAGGTTATTCCATCAATAAATGATCTTTATTGCTCGCTCACCAAATCCCTTCTCCTTCTTGCTCGATTCATCTGTTTTTAGCATCAGGTATTCATTCTCCGCATTTGGGAACTTCTAAATCTTTAAGTTTTTAATGGTTTGTTCCCTGTACTTTTCCTTGCGGTTGGTAATATAATATATTTAATCCCTTTTGATTTGGCATATTCTAAAAATTCCATTACACCCGGAAACTGGTTTGGGCATTCGAAGCATTCATCCATTCCTCCTGGCAGGGTAAAGCGCATCGTTCAAAATACATTTGGCTTCAAGGAGGGCTATTGTCCAAAACGGTTTCATCAATATCCAAAACCACAGCCTGTTGCCTTTGTAATCCTGCTATTCGCAAATTTTGATCCAGTTGATACTTTGCCACATTAAAAGCCTGGTAGCAAAGCGCTCGGTATTCGGCAGCCGTTTGCTGGTATAGTGTTGCCATGGTCAAATGGTCGCTGGAAGGTAATTTCAGGATCGTCACCACTTTGTTTGTTAAAGGCCGAGGAGTCCTGCAACTTTGGAAAGAAAACAATCGATGCACCAATAAATAAACCATAATAAACATTTTCATTGCATTGTTTTTTACATAAAAATAAAGTCGGATTTTTTTAAAAACCCGACTTTAAAATTAATTATAATTTTCTTATTAACTAAAACTCCATTGCAGCCAAACGCTGATAACTGGCATACCGCCATTTGGCATTCTCTCTGGCTGCAGCAAACAATACTGAAGCTTCCTGAGGGAATGATTTTTTTCAGCGACGTATAACGAACTTCACGCTCGAGGAAGTCCCAACTTCGCCCAATCCGGCTCTTGGAATCGTATAAATGGGTTCTTCTTCTGCCTCCATCATTGATTGTAGCGATAGAGATGCTATAACCACATTCTACAGCCAGTTTTTCCTCTTCCTGGGTTTGTCATTCGTATTTCAACCCATGATTGATACACGGTGCATAAGCAATTTTCACCAGTGATAGCCCGGATAAGCTTCCGCTTCACGAATGGCTTTTCAATGTTTGGGCCTGGTTAGCACCCATGGCAATCTGGGCAACATAAACATAACCATACGTCATGGCCATTGCACCCAGGTCTTTCTTACGGATCTTCTTCCCGGAAGCAGCAAACTTTGCAACAGCTCTGACGGAGTCGCTTTAGAAGCCTGTCCGCCGGTGTTTGAACAAAAACTTCCGTATCCATAACCAGAACATTGATGTTATCGCCTGATGCCAGAACATGGTCCAGTCCACCAAAGCCAATGTCATATGCCCATCCGTCACCACCAAACACCCAAACTGATTTTTTAGAAAAATACTGCTTGAGGTTTAATAGTTCTTTTGCCAAAGGATCTTTTTCCTTTGCCAAGGCTGGAATTATTTTCCTTGAAATTTCATCGGATGCATCGCCGTTCTCTTTATTTGCGATCCATTCATTGAAAAAGTTCCTTTGTCTTAGCAGAAATGTTACCATTTGCACTTCTGCCATCTTATTGGCAATACGATCTTCATTTTGTTTACTGCGGTAACCATTCCAAAGCCATATTCAGCATTGTCTTCGAACAATGAATTGGCCCATGCAGGCCCCCTGCCCGTTTTCTTGCTTGGACAATAAGGCGTAGCCGGTGCCGAACCACCATAAATAGATGAGCAGCCTGTCGCATTGGCTATCATCATCTGTTCGCCAAACAATTGCGTAACCAGCTTTACATATGAAGTTTCACCACATCCGCACAAGCACCTGAAAATTCAAACAGAGGCTGGGCAAACTGGCTATTCTTAACCGACTTGTCTTTTTCTACGATGGTATCTTTATAAGTAACATTTTGATCCACATAATTCCAGACTTCAGCTTCTTTCATCTGGCTGGCAAGTGGCTTCATAACCAACGATTTCTCTTTGGAAGGACAAACCTCAACACAATTACCGCAGCCGGTGCAATCCAGCGGGCTTAACTGAATCCTGAATTGATAGCCATCGAACGTTTTTGGTTTCGCTTCTATTGTTGCAGTTCCTTTTGGTAAGCCTTTAACTTCCTTTTCATCCAACAGGAATGGCCTGATGCAAGCATGAGGGCAAACATAAGAGCACTGGTTACACTGGATACAATTTTCAGAAATCCACTCCGGAACGTTCACAGCGATACCACGTTTTTCATAGGCTGTGCTCCCTGAAGGGAAAGTTCCATCTTCCCTGCCTGCAAATGCGCTCACCGGCAAATCATCGCCTTTCAGTTTATTGATCGGTTCAAATACATTTTTAATGAATTCAGGTAAATCCCTTGTATCCTTTGTTGCTGATATTTTAAGGCTTGACCATTCTTTCGGAATTTCAATTTTGATCACATCGCCTCCTCTATCAACTGCGGCGTTGTTCATATTGACAATCATATCGCCCTTTTTGCCATACGATTTCTGGATGGCTTTCTTCATATGATCAATTGCATCGTCGTAAGGAATTACTTCCGACATTTTAAAGAAAGCCGATTGCATGATGGTATTGGTTCGAGAACCAAGTCCAATTTTTTGAGCAATTTTGGTAGCATTGATGATATAAAACTGAATATCATTATCTGCCATGTATTTCTTCATGTGGTCAGGAAGATTCTTCTTGGTTTCTTCTTCATCCCAAATACTGTTCAGCAAAAAAGTACCGCCTTTTTTCAAACCTTTAAGCATGTCGTACTTTTCGAGGTAAGCAGGAACGTGGCAAGCCACAAAATCGGGAGTACTTACAAGGTATGTCGAATTGATTGGCTTGTCACCAAAACGCAGGTGAGAAACAGTAATACCCCCGGATTTCTTCGAGTCATAAGCAAAATAACCCTGAGCATATTTGTCCGTATTGTCACCGATAATTTTGATAGAGTTTTTATTTGCACCCACGGTTCCGTCAGCGCCCAAACCATAGAATTTAGCTTCGAAAGTTCCTTTTGGAGTTACACGTACCGGAGGCAATAGTGGTAATGAGGTATTTTTAACATCATCAACAATGCTAATGGTAAACCTGTTTTTGGGTTCTTTCAATTTAAGATTTTCGAAAACAGACATGATGTGTGCAGGAGTTGTATCCTTGCTACTCAAACCATATCTGCCACCAATAATTACGGGAGCATCTTTCTTTCCATAAAACAAATCCCTTATATCCAGATAAAGTGGTTCACCGTTTGCACCGATTTCTTTAGTCCTGTCAAGAACAGCTACTTTTTTAACTGTTTTCGGAAAGACCTTCATGAAATACTTTTCTGAAAATGGCCTGTAAAGATGGACAGCAATCAATCCAACTTTTTCACCTTTTTCTAATAAATGATCAATTACTTCCTTGATCGTACTGGTAACGGAACCCATGGCCACAATAATATGCTCGGCATCTTTAGCACCATAATAATCGAATGGGTGGTATTCACGGCCGGTAATTTTCTTAATCTCTTTCATATAGTCTTCCACAACATCGGCGATGTCATCATAGAATATAGAACCTGCTTCACGGGCCTGAAAATAAACATCCGGATTCTGGGCAGTACCTCTTGTAACAGGATGTTCCGGGTTGAGCGCATTGTCCCTGAAGGCTTGCAAAGCTTTATGATCAACAAGCTTAGCCAGATCTTCCATTTGCATTTCCTCTACTTTTTGGATTTCGTGAGAAGTTCTGAAACCATCAAAGAAATGTAAGAAGGGAACACGGGTTTTGATAGCAGCCAAATGTGCAATACCTGCAAGGTCCATAATTTCCTGAACACTACCGGTAGCCAGCATACAAAAACCTGTTTGGCGAGTACTCATCACATCACTGTGGTCACCAAAAATGGATAAAGCATGAGCAGCGAGGCTCCTTGCACTAACGTGGAAAACACCCGGCAACAACTCACCGGAAATTTTATACATGTTGGGGATCATCAGCAACAGCCCCTGAGATGCTGTATATGTACTGGTCAGGGCACCTGCCTTGGAGCGATCCATGGACTGCACCGGCAGCACCGGCTCTGGACTGCATCTCACGCACGTCAACGATTTCACCAAAAATATTCTTCTTGCCATGGGCAGCCCATTGGTCAACGTATTCAGCCATGTCGGATGAAGGTGTAATGGGGTAGATACATGCAACTTCACTAAACATATAAGCTATATGAGAGGTTGCGTAGTTACCTTCGCAGGTGATAAATTTTTTCTCTTTAGCCATAGTAAATTATTTTAAGTTCTTTTATTTATTTCAAATTTATGATTTATCAAAATAGAC
This sequence comes from Bacteroidales bacterium, assembly GCA_041393255.1. Classification (GTDB taxonomy): domain Bacteria; phylum Bacteroidota; class Bacteroidia; order Bacteroidales; family JAADJA01; genus JAADJA01. The sequence continues at coordinate 25,891 of JAWKKM010000043.1, read as the reverse complement.
GGTGGCGAAATTAATAAATTAATATAATTAGTATCTTTATATACCTTATTTAGAAAGGATTTAGATAAGGCCTGCTATAAATTTTCTAAGGGAAAATTTTTATACATTTGCCCGATTCATATTGTGTATAAATCATAACAATAAATAAACAATTAATAAGAATATATAAAATCCTTAAAACTATGGCTGATCTTAAGACTCGGTATATGGGGATCGAATTGAAGAATCCCGTAATCGTAGGGGCCAGCAACCTGGTAACCCAAGTGGACAATTTAAAACGAATGGAAGAAGCTGGTGCTGCTGCCATTGTTTATAAATCTCTTTTCGAAGAACAGATTCAACTGGAGAATTTACAACTATTCGATCAAATGGAAGAATACACTCACCGCCATGCGGAAGGAAGTTCACTCTTCCCCGAAATCGAACATGCAGGGCCCGAAGAATATTTGATCAATCTGAGAAAAGCAAAAGAGAGTATTGGTATCCCGCTTATTGCAAGCCTCAATGCAATTAATTTTGAATCCTGGATTGACTATTCCAAAAAAATTGAAGAGACAGGAGTTGACGGATTGGAGATCAATTTCTATTCAGTGCCTTCCGATTTTGAAATTATGGGCAGGGCGCTGATCAATGAAAAAATCGATATCCTCCAGGCTGTTAAGAATTCTATATCTATTCCGGTAGCAGTTAAATTGAGTCCATATTATACCAATCCGCTCTATGTAATAAAGGAAATGGATAAAATAGGTGCTGATGGATTTGTATTGTTTAATAAACTATTTCAACCGGAAATTGATATTGATAATGAAGAACTTCGGTTTCCGTACAACCTGAGTAATCATGATGAATGCAGATTGCCATTGAGGTTTGCCGGCCTTCTTTATGATAATATAAATGCGAGTATTTGCAGTAGCCGGGGAATTTTTACTGGTGAAGACGTAATATCGATGATCCTTGGCGGCGCTGATTGTGTTCAGGTAGTTAGCACACTTTACAAAAACGGAATTGACCAGATCAGTTCGATTCTGACGGATATTGAGCGCTGGATGGATGCAAAAAAACATGCTACACTTGATGATTTCCGCGGTAAAATGTCGAAGAAAAACATTAATGACCCCTTTGCCTATCGCCGGGCCCAGTATGTTGACATACTGATGAAATCAGAAGAAATATTTAAAAAATATCCGACTATTTAGATTTATTGAGGCTGCCAATTAAAGCAGCCTATTTTTTTGCAATGCTCTTTTTTGTTGTTGACTTCAAAATCAATAGGGGATATTAGGTTCAAGTTGTCCGTATTTTCTACTTGCTGTCTGAAAAATACTTAGCTATATTTGCAACTATATTATTGCAAGGCTAAATTCATCAAACCATTAAAACAGAAGAACAATGAAAAAATTACCATTACTCCTTTCCCTGGTTATACTCAGCTCTGTATTATCTGCACAATATCAGGCGACCTTAAGGTTGAGCAGTACGGATGCTTCAACATTGGTACCTGGCGATACTGTATATGTTCCGGTATATTGTGATGACATTACTCCCGGAGCCCTGGTTTTTTCAATAGACGCAGGATTTGGATTTGATTACAGTGTATTGTTCTGGACCGGCATTTATAGCATTAACTTTGGAGAAATTCCCGATTGGCTTATTGGAACCAATGAGTGGAGTGGAATGGTAGTTTTGTTCGTTGATCCTACATTTGTTGGCACAACTGTTTCTCCGGGGACTCAATTATGTGAAATTGATTTTGTTTATCTGGGAGGTGAAACCCAGCTATCCTTATATGAAACTTCTGGTTTTTGGCCGGATTTTGAAACGACCCTGATTGATGGTTGTGTCTGTAACCTTGAGGAGTATCAGGTGGTTTTTCATGTCACATGCAATGGTTTTGAATTAGTGGGTGCCCTTGTTACCGTGGGTAATGAATCGGTTCTGACAAATCCTTCAGGCATTGCCGTATTTAATTTACCCAATGGTGATTACAATTACTCTGTAACCAAATATGGATATGTTACTCAGGAAGGATCATTCACAGTATTCAATGAACCCTTGTTCATTGAGGAGGATTTGTGTTACCCGATAAATGAAGTAACCATCTTTGTCAACTGTTGCGGCAGCCCTGTTCAGGGTGCTACAATAACAATTGATGGACTAACTTTGATAACCGGTTCTAACGGGCTGGTTATTTTCTATTTAATAAACGGCACTTATAATTTAGGGGGAATCTCATTTTCGGTTCCCGAAACTTCCTATATTGACCTGGAAACTTGCGGCGGGATCACCTTTCTGACCAAAGATGGGCAAGGAAATCCCCTGCCGGAAGTCAACATTGGTATTCAAGGGAGTATGCTGATCACGGATGATATGGGAGAAGCAGACACCTGTCTGCAAGTTGGGAATTATACCTACACAGCCTCCAAGCCAGGATTTGTTTCACAAACCGGATCACTGAACGTAGATACAATTCCTCAAACTGTCGAAATTGTGATGGCACTGAATGTATATGGTGTATCAATTCAAATCACTGGTTTTGAATGTGAAAACCAGTTTGATGGATTGCTTATTGTTATCAATGGGGACACAATTACTCCGGGCGGAACAACTTATCTTGAAAATGGAACCTATGATATATCTGTAATCCTTATTGGCTGTGGGATCCAGCTATATGGAACGGTAACTGTTCCAAATAGCCCTGTAACAATTGAATTGATATTACCCTCACTTCCTCAAGCTGAGTTTCACGTAATTTCTAACCAGGGAGTGCCTCTTTCGGGTGCAAGTGTTATGGTTGATGAGGATGTATTGTATACAAATGTAGATGGTAAAGCCTCATTTTGTATGACTGGGGGCGATCATTTTTACACCGTAACAAAGTTAGGTTATGATACGATAACCGGAGTTTTTAATTTCCCATGTCATGATATTACGATTGATGTATTAGCAGTCCCTGTTTCGGATGAGGAAGTCCATTCTCCTGTTTTTCTTATCTCTCCGAACCCTTCGGATGGAAAGTTTCGGATTAAGTCAACATCAATTTCTTCAATTCCATTTGAAATCCATATTATAGATTTGACCGGCAAAATTGTTTTTTCCCGTTTTTATGAAAATGAGGAAGAAATACTGATTGATTTATCCAATTGGCAAAAAGGAATGTTTTTTATTCAACTAAAATCGGGTGAAAGAAATTGGAATGAAAAGCTGATCATACAATAAGTTGTTTCCCGCCACCGATTTGAGCGTCCATGATTTGAGTCTCCACGCTAAAAGATTATCACTTTATGTTGAGATCTTATTTTGAAAATTATTGCTATATTTGTTCAATCACTTTAAGAAATCTTAAAGAAAATGAAAACTCCATTTGTCATATTCAGAATTCAGCTTCTTTTCATTATTATAGCCACTTTCAATTTTGTCAACGGACAAATTGAAATTCAATCGGGGTCTGATATTACGCCGGAGGATATGGTTGAATACCTGGTGGGCGAAGGGATTGTTTATTCAAATGTTACATTTCAGGGTGCTGAACAATCCCGTGGAATATTTAACAACGGACAAACCACAAACCTGGGGCTTGCAAGTGGGATTTTTCTTACTTCAGGGGCAGGATATATTATTCCGGGGCCCAATAATAGTTCATCTGCCGGAACAAATAATAACCTACCTGGCGATCCTTCATTGAATAATATTTCCTACCATACAACATATGATGCATCTGTTCTTGAATTTGACATTTTTCCTGAATTTGATACGATGAAATTCAAATTTGTATTTGGTTCGGAAGAATACGAAAATGGGGGTGTTGGGTTAATTGGTGATATCATGGGAATTTTTATTACCGGACCTGATCCTGCAGGAGGATTTTACAATGACTTGAATGTTGCTTTGGTTCCAGGGACAACATTACCCATAAACTGCATTAATATTAATATAAACAATAATTCTCAGTATTATATTGACAATTCTAATGGATTGACTTTGCAGTATGATGGGTTTACGGCAATCATAGGGGTCAGTATATCAGTGGTTCCCTGTGCGGAATATCATATAAAACTGGGTGTTGCAGATACTGGTGATCATATTTTTGATTCAGGTGTTTTTTTTGAGGAAAGCAGTATTTCGGCACTGACAATTGAAACAGAAATTAGCCCTTACCCTCCGGGTATAACAGAGTATATGGTTGAGGGCCATGTGGAAGCCGATGTTGTTTTCTGGTTGCCCAATGTTGATAATACACCTCTTACTGTTTATTTTGAAAATGTTCAAGGCCCTGGCTTTGCAATTAATGGAGTGGATTATGAAGAAATTGAAAACAGTATCATCTTTGAAGAAGGCCTGGATTCCGTCACCATTCATATTACCCCATTATATGACGGCATTGTTGAAGGTGATGAATTCATTGAATTGATCATTGAAAATACGTTGGGCTGCACGGTCAGGTATGATACCCTTGTGCTTACTATATTGGATTATGGTGAAATGGCTTCTCAAATGAGTCCGAACCTAATGATTTGTCCTGAACAAGAGGTAGATCTCTGGGTTAACGTATACAATGGTTTTCCACCCTATACGTATGACTGGGAACCGGGAAACCAAACAAATGACACCATTTCGGTCAGTCCACTTGAAACAACAAATTACATTGTTACAGCTTATGATATTTTTCAGGAAAGCATTGTGGATTCAACCCTGGTAACAGTTTTTCCTGGTAACCAAAACGCTATTTTCAACTTTTCATTTGAAGCAGGCAATAATCCTCAAATACAACAGGATATCATTGGCCAGATTTCCGGGGATTCCGTTTATCTTTTTTTGCCATTGGGCACGAACACTGAAAATTTGATTGCTAGCTTTAACCTCTCCAATTGCGCAGAGGCTTATGTGGACGATCTGCTTCAGCAAAGCGGAGCAACACCCAATGATTTTAGCCTGCCTGTTACCTATCAGGTTACGGCTCATAATGGAGATGTGAAGAATTGGGTTGTAATGACAGACGAAATAACAGGTTCGAAAGAGAATAGAATTGGCAAGGCCACTGCTTTTATTTATCCAAACCCCTCCGATGGAGAGTTTACTATTAAACCTGAATCATTCAATGCAAACCCAATAGAAATTACAGTCAGGGATTTAGCAGGCAAGATTGTCTATTCCGGAAATTGTGTTAGGGCCAACCATATCCGTATTGACTTTTCTCAACAGCCAAAAGGAGTGTATTTTATTCAATTTAAAACCGGAGAAAAGGTATGGAATGAAAAACTGGTTTTACAATAATCTGAATTTTACCACTGCTCTAAGCGTACCTACTTAAAGATTGTACATCGAAGATTTATAATAAAAAGTCTTCTGGCGAGGATGCCAGAAGATTTATGGAAATGATAAAGTTGCTAACCTCTGAAGAAGTTAACAATCTTATTTTAATTCTCCCTCAACACATACTCATCATACTCGATCTCGAAACGGAGTTTGTGTTTGGATTCTTCCAATGCCAGTTGTTCAAATAATTTTTTGATTTGTACATCCGGGGCACGTTCGGCTAGTGTACTGTAGAGTTTGAAAGCAGCTTTTTCCTTTTTCATGGCAAAGATCAGCGCATCCTCGTATTTCATTTCAGGATGAAACTTCACATCCATCATGTAATCGCTGATTTTCAGATCAACAATATTCTCATCTTCAATCGGGAATGTACCTTCTTCCTTTACCTTAATCAGTTTCACTTTATGCTTGATCTCTTCCCCAACGAATTCCATAAAAACCTGTTTGATGTCATCGGTTTTGGCATTCTCAGCAAGGGTTGTATAGAGGTCAATGGCCACTTGTTCTTCATTGATGGCAAAATCAAGGATGTCGTTTATGTTTTCAAACTTTTTCATTTTTATATGTTTTAGAATTTACAATTTCTTTTCAACCGCAAAAAAGTAACTACAAAAGTATCAATCCTTCATTGCATTGTCAAAATTTTCTTCAAAACGTTTCACAATCACATCGCAACCATAATTGAACATGCGGTTGCAATCCTGACCTTCAGTGTAAACAAAAGTACGATTTGATTCCGGCAATTCTGCAGAAAGCATCGAAATAATTTCGTTCATCACATCCTTGGAGGTTTTAAATCCCTTCAACCCAAATTTCTTCAACAGCATGCTTAATTGAACAATGGAGTCATTTTCAACCTTTGATGGAATCTCAGCTTCAAACACCTGGATGGTTTTTTGGGTATTGGTAAAACTACCACCAATTTCAACCGGAAAAGATGCCGGAAGGATCAAGTCGGCCACCTTTGCTGTTTCTGTCATGAAATAATCCTGTACCAAAACAAAATCAGCCACTGAAAGCCATCCGGAAACTTTCACCTTATTCTGGGCACAACCCAATGGGTCTTCACCAAAGATAAAGATGTTTTTCAGCAAGCCGTTTTCCAGGGAGTTGTATTGGTTTTCATTAAGGGTTTTCGGCAATTCTTTAACCCCCCAAGTTTTTGTCATCAATTCGGTGATCTTTTCCCCCTGTATGGGTTTTGCTCCCACGCCCAGTTTCGGGCAAATACCCATATCAAACAATCCCTGCGAATTGTTTTTTCTTTTAGGGATAACAGGCCATTGGCCGTTTTGCCTAGTTTGCCGGTGACCATGGCAAGGTTCTTCAGCTCAAGGGCGGCTTGCGAACAAACCTCTTTTTCAGAATAAACAATTATGGCATTCATTTCCTTGTTGTACTCTTTAGCAAATTCAATGATCTTATCCATGAATTGCACGCCCGATTTTTCAACAAGCTCTACAAAGTTTTCTTTCAAAAGCGTTTCTTTGTATTCTTTGTACCCCTTGCAGTTATCCTTGATAAAAAGACCATTTTCGAAACCGTTGGCAACGAGGTAATAATTTACAGCTTTGATAAAATGGTAATACGATTTGATGGGAATCACGGAGTCAGCCTTGTGCTGCATTGGACTGTCGAGATGAGTGGTAACCAATTCAAGTGGTATATTGTATTTCTTCTGCGCTACATTCACCATAAAGCCGGCAACCGCATTGTCCATATTTATTTCAGAACCTACCAGATATATTTTACTTGCACCGGTCAGTTGATCAAAGGGAACATTGGAATCAGAATCCATAATGTATCCATTGCCTCTGTTAAGGTAGTGGAAACTCGTTACATTGTTTGTTTTAGCTCCACCCCTTGCCAGTTTTTGAATTAAGTAAAGCTCTTCATTGGAAAGCCTCGACCCGCCAAAAAAAGCATTATCGTCTGGATTTACACTTTCAATATGATCAGTGATCAAATCATACGCTTTCTCAAATGTGATCTCTTCGAATCTTCCGTTTACTTTAAGCAATGGCTTGGTGATCCGGCTTGTATCGTTCATCGAATGATATCCGAATTTCGGGAAACGACATAAGTTGCCATCGGTATTAACAATGCCCTCCTTTCCGGTGGTTTTCATTACGAACCCTTTTTTGTGGTTCAGGGTTACCGAACATCCTATGGAACAAAAATTACAAATAGTATCGGCAGTGTCCAATTTTACAGGCCCGGGCTTGAACGGAAAATTTTCAGTAATGGCTCCGGTGGGACACGTTGAAATACACAATCCGCAAGATTCACAGAAAGTATCCTGAAGTTTGTCGCCCATGCTGGGTGCAACATAAGTATCAAAACCCCTGTTCACCAGTCCCAATGCATTTGCTCCAACCACTTCACGGCAAATTCTGATACAGCGTGAACAAAGGATGCATTTGTTATTATCAATCTCAATGAAAGGATGCCTGAAATCAACCTGGTATTCTTTGAATTCACCTTTAAATTTACCTTGTTCAGCATTGTACTCTGTACTATATGCCTTCAGGTCGCAGGTAAAGTACTCTGCACAACCACATTCTAAACAACGCTGAGCTTCGTGATGAGCAACCTCCTCGCTGTCGTATCCCAGTTCAACTTCGTTGAAATTCAACCTGTTTTCCGGATCCAGTGTAGGCATTTCTTCCCGAAGCTGTTTTTCGTAAAAACCTGTATAATCTTTTGGGTCCTGTAGTTTGAAATTATCACGCTTCGATAAAAACTCTTTTTTGGGAGGTTCGATGGGCAGGCCGCTAAGAAATTGGTGGCAACTGCGTGAAGCTATTTTAGCTTGTCCGATAGCTTCAATCAAGGTTGCCGGTCCCGTTACTCCATCCCCTGCTGCAAACACTTTTGGAATTCCTGTTTGCAGGGTTTTGGGATCGGCATCAATATCACCCCAACGGTTAAGCTTCAGTTCCCCATTTCCATTTAGGTTTTCATTGATATCTTCCAAAAAGTTTACTGCGGTTTTTTGCCCGATAGCAGCCAATACATAATCCACTTCCAGTTCAAACTCTGATCCTTCAATTGGAATTGGCCTTCTTCTGCCCGATGCATCGGGTTCGCCCAACTGCATTTTTAAACAAGTTACCGATTTTACCTTTCCCTGATCATCCTTTTTTACCTCGGTCGGGTTTGTCAACAATAAATATTCAACACCTTCCAGCTTCGATTCATGAATTTCGATGGGGTTGGCTGGCATTTCATTTTCGGTACGGCGGTAAATTACATATACTTTATCAGCACCACATCTGATGGATGTGCGGCAACAGTCCATGGCAGTATTTCCTCCTCCAACGACAGCAACTTTTTTACCTTTGAAATTATAAGGCTTACCGGTAATCTCCATCTCTTTGAGGAAATCAATTCCCGAAAATACGTTTTCAGCATCATCCCCCTTGCAACCGATCAGGGTTCCTTTTTGCGAGCCGATGGTCAGTATAACAGCATCGTATTTATCTTTTAGTTCTTTGAAGCTGACATTGCCTCCCAATTTCTTATTGTAAAAAATATTTACGCCAAGTTCAGTGATGTTATCAACCTCTTTTTGAAGAATGTCATTGGGCAGCCTGTATTCAGGTATTCCATAGCGCAACCAACCACCGGGTTTGGGAGCTGCTTCGAAGATATCCACCTGATGGCCTTCCTTTTGCAGGAAGAACCCACAAGATACGCCACCAGGCCCTGCACCGATAACGGCGACTTTTTTACCGGTTGAGGCTTTTACTTCCGGTTTCCACTTATCAGGAGAATCCAGGTCAATATCCGAAGCAAATCGTTTTAAATAATCAATGCCAACGGGAGTTCCTTCATCCAATAAATTTCTCCGACAAGCCACCTCACAAGGACGGACACAAACACGGCCACAAACAGCAGGCAGGGGGTTGGTTTCCTTGATCAAGGCAACGGCTTCATGGTACATTCCTTTTTCAATGTAGGAAATGTATCCCTGAACATCCACACCGGCAGGGCAGGTTTGCTTACAGGGGCCGCTACAGTCAGCATAGTGGTCGCTGACCAACAAGTCAAGGGCTGTCTTCCGGGCATTTCGCACCCGTTCGTTTTCAGTTGTGATTTTCATACCTTCTCCGATCCGGGTGGAACAAGAAGGCGGTAATCCCCTGAAACCTTCTATTTCAACCACACAAACATAACAGGATGTATAAGGTTCGATCCGTGGGTCGTGACACAGTGTCGGGATGACAATTCCATGTCGTTGAGCAAGTTCAAGTACGGTTTCACCCGGCTTCCCTTTTACAATATTTCCGTTGAGTATGATATTTAAAGTTTCGCTCATGTTATAAGTTTTTCTAATTTTCAATCAATGTTATAGCCATTGGCTGTTGGTTTTTAGCCTTTAGCTTTAAATATTTACTTTTATTCTTGAAATCAGGTTGTTGACCATTTTCTGTTCTGTTTGAACCTGTTCAATCACTTGACTTATCTTTTCTGCATTAATAAATTCCAATTCCTGAATTATGACCAATAGGGTTTCAATTTCGAAAAGCGACCCCGTTGCAATCTCCAAAAATCTTTTATATTCCAGCTCGCTCGAACGACTGCATCCTTCAGCAATGTTGGAAGGCACCGAAACAGCTGCTCTGCAGATTTGGCTTTTTATTCCGAACTTTTCTTCTTCAGGAAGCAAAACAGACAATCGGTAAACTATTTTTACAAGTTCAATTCCGTTTTTCCATACATTCAGGCTCCTAAAATTTCTCATTTTGATAATAGTTGTTAGCCTATGGCTATTAGCTTTTAGCTGGTTATGATTGATCGTTTATAACATTATATATAAATCATGTGTTTTTTATAGTTAACCAATGGCCAACAGCTAATAGCCAATAGCCCATTATGATATTTTAATCGCTTCAAACTTACACTTGGTATAACAAGCACCACAATGAATACAATCATCCTGACGGATAAAATGAACTTCCTTCCGTTGACCATCTATGGCATTTGAAGGACAGTTTTTTGCGCATACTGTACACCCTGTACATTTTTCCGGGTCCACCTCGTATTTAAGTAATTCTTTGCACACTTTGGCCGGACACTTTTTATCCCGGATATGGGCTTCGTATTCGTCCCTGAAATATTTGATGGTTGTTAAAACCGGGTTTGGGGCTGTTTGGCCAAGTCCACAAAGTGAACTCTCTCTAATCTGGTAAGAAAGGTCTTCCAGTTTCTCAATATCGCCTTCTTCTCCTTTGCCTTCTGTAATTCGTGTGAGTATTTCCAACATTCGTTTAGTGCCTACCCGGCAAAATGTACATTTTCCACAGGATTCTTTTTGTGTAAAGTCGAGAAAAAATTTGGCCACATCAATCATACAGGTGGTTTCATCCATTACGACCATTCCTCCAGAACCCATAATGGCTCCGGTTGAATTTACCGAGTCATAATCAATGGGAATATCTGCAAGATGCTCAGGAATACAGCCACCGGATGGGCCTCCCATTTGTACTGCTTTGAATCTCTTGTTTCCCTGAATTCCTCCACCCAGCTTAAAAATCACCTCGCGTATACTCATTCCCATAGGAACTTCAACCAGGCCCGACCGTTTTATTTTTCCCGCTAAGGCAAACACCTTAGTCCCTTTACTCTTCTCGGTTCCGTAAGCAGCATATGCGCTTGCTCCGTTGATGATGATCCAGGGAATGTTGGCAAAAGTTTCGACATTGTTGATGTTGGTAGGTTTTTTCCATAAACCACTGGCAGCAGGAAACGGAGGCCTTTTCCGGGGCATTCCCCGCTGGCCTTCGATGGAAGCGATCAGGGCGGTTTCTTCACCGCAAACAAATGCCCCTGCTCCCTCTTTTATATAAATATCAAAATTAAATCCCTGAATTCCCAGGATGTTTTTCCCAAGGTATCCTTTTTCACGGGCTTGCCTGATCGCAATTTCAAGACGTTTTATAGCAAGCGGATATTCGGCACGACAATAGATTACGCCACCGGTTGCTTCAATAGCATAGGCGCCAATGATCATCCCCTCGATTACTGAATGTGGGTCTCCTTCCAATACGGAACGGTCCATAAAGGCACCGGGGTCTCCTTCATCGGCATTGCAAATGATGAATTTTTCATCCGCTTTGTTGTTGTTGGCAAACTTCCATTTCAGGCCTGTTGGGAATCCTCCGCCACCTCGTCCACGCAATCCCGACTCAAACACTGTCTGAATTACATCCAATCGTGAAAGACCTGAGCCTGCAATTTTTTTAATGGCTCGATAACCGTTTTTTGATTCGTAGTCTTCGATGGATTCGGGGTCAATATAGCCACAATTTCGCAGGGTTATTTTTACCTGGGCTTCCGTGAATTCATTGTCAACAGTTTCAAAAAGATCGGTGTGTACAACGTATTCCCTTATTGGATTATGCTGAGTAATATGCCTGTCAATTAACTCAACTGCTTTGTCTTCATCAATTTCCCCATAGAGGTAGGTTCCTGTTTCATCCACTATCTCAATCAGGGGCTCACGGTAGCACATGCCAATACAACTGGTTTTCTTCAATTCAAAATCCAGTTTTTCCGCTTCTTTCAAAGCTGCGATTTTATCATAAACTTTTTTCGCTCCTGCTGCTATTCCGCAACTTCCCAGGCCGACGATTACTTGTGTTTCCATATTGTAAATTCAAAGTTCCAAGTTCAAGGTTCCAAGTTCTTGGTTAGTCATTTATCTTGAACCTAATCAAATTATTGTTTTTTTATTCCTTATTAAAACGCAAAATTTCATAGTTAAAATGAAGGGTTTGCTATGATTATTATCTTTTGCACCAAGTTTCAACGAATTAAAATTATGGTTTCATTGCATTTGTGAATTTTTGAGTCTTGATGTCTTAGTGGCGTTCTCTTAGCTATTTTCACTAATGCGAATATTCTTCACGATCTTAACGGCTTTAGTACCGTTCAATTTTCCGTAGGTTTCATCGCCGATCATCATTACCGGAGCCAGCGAACAACAACCCAGGCACGCGACTGATTCCAATGTAAACAAGCCATCCTCAGTGGTTTCTCCATCCTTAATTTTCAGGGTTTCTTCGAGTGCGTCTGTTAGCTCGTTTGCATTTTGAACATGACAAGCTGTACCGTGGCAAACTTTTACAATATGCTTTCCAACCGGACTTAGGCGGAATTGTGCATAAAAAGTTGCAACACCATACATTTCGCTCAGGTTCAAACCCGTTTCAGCAGCCAGTTTTTCGAATGCTTCCCTGGGAATGTATCCGAAAATATTTTGTGTCCCTTGTAGCAGTGGAATCAGGTTACCCTTTTTTCCTTTATATTTTTCGATAAGAAAATCAATCTGTGCTAAATCAACCGGAACCTGTTGTTCATGTTCGTTTTTTGTTGTTAATCTTGCAATACGCATCGCGTTGTTATTTAAGTTAGGCGGGTAAAATTATAAAGTTTTGGAATAATTTGTTAATTGATTAACAATTTATAGAAATTCTAAATTGAGAGTGCTGATTTTTCTCATGTTTGCCGTTGAAAAATCATAGAAGAGGCTGTCTCAAAAGTCTATTTTTACTCGCCCGGTCATGTTGAGCCTGACGAAACATGTCTGGTTTTCAGAATTATACACATTTCGACAAGCTCAATGTGACCTATGGTTTTGACTTTTGAGACAGCCTCTATAAGGTTGAATGATTTTTTTAAACTCTAATTCTCAACTATGATTTTTTTGTTTTTTTTTTACGTAATCCTTGTAGTTTTTCGTGCATGGCCCTGGCTGCAATTCTGCCTGCACCCATAGCTTCAATTACCGTTGCTGAACCGGTAACGATATCGCCGCCGGCATACACAAACTCCTTGCTTGTTTCATTGGTTTCCGGGTTTACATCAATATAACCCCATTTGTTTCTTTTCAGGTCAGGTGTTGACTGAAAAATAATTGGGTTAGGGCCTGTTCCAACAGCAACAATACAAAGATCAGTTTCGAGTTTAAAATTTGATCCGTCAATGGGTACCGGCCTTCTTCTTCCTGAAACATCGGGTTCGCCCAATTTCATTTTGATGCATTCCATCGCTTTGATGGTGTTGAAATCAGTTCCGATATATTTGACCGGATTGGTCAAGAGTTTAAACTTAATTCCTTCTTCTTCTGCATGATGAACTTCCTCACCCCTGGCGGGAAGCTCATGCCGTGACCTTCTGTAAACGATCGTTACCTCATCTGCTCCGGTTCGTTTGGCTGTCCGGGCACAATCCATAGCCACATTTCCTCCTCCGATTACAGTCACCTTATGGCCTTTTGGCATGGGTGTATCGTATTCGGGGAATTTATATGCCTTCATTAGGTTCATCCTGGTCAAGTACTCATTGGCTGAAAAAATATTGCCAAGACTCTCTCCTTCAAGCCCCATGAATGTAGGCAATCCTGCTCCCACACCAATAAAAACAGCATCAAACTCTTCCAATAATTCATCAACAGTATGAATGTTTCCTATTACCTGATTGGTTTCTATTCGAACTCCTAATTCCTTTAGGAAATTAATTTCAAACTGAACAATGGATTTGGGCAGCCTGAATTCAGGGATTCCGTATGTCAATACTCCGCCGGTTTCGTGCAGGGCTTCAAAAATTGTAACAGCGTATCCCAGCTGGCGCATGTCTGCTGCAACAGTCAAACCTCCGGGCCCTGATCCGATGACCGCAATTTTCTGGCCGGTGCTCTCTTTAATTACAGGTATGGTTACCAAATCCATCTTCCGTTCATAATCAGCAACAAACCTTTCTAATCGTCCTATAGCAACGGGCTCATCTTTATAGCCAAGAATGCATTTTTCCTCACATTGGCTTTCCTGCGGGCATACCCTTCCACAAATGGCGGGGAACAAGTTAGTCTCTTTAATTTTTTTAGCTGCTTCCTCAAATTTTTCCTCTGCAACAAGGGCCACAAATTGCGGAATAGGAACATTAACAGGACATCCGGTAACACATTGAGGGTTTTTACACTGTAGGCAACGACCGGCTTCCAATAATGCCAATTCAGTTGTATAGCCATAGGGAACTTCCTGAAAATTATGAACCCTTAGTGTCTGATCCTGTTCAGGCATATTTTGCCGGGGAATTTTAAGCTTAATCCTTCTTTCGTCCCTTTTCGTAAGACCGTGCCATTCGCAACCGTATTTCATACAAATGAAAAACGGAATCAATCCGGATAGTGCCGAAATAATTACCTCACCCACCGGAGAGCCACATTCTCCACAGGATATTTCTTTATTGAGAAGGCTTTTTTTGCAGTGTGGACAAAGGATGTCATCCAATATACCGTCTTTGGGGATCTCAACAGATGATTCAATTTCAAAAACATCAAGATAGGGGCTTAAATACAAATCAATCTCTTCACCTTTGTAAATAACCTTAAATTCAATTTGTTTAACGTCTTTCTTATCAACATTAAAACTATTATGGCAATAAGGGCAATAGGTGTTTAAATAGGTTTTAAACTTAAGATACTTAACGTCATGTTCTAACATGTTATCCGAATTTTATTTGATGTCAAATGATTATTAATAATTATCCCTTATCTGATCGAAAACAGCAATGAATCTTTTTCCTCTTTAAGATATAGAGAGTTTCTGTTGATCAATTCATCAAAGTCAACTTTGCTTCCATCAAAGTCGGGCCCGTCAACACAGCAAAACTGGGTCTCGTTGTTGACTTTAACCCTGCAACCACCACACATTCCGGTTCCGTCAATCATGATCGGGTTAAGGCTAACCATGGTTTTTACATTGAATTTATCGGTCAGCTTTACCACATTCTTCATCATGATAATGGGCCCGATCGCATAAACGAGCTTTATATCATCCCGTTCACCAAGATATTTTTCAAGTGGTTGGGTTACAAACCCTCTCTGGCCATAACTTCCGTCATCAGTTGTAATAACCAGGTCATCACAAATCTGTGCCATTTCGTTTTCGAGGATGAGCATTTCCTTATCCCGGGCCCCCATTATGCCAATGACATAATTACCGGCCTCTTTAAAGGCTTTGGCTACATGATGAAGGATGGCTACTCCGGTTCCGCCCCCAATCATGACTACCGTTCCAATGTTTTCTATTTCTGCAGGCCTGCCCAGCGGGCCAACTACATCTTTAATTAAATCCCCTTCATTTAAAGATCTCATCAAAGCCGTTGATTTGCCAACTACCTGAAATATGATGGTGATTATTCCTGCAAATTCATCCTTGTCAGCTACCGTTAGTGGAATGCGTTCCCCGGTTTCATTTACCCGAAGGATAACAAATTGGCCGGCTTTGATTTTTTTAGCAATTTTAGGCGCACTGATATCAAACCTGATAATAGTGCCTTGGGCCATTACCTGTTTTCTTACGATCTGGAACATTGTCTATATAGTTTAATTAGTATTATTTTCACAATTAATACTTCAACTCTTCCCCCTTGCAATCGTCCCCAAGAAATTTAAAAACAATGATTAAACCTATATCAAGGTGATCGGCTAATCAAATTCTTAAACCCGAAACATTAAATAAATGTTACCATTCGTCGCTCTCCTCAAGCTTAATCGAATAAAGATCATCCTCACTGAGTCCATGCCACCTGCAACCTTTTTTTGTACACAAATAAAAGTCAATCAATTTTGTAGAAGCACTCACATTGATTTTCGCAATGGGTGAATTGCACTTGCCACAACTTTTCTCCTTTTCAACAAGGCTGGTATTGCAATGAAAACAACGGATGTCAGTTACCGCCTTGTCTTCCGGAAGGTAAATGGTTGACTTGGAAGTAAAGCTGTTTAAATAAGGGCTTAACAATAAGAAGCCCTCATCACCATTGACGATCTTCAGTTTTAACATATCGTTTTCGTGAAGGCTTTTTCGGCAATGGGGGCAATAGCTTTGCAAGAAAGTCCCGGACTCAATAATTTCCTCATTTTCATCCACCACCTTATCTTTTTCAACTTCACTTTTCCTTTCATCCCTTTCGTCTTTGGGGTATTTTCTGCCCCTGAATCCATATTCCTGATAAAGCTTTCTCAGCGCTTGTGAAAGATCTTCAAATTCAACATGGTGATTTTTACAGCCACTTCGCGAACAAATCGTCACTTTTCCTCCCATGTCAAGATAGAAAGGAATCATGCTTGCCCCGCACGTCAGGCACTCAGTTTTGGAATTCATTACAGCATCGCAATGGCGGCAAGAGAATGTTGCAATTTCTCCTACAGGCAAATCAATGTTGCATTTGTAATTATAGCTGCCGTAAATTGAGCTAAGATATATAACACCTTTTTTATCGCCAATCTCAACATTCAAGCAAATGCTGGGTTCATTGTCTACGAGGTGTTCCTTATCCATAAGGAACTCACTGCAAAAGGGGCATTTCAGATTTAAGGATACAAATTCGTACATAACGGTAAAACTAATTTTTAACACAAAAATATAACACTCCGAATTCTATCCACAATAATAAAGATTATTTGTGTATTTCCCTGAATTATATTTTGTGTATTTACATTTAAGTCAAAGTCAGTACAAATGTAAATAACTGAATATCAAATTAATTTTACCCCAGAATAAAATGAATGGGGGCGTAATTTATATAAAGTTTAAATAATTATTGGTATTGTCAATTGTTCTAGTTATATGCAATTCTGATTTCTTCATTTGCCAGTGTCGGTTTTATTATTTTTTTCCACTCAACAGATTCCCAGGTGCCTAAATTGGTGTGGGTTTTTAAGTATTTCTCAGGAATGGGATGCGTTCCGATTACCACTTTCATTCGGTATTTATCTTCAATAAAGCCTTTGAAATGACTAATATAGGGGCAAGGAGGATAACCAACCAATAAGCCTGTTGCAAGATGAATTACCTCGGCACCATTCTTTTTCATTTCTTCAGGGGCGTATTCAATATTGCCACCGGGGCATCCTCCACAAGTTGTATAGCCCACCAATTCTACATCCTCATCTTTTTTGTAAATATCAAATGCGCCTTCCCGGTTTTGCAAAGCCCGGAAGCATTTACCTCCGGCACAGGTATGGTAACGATCGCAGACAATAATACCTACTTTGATTTTCTTTTTCATTTTTATTGATATTTTATATTGAACCTTCTGAAAATTTCTAAGTGATAATTTCAAACCAATTTTATCACATTCCAGGAATTCTTGGCAATCTTTTTAATTTCGAGTTAATGTAATAAAATCCCCAGGCTTTTTTGAGCCAATGTCCAATGATAGGCATAGGAAGAATAAAATCATTTTTATGATCGCGGTAAACGATTGCTGCACCATCACCTGAATCCATAACACAAATGATGTTTAATTTTTCCTGATATGATTTGCGTTTCTCTTTACCGGTTATTTCATTGTGCACATTGTAAGTGCTCACATCTGCCATTACCTCTGCGATATGCCCTTGCTTTGCGGCCCATTTCTGTCCGGTAATCTCTGCTGAATCGCCTATTGCATAAATATTTTTGTGACCCTCAACAAGACACGATCCGTTTATTTTGATAAATCCGGCTTGATTTAACGGGAGCTTTGATTCTTTGACGACCTTATGTCCGTCACCCCCCGAAATGTAGATTATTAAATCGCTTTCCAGTTTGGATTGGTCTTCAAAAACAACTGCATTCTTTTCAAAAGCCACGATTTTCGCACCAACCTGTTTCTTTATATGATAGTGATGAAAGAAAGAATCCATTTTCTTGTAAGCTTTTTCTCCCATTCTCTTTCCGGGTTCCTTCATGGGGGCAAAAAAAGTAATCTCAAATTTATCGCGTAACCCCTTTTGCTTGAGGTAATGACTAAAGTTAAACAACAATTCAAAAGCTGGGCCACCCCTTACCGCAGTTGCTGTTGGATCGATTGGATTTCCTCCAAATCCAATCGCAATTTTCCCCTGGCCACGCTGAATCAGCATTTCAAGCTCTTTCTGAATACGAATCGCTTCTTCAGGTTGACCGCAAATGGAATGGGTGAACTCCAACCCTCTAGTTTTAACCTTATGCATTCCCATCGCGATAAATAGGTAGTCATACGCCAGCGTATTGCCGGAAAGGGCAATTGTATTGTTCTCAACATCTATTTTGGTCACCGCTTCGACGATAACATCAAACCCATGCTTTTTTTGTAAATCCGACAATTTTATTCTTACATCTTCAAATGACTTTTTCTTTGTTGGTATCCAAATCGAAATGGGATATACAAATAGATAATCCCTGTCTGAAACTAAAGTAACATCATAGCCATATTTACGCAATCGAATAGCCGCTTCAATTCCAGCAAAACCTCCGCCCAGAACAATGAATTTTTTCTTCTTTTTTTCTTCTTTTTTTAACATATATAAATTTAAAACTTCCGAATTTTATGTTTTTAGCTTGCCATTTTTATAAGCATTGTATGCTTCTTTCACCGTCATTTCTCCGGCTCCAGTAAAAATTTTCATACCGGTTTTTTCGAGCACAGCTCCCGCATTCCCACCCGGCCCGTTTCCCGTAATCAATATGTCGGGATTGAATTCAAATAATTTTTGTGCTGCTTTAGGCCCTGCACCATGTGCTTCATTGCCGGCATCCCTGTTATCAGCATAGTCGAGGGTATCCTTATCCTCATCATAAATGACAAAAAATTCAGTTCTTCCAAAACGCGGGTCCATTGCTGAATCCCATTCTGTCCCCTTGGTTGTAAATGCTATTTTCATCTGTCTTGAATATTGTTTACAATTTGTTTTATTTTTTTCCAACTATGTGCAAGGGTTTCACTTAAACGTCCATTTGAATATTCAACAATGGTTTGACCATTGGTCATGGCCTTCGTGAAATCTTCATCATAGTTTAGACTCCCTAAATGCTCAATATTTTCATTTGCAAAAACGTTTCAATTTCTGCAGTTATGGATTGATTAATATCCGATTTGTTAATGATACAACCGGCCTTGATCTTGAATTTATGAACAAGTGCATACACCCTCTTCAAATCGTGCAAACCCGAAACAGAAGGTTCCGTTACCAATACCACCAAACGGCCCCTGACAGGGATGAAACTACCGGACAACCCACGCCGGGCGAGCCATCAACGATAACAAAGTCTTTTCGCTTTTTGCAGCAATGGCCTTTACTTCATTTTTTACTTTGGCTACAAGTTTCCCTGAATTATCTGCTCCAATTCCAAGTTTGGCATGCACCATTTTACTGCCTGTTTTGATGCCCGAAACAAACCATTTCCCAACATTTTTATTCATATTGATGATGGCATTAGTCGGGCATACACGGGCGCAATACCCACAACCTTCACAACTGATGGGATCAACGATATATTGATTGTCAATATTGGGGATGGCATCAAAACGGCAAACAACTGAACACTTACTGCACTTTATACAATCATCCTGTTTGATATAGGCCAACTCTCCACTAAAAAAATCTTCGGAATTTTTAAAATCAGGAGCCAATAATAAGTGCATATCAGCTGCGTCCACATCACAATCAGCAACGATAACTTCTTCGCCTCCCAAATAAGCAAACGAAGCGGCTAAGGATGTTTTTCCCGTTCCCCCTTTGCCTGATATTACGACAATTTCTTTCATGACTTACCTCCACTTTTTACTCCATTTAAGTAAGTAACGATTTTGTCAAGCTCGTTTTTCACTTCAGGAACTTCCTTATAAATCAAGGAGCCAATTGAATAAAGTTCTGCAATCCGGCGTTCGTTAGGGATTTTAGCCAGAAGAGGGATATTTTCCTTTTCGCAATATTTTAATACCTCATCATTTCCAATTCCATAACGATTGACAACCACCCCGAAATTTTTCTTGAGGCCTATCATGGTTTCAATAGCAAGCTTAAGGTCGTGCAAACCAAAAGGGGTAGGTTCGGTAACCAGGATTACAAAATCCGCATCCTTCGTAGCTTCAATAACCGGACAGGAAGTTCCGGGAGGTGAATCATAAATACGAATGGCCTGTCCATTAAAATGTTCATTAATATAGGAAAGTGTTTGTTTGATCAAAGGGACAGCCTGTTCTTCTCCGATATCAAGCCTGCTTTCTATGAAATTCAAATTGCCTTTCTTATACTGTCTGAGCCTCCCCAATTTTTTTGAATTCATTGGAAGTGCAGATTCCGGACAGAGTTCGGAGCAAGCATAGCAAGCATGACAGAGTTCAGGGAAGACCATGATCATTTTACCGAACTGAATCACTGCATTAAAATTGCAGACTCTTTGGCAAACTCCACAAAGTGTGCATTTATGCTCAATCCAGTCAGGAACCATTTTGAATTTTTCCTCCTCATGAACCAAATTGGCCTGGATGAACAAACCTGAATTGGGCTCCTCAACATCCAGGTCTGTTAAAACAACTTCTTCATTTTCTGCCAAGTAGCAGGCCAGGTTTGTTGATAAGGTTGTTTTTCCCGTTCCCCCCTTACCACTTGCAATGGCTATTTTCATTTTATCGCCGCTTAATGGTCACAAAGGTTTTCCCCGCTTTTCAATTGGTTTTTTAAATACAGTTCAACCAGTTTCTTAGGGTCATCTGAATTAACACCTGTAAAAACCTCAATGTTATTTTGGGCAAAGAGATCCTGCGCTTTCATCCCCATTCCACCTGATATTATGGTTTTTACACCCATGTCGGCAAGGAACTTTGGATAAACACCCGGTTGGTGAACCGGCGGAAACACAAACCTTGTTTCTTGTATTTGATCATTTTCTGTTTCAACAATGGCGAATTTTTCGCAATGCCCAAAATGGGTGCATAATTTCCCGTCGACGGTGGGAATGGCAAATAGTTTTTTCATTTCTAATTTATTAATCGTTTGTTATTTTTTTAATAATTCCTCCCTGATCATGGTATGGCCGCACTCAGGGCATTTCAGTGTTGTGCATTTTACACCTTGCTGGTGTGGTATTTTTTCACCACATTTTGTACAAACGCAAAATCCACCGGGCCCAAAAGAACCACCTTTATTGCGGCCTTGTCCACCGCCCCTTCCAAGGCCCCTACCCTGTCCAATATTATTTCCTTTTCCTGAATAGTCCATTTTAATATGTTTTTATCTGTTTTATTCAACATTTTAAGAATGAATAAAGCAGGCATGAATTCATACCTGCCTTATTGTTAATCAGTTCTCTTTTTCAGTTCAGAGAGCTGCTTTTCTACTGACGCTAATTGTTCCTTTAAAATTCTTGCTTCGTGTTCGAGCAATGCTTCGCTGGAAACGTTTTGTACGGTTTCATCCATAAAACGACCGTATCCATGTCTGAATCCATATCCCATTTGTCCTCCCCATCCATGTCTTCTGCCGAATCCCCGACCATAGCCAAGTCTGAAATCTCGTGGTGTGGTATCAAACTCCGGCTGGTCATTTCCAGCACAAAAACCTAAGCGCCTTCCTGTCATTGAGCCTTGTCCATTTGGTCCTGTTCTGTCACCTCGTGGCATATTTACCTCCTTTCTGTTTTTTATTAAAACGATTTATACTTCTAACTGTACAGCATTTACCATGTCCGAACCCTCCTGCAAGGTTTAAGATTTTTGTGGAGTGGCATACCGGGCATTCGGTAAATGATGTATTTATATTCATATCAAACATATGCTCACAACTCAGGCATTGTACAACATTTTTCCTGAAATGAATGTTCCCCTTCCTTCAATTGACAAGATGTTGCCTTACAATTAATCCTGTGGGCAGCCTTTTTCCTGGCTTCTTCATCAAGCGGGTGAATGTAGACCGGGATATTTCCATTTCATTTGCCGCTTCAGCATGCGATAGCCCAATGTGATCTGCCAACCGGAAAGCCTTCATATTCATCCAAAGAAAGAGATGTTTGGCCGAGTTTAAACTGCCGGCGACACCCATGGGCTTGAATTCGGTAAATATCGGCGGTTTGTGAACAACTTTGTTTTTGGACGCGACATATAATTTTGCTTGCGATAAGCATTACAAAGATCTGAACATATGTTCAAAAAACAAATAAATATACAGTTTTTTGAGTATTGTTCGGGATTTACACAATTGTTGAATCGGTAAACTTAGGAGATGTAAAACTTCTACTAGTTATTGGGAAAATATTTGTTGAAAGGGAGCTATTGTATCAATAGTTATATCTTTTGATAATTTTTTTGGAATCCTAACTATTTTATTATTTACCAGCAGATTTATTAAGTATATACCTGCCTTAACATCAACCTTTTCATCTTTTCCATCCCATTTAAACGTATTTAGCCCCATAAGCAGATTGTCTGCTGATTAGCTTTAACGATGTTACTATCAAGATTATAGATCACTAAATCTATTGATCTACAGTTTTTCAATATTTTCTATGCTGATATTTGTGAAGTTTTGAAATGGGATGGGAAAACCATCATTTGAGTTTTGTACCCGCTTTTTAATTGGAGTATTTCAATTGAATTAAGGGTGTCCTGAAATTCAAAAGCCCCTATATCTATTCTTTCATTGAAAATTCGTGTATAGCCTGCCAGGTCAATATTTGGTAAAGGTATAGTATCCGCATAATTTGCACAGATCAAATAATATATTGTGTCTTGCTGAATAAGAAAAGGTGGTTCCATGCCAGATTCATACATGGCAGTACCCGAATCTATACAGGGTGAATCCCACGATAACGAAAAAGGATATGTATTTGTAGTATCAAATTTTGGGTCTTCATCTATGTTGCCTGAAAGCCAATTAACAATAACATTATTATTTGTAACGATTCCATCAATACCATTGGTTATAGCTGAATTAGAAGCATATAAATTACTTGGATCATTATTTGGATCAAAGTAAATTTCATTTGGTTGGTTATTCCAAAGTATCGAATTTAGGATTTGAATATTTGTAGCTGTACAATCAAATGCACAACCTGTATTATTCACAAAAGTTGAATTAATTGAAGTCAATTCAACATATCTTGAACAAATAACACCTCCAACTTCATTATAGCCTGAATAGTTTTCATTAAATAAGCAATTCTGCAATAATACTTGTCCCCCAGCACAATAAATAGCACTGCCTTCATAGGAAATATTTCCAGTAAAGATGACATTCTTCAATGCTGCTACAGAAGATGAAAAATAAATAGCTCCACCATATCCTTCCCAGCCAGAATAACCCGAATTATGGTTTGACAATATGCAATTCTCAACTGATATGGTTGAATTAGAGCAGGCGATTGCTGCTCCATGCCCCCAATACATCCCATTGTTGTCAAACATACTATTCTTAATGAGAATATTTGAATTACTACATTGTAATCCGGAACCGCTGTTGGTCATCCAATAGGAATAAGGGAAATTATGATCAATTATGCAATTATCGATAATGCTTTCAGAATTGTACATTGATATTCCTACGCCAAAGTCCCCGCTATTCTGGGTTATTCTGTTATACAATAATTTTGGACTTGAATTGTTACATTTGATACCTCCGGGGCTAAAATAAGTTGTATCATTCGGCCAACCATTTCTAATGGTTAATCCCATCAAAATAGCTGTCGAGTCTTCCTCATTTTCAAATGTTACACAGGTTCCGCTTTGGTAACCGTCAATGATCGTTTGTGAAATGTATGATGTGTCCATGGTTGTAACAATAAGGGATGCCACAACAATATTTTTACCATTATAGTTGATATGTTCAAAATATATGGCCGGATATACTAAAACAGTATCACCATCTATTGACGAGCCTTTATACCTTCTTGTATTGTTTCATAGTCACCTGTTCCATCGGATTGATTGTAATTTTTGAAGCGATTATTTGTTGAATATAGAGGACTTGAAAGAAAAGAATTAGTGCCGTGTTAATTATCAGGGCTTTCATTTGACAATAGTCTTAGTTTGTTTTCATACTATTGCAAATATAGAATAAAAATGAGATCAAAACCATAAAACTAATATCGAACATTTTTAAAAGATAAGACCATTTAAATAAAGTCATTATAAAATTTGCTAACTATTCAACCGTTATCACCGCTATCCTTTTCTTCCCGTCCATCGTCTTAATGGGTTTTTGAACTGGCTGTACTGGTGGTTTGCAACCAATTCCTCTTTATTTAATAAATCATAATTGATAAAACTCTTTGATTGCTCGGGTTGAACTGAAAAATAGCCAGCATTTGCACGAGTAACATTATGAAAAAAATGTGAACCGGATGACGCATCCAATGGAGTACCAATAGGCTGGTTTCAACGATTACTTTTGCGATATTTGAGGCCAGTTAACGGGTATGCCAATCCAACGATCCCGCGTTCCCAGCGGCCAGGGCCAATCAATACCTACTTTCCCATTGCCTGAAGAGCACCATTAATCCCTGTTATTTCATCTGCCATTTCTTCTGTCTTCGATTTATCAAAACTTCATTATCAATATATACAATATCCTCAATGGTCTCAATAAATCCATTTCCCATTCCCTTTTCAGCATACATAATAATATCTTCCTTGTTGATGGATTTCATATCGATATTATAATCCTGAACACTTCCAATCATTGGTTTAATTTGTAACAAATAGAAAGATGCTTTCCGATCCTTGTCCTTATTCAGGTCAATGGCGAATTCAATTTCAACCGGCGATCCCATTGCTTCTTTCACAATATCAAGGACAACCTCAATGGTGTTTGCCATAGGTACATAGTTGTATTTTAAAACATTGGCGAAATTTATCACCCGGGGCCCGGGCTTATCCAAACCGGCTGAAATTGAATTGTTATCGGGATCGTAAACCGATGCACAATGCTTTAGTGTACCATGCCTTTCTGCTTCATAAATGTCGGGCTTCGTGAGTCCTGCCATTTCTCCTTCCAGAAGATCCGGTTGATTTTTCCTCAGGTCAACGGCATAAAACTGGACTTGTGTATTTTTAATTTGGTCTTTTGGTGAGTTTATTTCCGTAGTAGAATATTTTGGTGAGAAACGGTAAGCGTTCTCGCCTTCGACAACATATTTGCCCAATCCAAAAGCTGCAACAGCAAAACCTTCCTCTGGCTTCATATGGGAAAAGGGGTAAAAATTATACGATTGTGCTACTCCGCTGATATGTGGATAAAACATTTCACCGTATTGATGACCAACCACCTCCTGAATAACAACAGCCATCTTCTCTTCTTCCACTTTGTAATTTACCGCTCGGATGTATCCTTTTGCAACATCCGAATAAACTGAAGCAAAAACCAGTTTTATAGCATCCATTACCTGATTAAGCCTCACATTGAGGTCGGGGTGGTTATTGGGAAGAAGATAGGTTTCAAAGATCCCGGCAAAGGGCTGGTTCAAACTGTCCTCAAATAAACCCGAAGATCGTATAGCAAGTGGTTTCTTCAGCAAGCGCAAACTTTCTTTCAGCCGTTTAATAAGGGTATTCGACAGGTTTCCTTTAATGAATTTTTTCCGAATATCTTCATAGGAGATAACCTCAGTATTAACAAAATGCAAATTGTTTCTGTCAAGGAATTGTTCAAATTCATCGGTACCGATGATGGAAGTTTTTGGCGTGCAAATATTGATATCCGGTAAGTATTGTGAAAAGTCCAAACTATAAATAAGTGAATTGATAAATGCCAACCCCCGCCCTTTTC
>JAWKKM010000042.1:0-40831 GCA_041393255.1 Bacteroidales bacterium | reverse complement strand
TTTTGGCCCGAAATGGCGAAGTCAGTATCTACGACAGGGTGATTGATGATGGCGGAAAAACCATGCATCTGGATGATAATGCAGTGCAGGAAATGATTGGAAGTTATGATATGGGCAACAATGATGAAGGGTTGGGTATTGTTTTCATTGTTGAAAGCTTTAGCAAGAAAAGTGAAATGGGAAGCTTTTTCGTTACTTTTTTTGATATTGAAACAAAAAGAGTATTGCTTACTGAACGGATGTCGGGAAAAGCCGGAGGATTTGGAATTCGCAATTATTGGGCAAAATCATACTATACAGTTTTGAAGGAAATGCCGGCGAAAATGAAGACCTGGAAGAAGAAATACAATAAGTAAAGGCTCCGTTTGGCTTGGATTTTTAAAACTGGTAAAGAAACTACAATGTTGAGGTAAAGATGATGATAATTGGTAACAGGGAGCTGGCACTTACTGACTTTTACAAGGTACTTTTTAAAGATTCAAAGCTGAAAATGGCTGAAGAGTCACTGGAAAGAGTTGAAAAGAGTTATTTATTTCTCAAGCAATTTTCAAGTGAAAAAATAATTTACGGAATCAATACAGGTTTTGGCCCAATGGCTCAATATGCAATTGAGGATTCAGAACAACTCCAGCTCCAGTACAATTTAATATCCAGCCATGCCGCAGGAGCCGGTAATCCCATTCCAGCTTTAGATGTCAGAGCGGCAATGATTGTTTTATTGAATAATCTTTTGCAGGGATACTCCGGCATTCATACTGACCTTGTAAAATTATTGGAAGCTTTCATTAACAACAATCTCGTCCCTTTCGTTCCTGAACACGGCGGGGTAGGAGCAAGCGGCGATTTGGTTCAACTTTCGCACATCGCTTTGAACCTGATTGGTAAAGGAGAGATTTTTTATAAGGGAGATTTAACGGATGCCGGTGAGGTATTGAAAGCCGAAAACTTGATTCCACTTGAAATACAGATTCGTGAAGGCCTCGCTATGATGAATGGCACTTCGGTGATGACCGGAATAAGTATTGTCAATGTGATTCGCGCTAAACGCCTTTTAAATTGGGCGATAATTGCATCAGCAATGGTAAATGAAATTGTCAACTCCTTTGATGATTATTTTTCATCCGAATTAAACCGTGTCAAACAGCATTCCGGGCAACATTATATAGCTGGAAAGATGAGGTGGTTGGGCGAGGTGCTACCCGTATTCGAAAGAGGGAGAACGAGTTTTACAATGGTAACTCAAAAGTGGAAGATTTCAACACGGGTTCAGGAGTATTATTCCATTCGATGTGTTCCACAAATACTTGGCCCCATATACGATACCATTCTGGCAGCAGAAAAGGTTTTTATTGATGAAGCAAATTCGGTACACGATAATCCGGTTATTAACTTTGAAACCGGAAATGTTTATCACGGCGGTAATTTTCACGGTGATTATGTTTCACTGGAGTCGGATAAACTTAAAAATTGCTGTCACCAAACTAACGATGATTGTTGAGCGGCAAAATCTGAAACTCCTGATTAAATTTAGAAGAATTTGAATAAGATTTTGCCTCCATTTGTTAATTTAGGCAAACTGGGTTTAAACCTTGGGATGCGGGAACTCAGTTTACTGCCACTTCTACAACTGCGGAAAACCAATCATTATCGTTTCCGATGTATGTGCATAGCATTCCCAATAATAATGACAACCAGGATATAGTCAGTATGGGTACGAACTCGGCATTAATTACCCAAAGAGTAATTAACAATGCTTTCCAGGTGATGGCCATACAGCTGTTATCAATTATCCAGGCAGTTGATTACTTATCCATCGGGAATGAATTGTCACCCCGAACCAAAAAGGCCTATGCTTCACTACGGGCGGTAGTTCCCAGGTTTGTTGAAGATACATCGAAGTACAAAGAAATTGATAGTATCATTAATTATATCAAAGAGAATTGTATTGATGATATGTTATAAATTGATCAGATTATGAAATAGCCATGAGAAATAGATTTCACAACAACCGAAATGACTATATCATGGCGTATTCCATGTGACCGCATGAATAAAAATAAAAAAAAAGACACATGAAATATGCATTGGTAACGGGAGGTTCTGGAGGGATTGGCAGAGCCATTTGTGTAAAACTTGCAACCTCCGGGTATTATGTTTTTATACATTATAACCGAAATGAAAAGGGAGCACTTGATACTTTACAATTGCTTTTGGATAACGGACATTCTGGTGAAATAGTTGGTTTTGACCTGGCTGATAAAAATGCTATTTCAGAGTTTTATGAGAACTGGCTTCAGTCCCATCCTGATGAATACATTGAAGTGTTGGTAAACAATGCAGGTGTCAGTGCCGATAATTTAATGGTATTTATGGAAGATTCCGATTGGGAAAAAGTGATGAATGTGAACCTCAACAGTTTCTTTTACCTTACAAAAAAGGTGGTCAGAGAAATGTTGGTGAACAAATATGGACGGATCGTAAATGTCGTTTCCTTGTCAGGAATAAAAGGTCTTCCGGGCCAAACCAATTACTCGGCAGCCAAAGCCGGTGTTATTGGTGCAACCAAAGCGCTGGCTCAGGAGGTGGGTAAAAAGAAGATTACAGTCAATGCTGTAGCGCCTGGTTATATTAAAACAGAAATGACGCACGAACTAAATGAAAATGAATTAAAAAGGATGATCCCGTTAAATCGATTCGGTACTTCGGAAGAGGTAGCTGAGGTTGTTGATTTCCTCGCCTCTGAGAAGGCTTCGTATATTACCGGTGAGGTAATCTCGGTCAATGGAGGATTATATACATAATAAGTGAACATTTTTTGAAGATATTAGTTTAAAAGGACTATGAACAGGGTTGTAATAACAGGTATGGGTATTTACTCAACCATAGGGTTGAATGTGGACGAAGTTAGAAATTCGCTTTACAATGGTGTTTCGGGCATTGGAATAGATGAAGAGCGGATTTCACTTGGGTTTATTTCCCCATTAACGGGAGTTATCCAGCGTCCGGTTCTCAAAGGCCAAATTCCGAGGAGAATGAGGGTTGGAATGGCAGAGCCGGGAGAGTATGCGTATATGTCAACCATTGAAGCGATTAAAAGTGCCGGTTTGGATGAAGAGTTTCTTGAGACCAGAAATGTCGGAATCATTTTTGGCAATGATAGCTCCGCAGTCCCTGTTGTTGAGGCTGCAGATATTGTTAGAGAAAAAAAGGATACTACCCTGGTAGGTTCCGGGTCGGTTTTTCAGTCAATGAATTCAACGGTAACGATGAACCTGGCGGTTTTGTTCAAACTCAAAGGAATAAATTTTACAGTCAGTGCGGCATGCGCTAGTGGTTCCCATGCACTTGGCCTTGGGTATCATTTTATTAAATTTGGTTTACAAGATACCGTAATTTGCGGAGGTGCACAGGAGATCAATGCCATGTCAATGGGCAGCTTTGACGGATTAATGGCATTTTCGAAACGGACCGATGCCCCTCAAAAGGCATCAAGGCCTTTCGACCGCGACCGCGACGGATTGGTCCCAAGCGGTGGAGCGGCAACCTTAATTCTTGAGAACTACGAAACAGCCAAGAAAAGGGGTGCTCATATTCTGGGCGAGGTTGTGGGATACGGATTTTCTTCAAATGGTGACCACATCACTGTTCCCAATGTTGAAGGGCCTGCTGCTTCACTTAGCATGAGTTTGAAACAAGCCGGTTTGTCCGCAAAAGATATTGACTATATCAATGCTCATGCAACCTCAACTCCGGTTGGGGATAAAATGGAAGCCCAGGCCATCCTTTCTGTTTTTGGAGATTCCGGAACACCTGTAAGTTCTACCAAAGGGATGACCGGACATGAAATGTGGATGGGAGGAGCAAGCGAAGTTATTTATTCACTGATCATGATGCATAATTCCTTTATAGCGCCCAATATTAATTTTGAAAACCCCGATGATTTTTCTTCTAAATTAAATATCGTTGATAAAACAGTTAATAAAAAAATAGATGTATTTTTGTCCAATTCTTTTGGTTTTGGTGGTACAAATTCATCGTTAATTGTTAAAAGAGTGTAAGAATAGTATGAAAGAACAGGATATAATTAAGATTGTTAATGATTTTTTAACCGACGAGTTTGAGCTCGATCCCGGGCAAATTAAGTTGGAAACTTCATTGAGGGATGATTTGGAAATTGAAAGCCTTGATTTGGTTGATATTATTGTATTGATAGAAAAGGAATTTGGATTTAAAGTAGACCCTGCTGAAATTGTTAAAGTTACAACCGTAGGCGAACTTTATAGTTTCATTAACCAAAAAGTAAACAGCCCGGAGCATGCCTAAATGGTCAGGCAAGACCCGCGGGGGTGTTGCCGGATATAAGTCTTTTGTTTTTATTATCAAGAATTTCGGTATTTCTACCGCCTATTTTTTCCTCCGGTTCGTTGTTTTGTATTTTCTTCTGTTTGCCCCCCAGGCAGTTAAGTATTCATACATCTACCTGCGCAAAAGACAAGGTTTCTCACCCATAAAATCATACCGTTATATCGGCAGGATGTTTTATAAATTGGGCCAGGTGTTGATTGATAAAGTGGCTTTTATTGCGGGCCTTTCCAAAAAGTTTACATTTGATTTCGATGGCGAGGAACACTTGAGAAATATGGCGAATACAACCGGTGGCGTGCTCATTGGAATGCATGCAGGGAGTTGGGAAATTGCAGGCCATTTGCTGGAACGCTTAAATACAAAAATCCATATCGTCATGTTTGCTGATGAACATCAACGCATTCAGAGTTTCCTTTCTGAAATTTATGAAGAGCAAAATGTAAATTTCATTGTCATTAATCAGGACTATTCACATTTGTTTGAGATTTCAAAAGCTTTGGAAAACAAAGAAATGATAGCCATTCATGGGGATAGGTTTTTACCTGGTACACGGACGATTTCAGCTAATTTCCTGAATAAGGAGGCCCGGTTTCCTTTTGGCCCGTTTCTCATCCCAATGAAATACAACGTACCCCTTTGTTTTGTTACAGCGATGAAAGAAACCGCCTCCCATTACCATTTCTTTGCAACAGCGCCTGTAAAATATGAAATGCCAGGTAATACCAGGGCAAGAGAGGACGTTGTGCGCAGCATGGTGCAGAATTATACCTTGTTCATGGAAAAAATTCTTAAGAAATATCCTGATCAGTGGTTTAATTTTTACGACTTTTGGGATGATGTTGAAAAGGAGGAACCCAGCAATTAATAACAAACTGAATTTTAAACTAAACTACTATGGCCCGAAATTATGGAACTGACAAAAAATCTGCGATTCAGGCGAAATTCGATGCGCAGAAAATAGCCTTTGCTCCCATTATGTTTCAGGCTGCAAAAGCCCTTCGTGATTTCGGGATTTTAGAATTGCTGAAGAAAAGTAAAAAGGAGGGTTTAAGCATAAACGATATTGCCGGGCTTGCTAATTTATCTGTATACAGTGCAACTGTATTACTCGAAGCCGGGCTCAGCCTTGAAATGGTGAGGGTGGAGAATGACCGCTATTTGCTCACCAAAACAGGTTTTTTTGTTTTGAGCGACCCGCTTACCAATGCCAACATGGATTTTACCAACGATGTTAACTATCAGGGTTTTTTCTATTTGAAAGAGGCATTGCAATCAGGAAAGCCTATCGGATTGCATAAGGTATTCGGAAATTGGGGAACGATCTATGAGGCGCTGTCACAATTACCCGAACCGGCGCGAACCAATTGGTTTAAATTCGATCATTATTATTCCAACATTGCATTCGAAGATGTCCTCCCGATTGTATTTACCGGCAGGCCATTAAAAATTCTTGACCTGGGAGGAAATACCGGAAAATTTGCCCTTTCCTGTGCTAACTATTCGGAGGATGTAAGAGTTGCTATTTTGGATTTGCCCGGCCAGCTTGATGCTGCGCAAAAGCTAATTGCCGAAAAAGGATATTCTGATAGAATTGACATGTTCCCCATTAATTTTCTGGATAAAAAAGAAACTTTCCCCAAAGGGTTTGATGTTATTTGGATGAGTCAATTCCTGGATTGTTTTTCAGAAGATGAAATAGTTACCATATTGCAACGTGCTAAAGACGGAATGGATAAGGAAACGGAACTGTTCATCATGGAGACTTTTTGGGATGACCAGAAGTATCCGGCCTCGACCTATAGCCTGCATGCTACATCTCTTTACTTTACCTGCATGGCCAATGGAAACAGCCGGATGTACCATTCTGATGATATGCGTCAACTGGTCGAAAAAGCAGGCTTGTTTGTGGCTGAAGAGTATAAAGATATTGGAGTCAGCCATACATTGTTTAAATGCAAGATTAAATAGTATGAAAGAAAATGATGTTTTAAGCTTGATCCCCCAGCGCCCTCCATTTATCATGGTTGGACAATTGCGTTATGCGGATGAGAAAAAAGCTGAATCATCTTTTATTGTATCAACGGACAACGTTTTAACAAATGATGGTTTCTTTTCAGAGGCCGGTATCATAGAAAATATTGCCCAGTCGGCGGCACTACATGCAGGGTTCGTTGCCCGTAAACTGGGAAGGGAACCACCCCGCGGAATGATTGGAGGGATTAAGAATTTAAGCATTGGCCGCTTGCCAAAAGTGGAAGAGGTAATCAATACAACGATTTCACTTGAGCATGAAGTGATCAATGCCAAAATTGTGAAAGGGATTGTTTCTGTTGGTCAGTACGTAATTGCAGAATGTGAAATGAAAGTGTTTTTGTTTTAGTTGGAATGAATTATAGATAGCCAGTGAATTCAGTAAGGAAAAATAAAAAAACAGATCTGAAAAATGCGAAGAAATTGAGCAACAGGACTACCGTTTCTGTTCGCTTTAGTGAAGTGGATTCGCTAAGGATTGTTTGGCATGGCCATTACATTAAATATTTTGAAGATGGCCGCGAAGCGTTTGGTAAGCAATACGGATTGGGTTATCTTGATTTTTACAGACAGAAACTGGTTACTCCGGTTGTTGAAGTAAATTGCCAGTACAAAAAGCAATTGGTTTATGGTGATGAAATCATTATTGAAACACATTTTGAGAATACCGATGCAGCAAAAATTATTTTTGATTATAAAGTTTACAAAATGAATAGTGAAGAACTTGTGGCAACCGGAAGAAGCGTCCAGGTATTTTTAACCACCGACGGGGAATTGATCCTTACCAATCCTGACTTTTTTATTGAATGGAAAAGGAAAAATGGTTTGTTGAATTAAATGTTAAATTTGACGGAAATAAATAAAAGTAGTATTAACAAAAAACAAAGAAACAATGAGGACATTAAAGATTACCGCAATCATGTGCATGGTTATTATTTTTTCAGGAGCGGTTCATGCTCAAAAAGTAAAATTGGCATCCGGGAAGTTGGATTTTCTAAAGGGAGAAACTGTCATCAAGGTTGAATATGATTACAGCGATATGGGTGTGGGCAAATTTGATAAAGAAGCTGATTATGTAGCTCAAAAGGTGAAGGATTACAATGATGACGAACCGGGAAGAGGAGATAAGTGGCAGGAAGCATGGGTGAATGACAGAGCCGACAGGTATCAACCCAAATTTGAAGAGTTGATCAATAAATACCTCGAAGAAGCCGGAGTAGTTGTTAGCGCAGGTAGTCAGGATGCCAAATATACAATGATCTTAAAAACAACCTTTACGGAGCCCGGTTTTAATGTAGGAGTTGCACGAAAACCTGCCTTGATAAATGCTGAAGTAGTTTTTATCGAAACAGGGAGTCCTGATAATGAATTGGCAAAGATCACAGTTGATAATTCGCCAGGCGGTGGGGCCTTTGGAAATGACTATGATGCAGGGTTCAGGATTCAGGAAGCCTATGCTAAATGTGGAAAAGAACTGGCTAAGTTTTTAGTTAAAAATGTCTATAAATAATTAAACTAAGGTTGGAGGTTAAAACAAAACTTTTAATATCGTTTAAATGATGCTGGGGCTTTTTAATTTGAAGCCCCACATTGTTTTTTATTGCTTATTATGCGAATTTCTTACATAGCCGGTGATAATGTCATTTCCTCTCTTGGGTTTTTAACTGCTGAGAATTTTGAAAATTTAAAGAAAGGAAGAACAGGTATTGAGTCAGGGATTTACAGCCATCTTTATCCTGAAGCTTTTCCTGCATCTTTGGTAGATCAAAATATACTTCGTACCAAAGCAGCTTTATTAAAGATTGAAAAGCTGTACACATACTTTGAACAACTGCTCATAATCTCTATTACCGAAGCTTTGAAGGAAACCAATGTAGATGTTCATTCCCCTTCAACGCTTATTATCCTTTCCACGACTAAAGGAAACATTGATTTGCTGAAAAACAATCCAATGAACGTTGATTCCGATCGTGTCATGTTGTGGCGGTCAGCAAAGTTGATAGGGGACTACTTCATGGCTGCGGAAACACCTTTGGTAATATCCAACGCATGTATTTCCGGGGTGCTGGCTTTGAACACAGCCGACAGGTTTATTAAAAGCGGAAAATATCAAAATGTGATAGTTGCCGGGGTTGATGTATTATCTGAATTTATAGTTTCAGGATTTCAGTCATTTTTATCATTGAGTAAAGGCCCTTGTCAACCTTTTGATAAAGATAGGAGCGGACTCTCATTGGGTGAAGGTGCCGGCACTGTTGTATTGACTTCCGATAAAAGTTTAGCAAAGCAACCCTTTATTGAAATTGTGTCAGGTTCAGGAAGCAATGATGCCAATCACATTTCCGGGCCATCAAGGACAGGAGAAGGCTTATATATTGCTATTTCGGAAGTATTGAAGGGAAATCCTTCCCCCGATTTTATTTCTGCCCATGGAACAGCAACCCCCTACAATGACGATATGGAATCCATCGCTTTTAGCAGGGCCGGATTGAATGCTGTACCGGTAAACAGTTATAAAGGCTATATCGGGCTTACGCTTGGTGCAGCAGGAATCATCGAATCTGTTTACAGTTTTGAAACCATGAGGAATAACCTATTGATAAAAACAGCCGGTTATGAAATACCGGGTACCATTGAAAAAATAAATGTGGTTGCAGAAAATACAACCGCAAATGTGAACCATGTATTGAAGACCGCCTCCGGATTTGGCGGGAGCAATGCAGCAATTTTATTCAGGAAAAGTGAAGGATAGTTATTGTATATCATCTTTTTCGAAGATCGGCAAGGGAAGGGTTTTCCAAAACTCTAAAGTGCTCGAATTCCCTTATTCAGGTGAGGATGGGAAATATTTTAAATCCTTATACAAACACCTTGAACTTGACTATCCCAAATATTATAAAATGGATGCACTGTGCAAACTGGCATTTTTAACGGCTGAGTTTTTACTCGAAGGTATTGATCTGAAACATAAATACCAGCCATCTGAAATTGCTTTGGTCTTTGCAAATTCATCCTCATCGCTCAATACGGATATCAAACACAATCAGTCCATTTCAGATAAGGATCAATATTTCCCAAAACCCGCGGTGTTTGTTTATACCCTGCCAAATATTATGTTGGGTGAACTGAGCATCCGTCATACCTTCAGGGGTGAAAATGTCTTTTTCGTTGCTGAAAAATTTGATTCTCAAATGTTGGTTGATTACACCACTAATTTGTTAAATACCACCCGCCATAAAGCCTGCATCATTGGTTGGGTTGATTTTTTAGCAGAAGGGTTTGAATCGGCTATGTTTTTGGTTGAGGATGCCAGCCATTGTGAACAAGGAGAATTACTTTCTACGGAAGGTTTGCAAAAGTTGTTTTATTTTTGAATAAAAATTGATAGGACCTTAACTAATCGGTATCAAACCCTGAATAGAATAAAATGTTTTCTCTGTGAAACTTAGTGTCTTCTCTGAGAATCTTTGTGAATAGTTATTACACAAAGTTTCATTTTTAATAGTTGAACCATATGTTATTACTGAATTTAGGCACACTGATTAATTACAAAATGTTTTTGTCTATTGCTCCATAATAAGAAAATTATTGATTAGAATTAAATAATACTTATATTCGCTCCTGCGATTGATAATTGATTTGCCTTGTCTACGGTTTAATTGTTTACAAGTCGTTTCCTTTGAATAGAGCCATGTATTTTTTTTTCTTAAAAAGCACATAAAAATGAGAGGAAGCCTTTTTGCGTTTTTGGTTTTTGTGTTTTCATTTAGCCTGATATCGGAAACCATCATAGCCCAGGAGACCAGGAAGATCAACTACTTTAATAATACCGGTTTCTCGTGGTTATCCGGGGTCGGGACTATAAATGGATTCACGAGTTTTAAAGATAACAATGAATCGAATTGGAGCCTGTCAACGATAAATGGGATAAAGCACAAAAGCTCTGTATTTGGTGCTGGCCTGGGCTATGAGCAATGGCATGATTCCTTTATTATCCCGGCTTTTTTTAGATATCAGTTTTTTATCAAAGATGTAAAACCTTCCTTGTATGAATATTTTGATATCGGCTATTCTTTTGGTTCCATGAAAAAACAAGCCAGCTCTCAACCAGAAGAAAAGGGCCGCATGCTTATAAGTATAGGACTCGGGATCAATATTAAAGTCAACGAAATGTCGTATGTGTCAATCAGCACTTTTTATAAATTGCAAAGAGCCATGATTGAAGGTTATAAAGTGGATTATACAACAAATTACCATTTCATTGGCATTGCCATCGGTGTATCGTTTTATTAATGTAAGTCATTATTCACTCTTATGTAATTGTTTAACAATGTCTGTACCTTCAGTTATTGATTTTCTCATTCTGCTCGGTTTTTAGCAATATATAAGGCTATGGTTAGTACCCTCATTTCTCCAATTGTATTTTAGATATACAAATAGGCATGTTCGCAAAAGTTCATTAATTTTGCCCGGTTTTTAACAACATTTTTCTTTTAGAACTGTTAAAAAGTAATTCGCTATATTTTTGATTTAAATGAAAGAGAAAGAATTATTTGTCGATTATAAACCTCAGCAACTGATCTATTATGTAGAGAAGGATGATGCTTCTTATGGCCCTTTGTTGAGTGGTTCTTATCTTTCGAAGAATTACCTGGATGATTATTTTGAGAAAAAGGAGAAGCTGGAAAAATCGTTGAGGGAACAGTTGAACAAAGGAGAGATCAGTCCGGTTTATTATTATATGTTAATGCAGGAGATGGGGGAAGGTGATCTGGCATCGCGTGCGCAGGTAAGCAAGCGGAAATTGAAAATGCATTTCCGGATGGAAAATTTTCAAAAGTTGAGATTGGCTCAACTAAAGAAGTATGCCGATGCTTTTGATGTTCCGGTAGCGGCCATGTTTCATCTAATGATCAC
Organism: Bacteroidales bacterium; assembly: GCA_041393255.1. Classification (GTDB taxonomy): domain Bacteria; phylum Bacteroidota; class Bacteroidia; order Bacteroidales; family JAADJA01; genus JAADJA01. The sequence continues at coordinate 29,518 of JAWKKM010000042.1, read as the reverse complement.
GAGGCTGGAGGATCAGGGTAAAATAGCCGTTAAGCAGATACAAACAAAAAATTCCTATTTTTCCATTTCACACATAGGTATAGAAACGAAATGATTTGTTTTAAAGAGGGTATAAGGAACATAATGGAAATAGGGAAAATACAGGAAGTTGGTATTAAATTCGAAATATTGATTTTTAACCGAGAGTATTTACCGGAGTGCCGTTATACGTTTATTTCCCCTTTACCATTTTACGAGTTTAAGCAAACAAAATGAAAGAGATCAGTTTTGAACATAGGATGGGGGCACATTGCGAGTCGGGAACGGTTACCTCATTGCTGAATCATAAGGGACTTGAAATTACCGAACCCATGGTTTTTGGTATTGCCGGAAATATCTTCTTTGGCTATTTCGAGTCTTCCAATTTTCCTTTTCCCACTTTCATTGTCAGAAACAGGCCTGGGTTCTATCCGAAAGAACATTTCGAAAAGTTTAGGTATTAAATTTTACACAAAAGATTTTAAATCCCGTGAAAAGGGAGAAAAATGCTGGACAGTTTAATTCAGCCAGGATATTGTAACTGCTGTCCAGTATGATTTTTATTACATGGATTATATGCCCGAATGGCAAAGGGCACACATCAACGTGCATTTTGTAAATGTAATTGGCCGCAATGAAAATGATTATTTACTGAGCGATAGTTATTTTCCAAAAAAATCAACCCTTGATATAGCTAAACTCACAAAGGCCAGGTTTGCCGAGGATTTATGGCGCCTAAGGGTTTTCTGTTTTATCCCGAATTTGTTCCTGAAGAAATTGATTTTGAAAAAGCCATCAGAAAAGGAATAAAAAAAGCGGCTTATAACATGACCAGATTACCGGTTCCTTTTGTCGGAATAAAAGGGATGCGAAAATTTGCCCGTAAGGTTACTGAATGGCCAAAGATAGCCCGTGATATCGATCATCTGTCGCATGAGATCATGAAGATCAATATCTTGCTGGAAGACCATAGTACCGGTGGGGCAGGTTTCAGGTATTTGTATGCTACCTTTTTACAACAAGCAGCCGATAAACTAAAGGATGGACAATTACAGAGCATGTCGAAGCGGATGATGGAAATAGGGGATAATTGGAGAAATATTTCTTACTTTGCAGCCAAAATTGGTAAGAATCGTGATTTGGGGCCGGACCGTTTGAAGGAGTTGAGCAATATGATCAATGGAATGGCTGATGAGGAACAACTGTTTTTTACCGATTTGTACAAAATTGTTAAATAATTGTGGAAAGTTACTATGACTGAGGTTGAAGTTGCGGGATTAAAGAAAGAGATCAAGGAAGTTATTCTTGAGGCACTGAATATAAAAAACATCAAACCCGAAGATATAAAGGACAATGCCCTTTGTTTGCAAAGGATAATATATTGGGACTTGATTCCATTGATGCCATCGAATTGATTATGGCCATACAAAAGCATTTTAAAGTACGGATTGCAGATCAAAATTTGGCGCGGCACATACTGGAATCTATTGATACCATTGCAGAATTTTTGGTCAAAGAAAAGGGGAGTTCTTAGCTCTTCTCTTCTGTTAATAATATTACCTTACTCGAAGATTTAAAAATACTATCTTTGAATTATGCTAAATCGTAATGAAATCATATTGAAATTAAAAGAATTAAAACCTCATCTTTACCAGGATTATTCTGTAAAGGAAATAGGATTGTTTGGCTCATTTTCAGATGGTACACATGATGATGAAAGTGACATTGATATTCTTGTAGAATTAGAAAAACCAATTGGATGGAAATTTCTTACATTGGAAATATACCTTGAAAATATTTTTGAAAGAAAGATTGACCTTGTTACAAAAAATGCATTAAAAGACCAGATTAAGGATCAAATTCTTAAACAAGTAAAATACGCCTGATTGGAAGAAAAGAACCGAACATATCTGATGTACATTATTGATATTCATACGGCCATGAACCGCATTAAAGAATATCTTCAAGATATGGATTTCACTGAGTTTAAGCGGGATTATAAAACAGTTGATGCTGTTATCAGAAATTTTGAAATAATCGGCGAAGCCTCAAAAAATTTACCATTAGAAATTAGAGAAAGATATCCTGAAATTCCATGGCAGGAAATGTACTATCTGAGAAATAAGGTTTCACATGAATATTTTGGAATTGACTATGAAATTATTTGGGATATAGCCATCAACCACCTTCCGGAAAATATTCAACAGGTAGAAAGGATATTAAAACTTGAAAGTAAGACATGATCAGTTTTTCAGAAACAGATAATTGATGATGTCGACCTGAAACCATTGATGGATAGCAAATTTACTTCATGAAACATTCATATTTGTTAGCAGGCACAACTTTTAGCAAGTTCACAAAGATGTTGCTAAGGAATGGATTTTCGCTCTACCCAGCTTATTTCCTACGCTTGCTTTTCCTGCTGCAAAATGGAATATGGGCATCATTGTTTAAATGGAAAGAAAAAAGGAAGAATAGAGCGATACTAAACGATTTTCCTGTTCCGGCCAACCCACTATTTATTGTCGGCCACTGGCGTACCGGCAGCACATTCCTTCACCAGTTACTTAGCCTTGATAACCAGCTTTCAGCCCCCACCGTTTTCCAGGTTTCGATTCCCGATAGCTTTCTTGTGTCAAGAAAGTATTATGAGCCTGTGATGAGTCGCATGATGGGAACATATCGGCCAATGGATAAGGTTAAAATTGGTTTTGATGAACCACAGGAAGATGAATATGCATTGATCAAATTGGCAGGAGGCTCTCCACTCGAGAAACTTATTTTCCCGGATAGGGATGATTATTTCCTGAATAATTATTCTGATTTTATTCCAAAGAATGATCATTTAATTGAATGGAAAAGGGAATTCAATCATTTTCTGAAAAAGCTAAGTTTCCAATCAGGTAAAAGGCTTGTTTTGAAAAATCCTTTTCATTCCATGCGAATTCCGTTGCTGGCTGAAATGTTTCCAGATGCGGTTTTTATACATATTCACAGGCATCCTTATGCAGTTGTTCCCTCAACTCAAAACATGTGGAATATTGTTGGAAAGCAAAACAGGCTAAAGCGGAAATGGAAAGAGCCGGAAATTGAGGATGTTGCAAATCTCCTTGATAAAATGTATGAAAAGGTTCAGGCTGATTTGAAGGAATTGCCCGAATCGAGATGGTTTGAAATCCGTTTTGAGGAGTTTGAAAAAGATCCGGTTTCAAACCTTCAAAAGATGTACGAATGTTTGAACCTGACTTTTTCTGACGAGTATACAGCTGCCCTCAACGAAAAACTTTTGCAATTAAAAGGGCACAAAAAGAATAAATATGTACTTTCGGATGAGCATAAAAAATTGATTCGAGAGAAGTTAAAGAAGCACTTTGCCTACTATAATTACGAAGCATGATAAAATTTCATTTAATATATCCCAAATGGGAGAAGCTTGAAGGACAAACCCATTTTAATTTACCTCCCCACGCACCGGTAGTTTTTGCTGCTGCTTTACCCGATTATGTAGATGTTATTTTTACAGATGAAAATGTTGAAACTCTCAGTTTTGATGATTCCGTTGATTTTGTTGGTATTTCCATGATGTTGTCTTCGCAGGCCCGGCGGGGTTGGGAGATTGCTGATGAGTATAGGAAAAGAGGAAAGAATGTGATTTTTGGGGGGATATCCACCATGCTTCATGCTGAAGAGACGATGAATCACGCCGATAGTGTTTTCCTCGGAGAAGCTGAGGGCAGGATGGAGAAGGTTTTTGAGGATTTTCAGAAAAATCAACTCCAACCTCTTTATAATTACATGGCTGATCAGCCGGATACAGATTTGGTTGGGCCCGCACGAAGGGAGATTTTAAAACGTGAGTTGTATTATCACAAAGGCGTTCAGATGGTTGACCTGTTTCATGCTTCGCGTGGTTGTAAATTTAATTGTTACCCATGCGCTGTTTCCTATTTAGGAGGTCGGAAGTTCAGGCCAAGGCCATTTGACAAAGTAGCTGAAGAACTTGCCACCATCGAGAATAATCGTTTGTTTGTAGTGGATAATACACTTGCCCAGGATAAGGATTGGGAGATGGAATTGTTCAAAACCATGATCCCCTTTAAAAAGCATTGGTGCAGCCATACCATTGATGATGATCCTGAAATTCTGGATCTGGCTGCACAAGCAGGTGCCTGGTATGTTTATCAGGCCGTTTTTGACACTTCGGACTATATTCGCGAACGGATTAAGAAATATCATGATCATGGAATAGGGGTCGAAGGAACCATATTGTTGGGAATGGATAACCAAACCGAAGATGATATTTTACGGTTGATCGATTTCCTGCAAGAGATTGATCTGGATTTGGCAGAGTTCACGGTTTTAACCCCATTTCCACATACCAAGGCGTATGATGACATGCTTCGCGAGGGGCGTATTTTTGATCATAACTGGAATAATTACAATGCAGGAAAAGTTGTTTTTCAGCCCAGGCACATGAGCCCGGAACGTTTACAGGAGTTGTATTTATATGCATGGGATGCTTTTTATAAAAATGAAAGCCAGGAACAGAAAATGTTCAAGCTGATGATGAAGGTGGTTGAGAAAGAAATGGAATTGGGTACCTACCGTTCACCTCGTATGGATTTGATGGAGAAAAGTTTTGGTAAAACAATTGAAAGGTAATAGGCATCAGTGATGGGAATTTCTTCGGATTATATGGAGGAGGTCTTTGAGTTTAAAGGGCAATGGGATGTCCCTTCCCATTGTGGATTGAAAGTGATAAAAAAGGAGGAACAGGTTATTGTGATCACCACGGAATTGTATGAAACAAATCCTGGCACATCGGTTACCCGTTGGACTGCTCAATTGGCGAATTATATTTGTGATCTGAAAAATATCGAACTTGAAAAATTAGTTTTCATAGTACATATACCTGACCGGAAATCAAAACTGGATTTTTATAAGGAAACATTTGATCGTGTTGAATTTTGCATTGAGAATGGACAACTAATAGAGCCGGTCTGGAATCGAATACTTAGAGAGGAAGTTGACAGACTTCTTAAATAGACCATGTCAGAGCCCGGCAATAAAATAGTGTATGTATTGCTGTTTTTGATCCTGTTGAGTTTTCGGCTTACAGGGCAGGAAAGGCTCACTCAAATTGTCAGGGGGGAAATCGTTGATAATATTTTGGGATCACCACTTCCGGGTGCCAATATTTTGCTTGTAAATTCCGAACCACCTTTGGGCACGGCAGCCGATGAAAATGGCCGGTTTTCAATTTCCGGTGTGCCGGTTGGACGACAGCGTTTCAAGATCAGTTTTATTGGTTATCAAACACTCATCCTTGATAATATTATGGTCACTTCGGGGAAAGAGGTCGTATTGAAAGTTGAATTGGCAGAAAGTATCACTGCTGTTGATGGGGTGGAAATTGTTGCGGATTATCAAAAAGACCAGCCCTTGAATTCCATGGCGCTGGTGAGTGCACGGTCTTTTACCGTTGAGGAAACCAATAAATATGCAGGCAGTTATGGTGATCCGGCCAGGATGGCTGCCAATTATGCCGGGGTTGTTTCGTCGCGCGACAACCGGAATGATATTATTATCCGTGGAAATTCTCCCATGGGACTGCAGTATAGAATTGACGGGATAGAAGTTTCAAATCCCAATCATTATAGCGCCCAGGGAACCACAGGGGGGCCGGTCACACTGTTAAATACGAATCTGTTATCAAACTCTGATTTTCTGACAGGAGCCGTCCCTGCGGAATTCGGAAATGCATTGTCAGGTGTTTTCGATTTGAAGATGCGAAACGGCAATAATTTAAAGCGGGAATATTGGGCTCAGCTTGGATGGAATGGATTGGAGTTTGGTTTGGAAGGCCCCTTTTCCAAAAAATCCCAGCCGTCTTATTTGGCAGCATACCGATACTCGTTTGTTCATGTTTTATACAAATTGGGTATTAATCTGCCTGAGGTTGCTGCCTATCAGGATTTGTCTTTTAAACTTTCTTTTCCTACCAGGAAAGCCGGTACTTTTAATTTGATAGGGATCGGGGGAGCCAGTTCAATTCAGATCAAGGATTCCGATAAAGATCAGAGGATTGGGCATTTCCAACCCATGGTGAAGATATAAATACAGGGTCGAGGATTGGTGTAGCCGGGTTGTCTCATTTGTATTTTTTCAATTCAACTGCATCCATAAAGACAATACTTTCAGTAAATGCAGCAGAGGTGACCAATAGGGTGGATACTTTCAGTGTGCAGTCACCTGAACATTACAATTGGGCTGGGGAGAATTCCAGTGAGAATAAATACAGTATTTCAACGGTTTATTCTAAAAAGTTTAGCCCTAAGAATACCGTTGACCTTGGATTCAGTTTCGATCATTACCAGGTTAATTATGCCGATAGCCAATATTATAAAACGGCTTACAGGCATTTTACAGATGGAGGAAGCTCTTTCAACTTGATCCGTGCATTTGCACAATGGCAGCATAAATTCAATGACAAGTGGATCTCTTATGTTGGTGGGAATTATTTGCTTTTTCAGTTAAATAATACTTACTCTGTTGATCCAAGGTTTGGCCTGGAATGGAAACTTGCCTCACAGCAATCCCTTAACCTGGGATTTGGATTGCAAAGCCAAACACAGCCCAGGATGATGTATTATGTTCAAACCCCTTTACCTGATGGCAATTATTTGCTTACTAATAAACAAATGGGGTTATCAAAAAACCGCCAGTTGGTTTTGGGGTATAATTATTTGATCACAGAGTATTTGCGTATAAAAGCGGAAACTTATTACCAGAGCTTATACGATATCCCGGTTAGCACTGAAATTCCTCAATACTCTATTTTGAATGAAGGAACGGAGTTTTTTATCGAAAGACAGGATAGTCTGGTGAATGAAGGAACGGGTTCCAATTATGGTTTGGAACTCACACTTGAAAAATTCTTTCACAAGAACTACTTTTTTTTGGTGACAGCTTCTTTGTTCGAATCCCAATACAAAGGATTTGACAAAGTAGAGCGCAGCACATCTTTTAATGGCAATTATGTTTTTAATGCTGTTGGTGGATATGAATTGTCGATTGGGAAACTAAAGCAAAGGGCTTTGCTCTTTGGATTAAGGTTTACATGGGCTGGAGGTAGGCCGTATGTGCCCTACGACCAGGAAGAAACCCTAAAGCAAGGCGAGGTGGTTTATGACTGGGATAGGGCTTACGAAGAACGCTATGATGATTATGTAAGAGGAAGTTTTAGATTCGGGATCAGAAGGAATGAGAAGAAGTTTAGCTCAGAATTTGTTTTTGATCTGCAATACCGTGCTAACTACACTTATGTTTACTTATACAGGATTGATGTGACAAGCGGCGCTATTTACCAAAGTTTCAGAATGGGCTTTTATCCCAATGCAACAATCCGTATTCAGTTTTAAGCGTTATTTTTGCTGTTAAAATTTTGGCCATATAAAGTGGTTTTAAAGAATAAAAAATTTAATTTACAAATTATTCATGATTGTTTTGGTATTAAAACTTATCCTTCCTTTGCGTCACTTTGTGCTGCTTTGAGAAACTTTGTGCAATAGCTTTTACACAAAGATTCACTAAGAAGACACTGAGTTTCACAGAGAAAAGTTTGAACCAAATTTAATTATCGACACTGATTAATTACTTTTATGTTAATGTGAAAATGCAAAGAAATCTTATAGTTTTAATACTTTCAGTTTTTATGAGTTTAATGGCCCATACTCAACCTGCTGGATATACTAAGGTATCCGATACCGCTTATATTTTGCAAAAGGTAAATGAGGTGGCTTCGCAAACCAAATCCATCAATACCGAATTTGTTCAGGAAAAGAACCTTTCCTTCCTTTTTGAAAAGATCATTTCGAAGGGATTCCTTCTGTATGAACAACCGGATAAGCTTCGGCTTGAATATGTGAGCCCGTTTAACTATTTGTTAATTATGAACGGTGGGAAGCTTTTGATCAAGAATGATGATAAGGAAACCAAAATTGACCTGGAATCAAGCAGTATGTTCAACGAGATTAATGATTTGATCATTAATTCCATTCAGGGCGAAATACTAAACATACCTGATATGAAAACTTCTTTTTATGAAAATAGTGAATCGTTTTTTGTCCAACTTTGGCCAAAACAGGAGGAACTGAAAAAATATATAAAAACCATTGAATTAAATATTGGTAAGGAAGACTATACAGTTACCGATTTTAAGGTGATTGAATTGTCGGATGATTATACCCTGATTAAATTTGTAAATAAAAAGATCAATGAAGAAATTCCTGACGGGCGTTTTGATATTCGTTAGCATTGTTCTGCTTTTTGAGTCATGCAGTAGTTTGCGAAGGCAGGGATACCGAAAAACCGGTGCAGGAAATTTTCAAGTCACTCCTGTTTTTAGCCCAGGTTTTGAAAAGTCATTGTACACGGCTGAAATCACCTTTGGAAAGAATTCATTTTCCAGCCTTGCGGTTATTAAACAAATCCCTGAAGACAGATCCTTCAGATTGGCTTTTATTTCTGAAACAGGAATGCGCTTATTCGAGATGGAGTTTTTGAAAAATGGAGCAGCAAAGGTTCATTATATGACTGCTTTTCTGAACAGAAAAGCAGTAATGAAAAAACTATCCTCAGATTTTAACCTGCTTTTTATCAGCGATGGTGCAAGTGAAATTTCCAGGATCTTTGTAAAAGATGGAGATGCGGGAAGCTATGTTTTAAGGGTAAAGAAAGATGGGAAAAAAGATTTTTATTTCTCTTCAGCAAATAATGAGCCCGGGAAAATAAAAGAGCAGGGTTGTGCTTTTGGAAGGACAACTGTAGAATTGAATAAATTTGAAAATGGTGGGCCTAATGAAATCCTGTTTACCCACAAGATGCTAAAACTAAAAATCAGTTTAAAACAAATAAACTATCCGGAATGGAATTAAGGTCAATTTACGAGATCAAATCAATTGATATAAAAGAGCAAGCTATCCATACAATAATAGCATTTAATAAGGATCATGCAGTTTTTGGAGGCCATTTTCCAGGAAACCCAATTGTACCCGGAGTTGTCCAGATTCAGGTTTTAAAGGATTTATTGGAAAATGCTTTGGGTAAGATGGTTTTTTTGAATCATTCAAAAACCATAAAGTTTCTGAATGTGATTAACCCGATCGAAACTGTTGAGGTAATATTTGAAATTGATTTTGAGTTCCAACAAGGAAATGATCTCTCTGTAAAATGCATTGTAAAAACCGAATCGCAGGTTTATATGAAATTTTCCGGGACGGCTTTGCTGAAGGAAAAAGAGTGAACAGGATTGTGATTAATTAAATTATTTGGCCTTAGCAAAAACAACACTTACGATCGGATTCACCACCAGCGAAACCATCATCCCAATAGTACCAGCCTGTGGCGATGGCATTCCATAGAAATACAGTCCCAGACAGGTTCCCAATCCCAGGATTGAGGATAACCATGCACCAAGCCTTGTGGCTTTATTCCAAAATAATCCCCAGATAAAAGGTCCGAGAAAAGCCGCACCAAGCGCTCCCCATGAAATTCCTAATATCTCTACAATGACATCAATTTCTGCCATAGCGAGGGCTACAGCAATAACCACAAACAATCCACTCGTTATGCGCATCATCAGGGTAAGGCTTTTGTCGCTTACCGTTTTGTTGATGTAACCTGCATAAAAATCTTTTGCTACCGACGAACTGGAAATTAAAACCAATGCAGCCAATGTTGACATTGATGCTGAAAGGATCAATAGAAGGATGATGACATTCAACGACTCAGGTACTACATTGGTCAATAGCTCAGGCATTAATCGGTCGAAGAAGGGAGAGCCATCCTCATGAAAGGCATTTGGAGTTTTCTCCGGAGATAAAAATATTCTTGTTGTTGACCCGATGAAATAGGCCACTCCACCGATCAACAAAGCAAAGAATGTGGACGCCCAGGTGCCGACTTTTACTGATTTCCGGTCTTTAATGGCATAGAACTTCTGGATTAGCTGGGGCATGGCAAAAGGAGCCACACTGGTCAGGAAAACAAGCGAAAACAGCGGCCACCATCCCGGGGGGCCAATAGGTCCGACTAACTTATCATTTATGGCAGACAGGGTATTTGTAATAGTGGGTATTCCTTCTCCCTTGTCAACGGTAAAAATAAAAAGGACGATCACACCCACGGTCATAATAATCCCAAAGATCATGTCGATTATTGCCATTGATTTATAACCACCAAGCACAATGTATAATGCACAAAATGCTCCGATACCAATCAGAATGGTATTATAATCCAGATTGAAATTTGAGGTGAAAAGATAGGATAACCCCATAAAAACAGCAGAAGAATATGGGATCATAAAAACAAAGATCACAATAGCAGCAAACAGTTTGAAGTATCTGGAATGATACCTTTTTTCAAGAAACTCACTTAGGGTAGCCACACCATATTCAGTCGACATTTTTTTGATCCGCCATCCCAAAACACCCCAAACAACCATTACACCCAGTAGTGCATTGAAAACGGCAATCCATAAACCGGAGTAACCAAAACCCCAACCTATTTTACCCGCGAACCCAATAAAAAGAACTGCAGAGAAATAAGCTGTTCCATAAGAAAATGCACTCATCCAGGGGCCGACGTTTCCTCCTCCCAAAAAGAAATCAGAAAACGATTTTGTCTTGCGCATACCTATGATGCCAATAATGATGATCATTAAGGCATAAAGTGAAATGACGATTGTTTTTACTATCATATCAATATTTTAAATACTAAATCCCAACTTTTAAATCCTTAGTAAATTCCGAATTAGAAACTCAACATCTCAAAAAATTAGAAATCTGTTTGAGCATTTGAAAAATGAAAACTTGTATTTGTTTAGATTTTGGGATTTAAATATTCGGCTTTTAACTATTTCCTGTACAATCCATTCGGATCAATATCCTCTCTCAGCTTTTTTAATTCCTCCGCTGTCGGCGGATCATTATGGGTAATGGTATCAGCCAAATGCAGTTTGAAACCTGTATTTTCAATGACTTGCTCTACAGTAACTCCAGGATTTAAACTTTAGAAGTTCTTCATCTCTTTCGTTTCGTCATCATAACCCAACACACAGAGATTGGTTACAACCCTGTAAGGCCCGGTTCCTTTTCTTGATCTCGGCTTCACGGGCACCAGGGCCATTCAAAAAGCCGGGAGTCGTAACAAATTCAATTTTTCAATAAATCTTCTTTTGTCGTGAATCATAATGGCAATGGTACGCCAGCAAGCAGAACCTACATCATTTCTCCGCCGCTTCCGGGTAAGCGCACTTTCGGATTTGCATGATCACCAATAACAGTAGAGTTTAAATTACCATATTTATCAATTTGCGCACCTCTATAATCCGTATTCAATAAATCCACGTTGTGATGTTTCCATGATATCACATATTCCTGAGGCAGCAATTCCTTTATTATAGGTTCGCATGTCGCCAACGGCCAATGGAAGTTTTTCCAAAACAGCGCCTGTTCCACCGAATTCAAACACCGGAACAAGGTTGGGAGCCTGCATGGTTTGTGCAAGGCTCGCGGGCAAGCATGGGAATACCGGTTCCGATAAAGCAGTTGTGCCATCTTCCATGACTCTTGAAGCCGGCAAATCAATAATTCTGAAGGTGAATAATCTTGTGTCATAGCTGTTCCTCCTAAAGTGTTAATTCATTTAAACGTTTCTCTCCTACTTTTTCAATCAGGGTTTTATGATCGGGTAAATCATAAATCCACTCCTTCATGTATTCATCCATGCCCTCTTTTGTTTTTTGTTTTTCAACATACATTTTGTAATGTGCCCCATCCCTTTCTTATGTACACCGCTCATTTCACCGGGCCAGGAGGCATAAGGAGCATGAACCACAGCATCCACAAGATAATAGGGTATGATTGTCCGGTCGGGATGTTCCCTCGATCTCTTTGGTGTCAACTATTTCTTCTGCGCTGACGATAAGGTTTTTGCACGCCCTTGACATTTCAAATGCAAATCCGCTGATACCATCTATCTGACAGTTGCCATGGATGTCGGCACGGTGAACATGTATAAATCCTGTATCAACGATCAAAGCAGGAAGCAAGGCAACTTTTAGGCCTGAAAAAGGGCATTCAACCACTTTTGCAGAAGATTTTTTTAAAGTGTCAGTTCCAAGCATACTCCGGGTAGGAATAAAAGGAATTCCCATGCTGGTGGCTTTAAACCTCCAGGTTAAAGCAGCATTTGACCATTCCACAATTTTAGTTACCGAGTCTGATTCCACAGCGCGCCTCATATTCCCCGAAATGCCGTAAACTTCAAGGCTGATATAGGTAAAGTCTATCTTTTACCATATTGGCACCAAATAACATATCGAGTTCGTGGACACCTTGCCCTACAATCCGGAAGTCTTTTTTCCCTGAACGGACGAGTTCGCGGGTCAGGCTCATGGGGCAACGGACTGTTCCATAAAGCTCAAATCCAATATAGTCGCCACTCTTTACAAATTTTTCAATGGCTCTTTTTCAGTCATTGTTTTATCAATCAATGCCTTTGATTTCTTCCTGTTGTGTTCGCGAAATCCTTCCTTAACAATAGGCTGATGAGGGAGGCTTCGCCCTCTTCGAGGATGGGAATATTTTTTTGTAGCATCATAAATATAGAAATTTAACTTGTTTTTCTATGATTGTGTAATGATTAATGAATGAAGTATTCTGAGAAATTCGATTTCTTATTTAAAAATAATTTCCTTGCTCAAACTCAAATAAATTAGGGAACTGAAAAAATAAAAACGTCAATAAATTTGCTAATTTATATTGAATTTAAGTAGTGCTGATGTTAATTTCAATCAATAAACAGAAGGATTCATCTTGAATACTGATGTGTTCATTTAATATGTCAACTCAACTATTGTTTTTTTGTATTTATGTTGTAATTTTGAGTAAAACTTCAATCAATTAATTTATTAACCTATGAAAAATGTTTATTCTTTCCACCTGCCTCTTGCTTTTTGAGGCCAAACTGTTTTCTCGCAATTTACCATTCCAAACCACAGTTTCGAAACATGGGATGGATATAATCCGGAAGGTTGGTTCGGGTTATTTAATTCCGAGGATTTCCAGAATGTTTTGCAGTCAGATGATGCCCAGGATGGCAATTCTTCTGTTGAACTGAAAGTACTCTATCATCCGGTTTTTATGAATTTTGTCAGGGCCGGTTTATTTATTGATGGCAATTTCCCGGTTGACGGAAGGCCAGGTATGCTAAAAGGCTATTTCAAAGGCTCTGCTTATGGCAGTGATTCACTTACAATCGTGGTTGGGATGTTTAAGGATGGAAATCCAATCGGTTTCGGAACCTATTTTACGATCCAATCGGTGACGAACTGGACTCTTTTTATGGTTCCATTTATTACACTGGTGGAGAGAATGCCGATGAGGCATTTATATCAATCAATGTTGGCCAGTTATTTGAAAGTAATGAAGGGACAAGTTATTTGATTGATAACCTCTATTTTGAAGGTCCGTCTTCCGTTTCTGAAGCATCAATTGCCACAGCAATCAAAACCTATCCGAATCCTGCCAAAGGTTATGTAAATCTTGAATTTAACTCTTGCCGAAAATGAAAAGCTAAGTTTTGAGCTTATCAATATGCAGGGAGTGGTTATTCCAATGACGGAGAAAGTGGTTTATCATCAAAGATTAAATGATATTAAATTTGATGTTTCAAATTTTTCCAATGGCGTTTATTTTTTGAGAGGATTGGGCGAAAAGTCAGTATTCTTGAAAAGATTACTATTCAGAACTAATAATGAAATTACTTTTTTACCTGCCCTCATTGAGGTCTGTGGGGGTGGGTAAATTGTAAGGACAGTATGGTCATTATAATGGTTTGAAATATTTATAGTTCTCCCCATTGAATTCGTACCTTTAAATTCCTCCGAAAATATCATCCCTATAAATTACCAAGAAACCCTGAGGAAGAACCTTGAAATCCACACCTCAAACCTGGAACCCCGAACTCCTATACCTCCTGATAACACTTTACCCAATCAACTTCCATGGAAGCAGGTAAACCCGTGCTTTCTGCTTTTCCTGTAATCGAAGAACTGAAAACAAGGTACATCTCTTCTTTCGGAATGTTTTGGGTTTGCTCATTCACAACTACATCGTTGATTTTCCAGGTGAGTTTGTCCTTTGTCCACTCAAAAGTATAGATGAAAAAATCCTGGGCAACATCAAGACCGGTAAATTCAGCTTTTTTAGAATCAAGCTTTTTGTCGGAAATATTTCCCGAATGGGAAGCCATATCCACATGAGTCTTTTTCTTTTCAATCCTCAGAATGTCAACATGAGGCAGGTTTTTCTCAGAGGCCATCCAGAAATTGTAATTTACAGGTTTCGCATAATTGACCTTGATTTTTGCCTCGAACTTGCCATATTTTTGCCTGTGCAATCTGGCTGTGCTTATCAAGCCAGTGGTAAAATCAAATTGCTGGGGAATAAAGCCAAAGGGTTGTTTCCAGGCTTTGCCCTCGGTTTTTTCACTACGTGTAACAATCTTCAAGACACTATTTCCTAATTCAATGTTTTTCCCATCAGTAGGAAAGGCCTTATCTGATTCCATTGCATAGGCATCATTCAGCAATTTGTCGCCCCAGAAATAGCGCGTCATCCACTTCTCTTTGTCAAGCTTTGCACCTGCGAAATCATCTTCAAAAACCAACTCCCACTTTTTTAGGTTATTGAATTTTTCGGAATCCTTGATGGAAATATACCATTTGTATTTTTTGGAGTTTTTGAAATCCTCATATTTCTTTTTCTTTTCCGCTTCGGCCTTTTCCTTGTCTTCAATGGATTTTAAAATTTCCCTATGCTCAGGAGATGCAAGGTATTTCTCAAGCTCAATATAATCAGTTAATTCTTTTGACTTTTCAAATGCCAGAAATGTCTTGAATTTTTGTGAGTTTTTAAATTTGTAATACCTCTTGATTTCACTTGATTTTTTCTTTTGCTGAAAATCTTTTTCTTTTCCATTCAATTCAGCCAGCGAGCTTTCGGCTTTTGAAAGCTTATTCTTGTGGTCCGCTGAATCTACATACTCTTCCAGATCATTGAGTTTCTTAAGTTCATTTGATTTTTCAAATGCCAAAAAGCTTTTATATTTTGGAGAATCCTTAAACTTAAAATAAAATTTGATATTCCCTGATTGCTTGCTATCAGTGTTACCTTTGCTTTTTTCCTGCTCCAGGTATTGTTTAAGCTCAGCGGAGTTTGCTATTGTATTAAATTCTTTAAGTTTCGCTGAATCCCTGAATTTGAAATAATCCTTTACTGCTTTTGATTTTTTTAAAGACTTTAATTCATTGACCTTTTTATCCTCCGTATTCTTCTGATCTGAAGCCGCTTTCTTTTGTGTTTCAAATTCTTTGGACGTGACCAGTTTCTCAAGAATTATATAATCACTAAGCTCCTTTGAATTCTCGAATGAAAGATGGTTTTTTAACGCTTCAGAATTCTTGAATTTGAAATAATCCTTGAATTGTTTTGCTTTTTTCTGCGATTCGTATCGTTTGATTTTATCTTGTTCTTTCGCTTTTCCCGATTGAATGGAAGCCATTAATTCATTGTATGCTTTTGATTCAAGGTATTTTCCCACTTCCAAATGATTCGCCAATTCTTCAGATGCTTCGAAGGCATTAAGCTCATCAAATTCTTTTTTAAGATTGACCCTATCCTGCTCTATTTTGCTGGTTTTAGGGATTGAACTGAATTTTGAAAAGATGAAATATTTACTTCCAAATGCAATGTTTGCCATAATGATTGAATTAACTATTTACTTAGACTCTGATACAAAAGTAAAGGTTTCAGTTTAATTATTTTTAAGAATATTAATTCTTGCATCTACTGCTACAATTTTATCCTCACTTCCAAGCAAGGGGTTCAGGTCCATTTCAACAATTTCAGGAGCAACTGACACCAGTGCCGAAACCCTGGTTATGATTTCTACATACTTGTCAATATTGATCCCTTTTTGACCCCTGACACCTTCAAGGATTTTTTTTGTTTTTAACCTGGAGATCATATCCAGGGCTTCATCTTTGCTTACCGGAGCAAGTGCAGACTGTACATCTTTAAGGACTTCGATGAATATACCACCCATACCACAAAAAATAAGGTGCCCGAATTTATCTTCCCGTTTTACTCCAACGAAAAGTTCGGTGCCTGATAACATAGGTTGAATGAGTATGCCGGTAGTTTCAGGGATTTTAATTATCCTTTCAAACTCGACTTTTAACTGAATTACATCTTCAATGTTTAAAGCTACGCCACCAACATCCGATTTGTGAAGTGGCCCGACCACTTTCATCACAATTGGAAAACCTGCTGTTTTGGCACTATCAATGGCGTCGGGAAGGTTTGAGGCAACGGCCTCATAGGCTCTCGGTATTTTAGCCGCATCCAGCAATCCCTGGATTTCAGATGGAGAAATGTACCCATCATTTGCATGATCAATGATCTCTCTGATTTTTGGAATATCAACTTCCGGCGTTTCGATTATTTCAGGTTGTGGTTCGGGTGTATGATAGACCTTGGCCATGGCAGTACCCAACAATACTTCATCCGGGAAGTTAATCCTTCCTTTTTCTAAAAATTCGGCAACTTCTTCTTTGGCAGTAATGATTGAAGGCAGTACGGGGAAAATGGGTTTGGGCGAGGTTTTCATTTTCTCGTCCAGCAAGTTGTAAACATCATGAATCGGAGTGAGGCCCGGTGTTCCAAAAATTACCACCATGGCATCAATATGATCGAATTTTTCATTCACATAATCAATGATGATTCCTAATTGTTCAGCAGTGCCTGTCGCCAGGAAATCAATGGGGTTAGCCACGGAAGATCCCGGGAATAGTTTTGTTTTAAGTTCATCAGCATATTTACCTGTGATCTGCGGAACGTTCATTCCTCCGTTTGATAAGGCATCAGTAAGCATTACAGCTGGCCCTCCGGCATGTGTTATAATAGCAATATTTTTCCCCTTAAGTGGAGGATGAAGAAAAACAGAAGCTACCGCAACCAATTCCTCTCTAATATAACATCGGATGATTCCAGCTTTTCGGAACAATGCATCAACAGCTACATCAGGTGTGGCAAGTGCCCCGGTATGGGAGGAAGCGGCTCGGATACCTGCTTCAGAGCTCCCTGCTTTGATAGCAGCAATTTTACAACCCTTACGGATGAGAGAACTGGCATGTTTTAATAACAACTTTGGGTTGCTTATGTTTTCAAAATAGAGTAGCTTTACCCTGGAAGTTGGTTCAGGAGGGAAGTTTCATCCATGTATTTGATCATCTCTTCAATTCCCATTTGGGCCGAATTGCCCATTGAAATAATTTTTGAAAATGACAATCCTTATGAATACCCGATTCCATAAAATAACAAGCGGTTGCGCCTGAGCCCGATAAAAGATCACAGCCATTAATGTCGAGTTTTGGAATCGGCTGGGTGAAAACACCATGGAAAGCAGGCGTTAACATTCCAATACAATTGGGGCCAATAAGAGCCGCATTGTGTTTGTTCACCTGTTCTACGATCTGATGTTCAATTTTCCGGCCTTCTTCACTCAACTCGCTGAATCCCGCTGAGAGGATAATAAAAGCTTTGGTATTCTTTTGTTCGCTCAGGATCTTTACAACATCAAAAGTAAATTTGGCAGCAATTGCGATGATGGCCATTTCCGTATCAGGAAGTTCGGTAACATCCTGGTAACTCTTTATTCCTTGTACTTTATCTTCTTTCAGATTAGTTACATACAGGTGCCCCTTATAATTTCCGTCAATAAGGTTTTTGAGTACCTTGCCACCCGGCTTGGTAATATCGTTTGAACCTCCTACAACTACAATGCTTTTCGGTTCTACGAGTTGCTTGTTAATCATTGAGAAATCTCTTTTTATGTGTTATTTTATTGGCAGCTAAAGTAACAAAAGCATACATGTATGGCAATAAACAATTATAAAATGTTTTGAAAAAACTAACTATGGATTGCTGTATGGTTTTTAATCCATCAACACCGCAATGCCAGCTACACCCGGCCCAACATGAGTGCCAATTACAGGTGAAGCAGAGGAGGTGAATTTGGGCTTCATCCCGGTAATGGCTTCCATCTCTCTTGTATAAAAATTGGCAGCTTTTTGATTGCTTGCATGGGCGATGGCGTAACCCCATATTTTTTTGCCATTCATGGTTTTTACAATTTCATCCAAAACCATTTTCATGCTTTGCTTGTCGGAGTTGGACTTGCCAAAAAGTTCAGCCTTGCCTTCAGAAGTTATTGTAATGATGGGTTGTATTCTTAATAACTTGCCTAAAAACCCTTTCACTGTGCTGACTCTTCCCCCCTTTACAAGGTATTTTAAACTGGGGGCACTTACCATAAGTTTGGTTTTAGCCTTCCAATTATCAATGTTTTTTGATAGATCTTCAAAGCTTGCACCACTCTCAATTGCTTCGGCAGCGCGAAGGATGAGAAGTCCCTGTGCAACCGTTGTCGTATTGGAGCTGAAAACGGCTATATCTCTTTCCTGCCTTTCCTTAATTGCGTGGGCTGCTTTTCTGCTATTCGAGAAAGTACCGCTCATCTTGTCGCTCAAATGAATTCCAATAATAGAGTCGTAATGACTGGCGAGATAATTATACTTATTGGTGAAGTCTTTATAGGTAGGCTGTGCAGTTGTCGGAATTGAATCCGATTGTTCGAGTAACGAATAAAACTTTTCGGGTGTAATGGTAACCGAATCCAGGTAAAAATCTTTTTCAAAATGGACTGTCAGTGGTACAACATGGATTTGGTATTTCTCAATAATTTCCTGCGGAAGGTCACAGGTGGAATCTGTTATCAGAGCTGTTTTCCATTTTCGGTGGTTGACAATATCGCTTTGCATAACCATATCATCCACCTTTTTATAAGAAATATTTCCAATATCTTTGATCGAATAAAACAGATCGGCAGGAACATCGGTATGGATGTGCAGCCGTAATTTTTTTGGTGAACCGGCTATTACCAAAGAATCACCAAAATTATGAATGGCACTTTTCAGCGTGTTTTTATTATCAGGATTATCCTTATCAAAAGTAATGAGGGCTTCTGTACAGTAGCGGTAAGTTATTTCTGATTCCTCATGAATAGCCTGTTCAAAATCTTTAACTTTCAAGACATTTCGTGCTGAGGCCAGTTTTTTAAGCTCACCATGTTTAAAAAAATCAATCATCCCTTCGAGGAAAACAACAAAGCCTTTAGCCCCTGCATCTACTACATGATTGCGGGCAAGTACCTCAAGTTTTTTAGGAGTATCCAATAAGGCTTCCATGGCCTTTTCATGCGATTGTATGATCAGCAGGTTGAAATTCTTGACTTTGTCTTTAAGTACATTTATGGATTCCGCCCAGTCGCGCATTACTGAGATCATAGTTCCTTCAACAGGATTGGCGATGGCTTCATAGGCATAGGTTACGGCTTTGCCGACGAGAAAGGAAAAATCATCAACGGTAAGGTTTTTCTCATTTTTAATTTCATTGCTGAAACCATATAAAAACTGCGCAAAAATGATCCCTGAATTGCCTCTTGCTCCCACTAATGCAGCATCAGCCAATGCTTCGGCTGTAACTTTAATATTGTTGGTGGGAATGGCTGTGTCAATAATTGACCTTAGTGTTGATGCAAGATTTGTTCCGGTATCCCCATCGGCAACAGGGAATACATTGATCTTGTTAATTCCCTGGTAATGGTCGAATATTTTTTGAGCTCCCGCTATGAAGCTGTAATAAAACCGTTTGCCATCAAGCTCGTTGAAATTAATTTCCAATGTAGTAGATTTAATAAAGAACCAGTCTGTTTTTTTTTGCAAAAATAACCTTTTTTTTTGATCCGATATTTTAAGGTCCGAAAGGGAGGCTTTCAGTATTAATAAGTGATAGAGTTGATTTTAAGTAAACTTGCTTTTAACATGCCGCTCAATTTTACTGTAATAAGATTTGTCAATCGGGAAAACCGTTACATCAAAGATACGATCGTCCATTGTTTCTATTACCAGGTTTACGATGGGCGGTTTGAGCGTTGAATTCCAGGGCAACGAAATGATAAAAGCCCTGATTTCTTCAGGATCGATTTCAATGCCTCCTTGGCCTGCTAATTTCAATTCAAAGCTAAACCCGTAGCTTTTTTCAGTATCTTCACTTTTGATATTGGTCTTGCCAATAATATTACTATAGGGTAAAATTATAGTCTGGCCTCCTTTGGATTCAATAACAATTGTCGTTTTGAGAAATTTTTTAATCACTCCATTAAGCTCCTCTACTTGCAAAGTGTCACCTTCTTTCAGCTGTTTCGTTGATTTGAATACGATGCCGGCAATTAAGTCCTTCAACCAGTATTTGGAAAGCCAGAACAACAGCAATGCCAGTATGCCAATAACGATCAGGACAAAAAATGTTTTTGCCTCATAAAACTTTTGTAACCACCAGCCAAAATATAAAAGCCAGGCAATGATTTCGATAATTGGTGTGCTTTTGCTTAAGGATTGGAAATATTTCTTTTTTTGCAAATAAGTATTTAGGCCATAATTAAATAAGCGGAAAACCAAATAGATAAGTAATCCCCAAAGAATGAAGCTAAAAAACAATACTTGCCATTTCGATCCAATGCTATCCATAGGCTTTTATCATAATATTTTCATTTTAATTGGAGATGCTTTCTTTTGATTGGCTAAATAAGTACTTTTTTATCGGATGTACCATAAACCTGTCAATTTCAAATATGTTGCCTGCCAATTCAATTACAACTCCCGATCTTTTCAAAAACTGAATATTTTCTTTAATATCAGTTTCACTATCCAGGGTAATGTGCTTGAGTTTCTCAATAGTTAATCGTTTGTGTAAAATCAACAAGGTAAGATATAACTTGATTTCGGGATTCAAATCATCAAAAACGGAAAAGGAAGTATTTTGTGGGGGTTCTAAATAGATCGTTCCATCCCTGAATTCAGAAATACTTGCAATCCAGCTTAATAAGGCTGCCCCGACATTCCCTCCGGATGACTGGAATATTTTTAAGAAAAACCGGGCTTGTTTCGAAAGGGTATACCCTCTGTTTGTGCTTTTATCCATTTTTAAATTCAGGTCACTTGTCCGGTGCCGGAAAAGGATCATCTCCTGAATTTCTTTCGAGTTGAAGGGTTCAAGTTGAATGGTATTGAGCGACAAACTGTCGAGTTGAGCCAATTCGTTCATTACCTTATAACTTTCCTGTGTAGCAACCAAAATGAATATGTGTTTTTGACAATGGTGTTTAATTATTTCCGACAACAAATCAATGACCACCATTCCGTTCTCTGATTTTTCCCACCAGAGTTCCAGATCATCAAAAATAATTAGTGAATTACCTGGTAAATTTGAAAAAACAGTGTCAAATGACCCTTCAATTTTCAAGGTTTCATTTATGGTTTTAAGAAATACCTTTGGGTCAATTGAACCTGCAAGTGGTGGATATACAATGTATTTGTTTTTCGCTGAGAAAACTTCTGAAACCAAATAATTTGCAAAGAATGATTTTCCTGACCGCCTTTCGCCCTTGATCACAAGGGCTCCCTTATATCCATTGTTGTAACGTTGATATGCTTTTTTAGCTTCCATCAGGGCATTCTTTCTTCCCTGCCAAAACTCACTTTGGAAGTTGTACTTGCTGAGAAAGAGTTGCTGATAATAGAATGGAAGCTCCTTTAATACTTTCTCATTTGGCGACACCATCTCCTTAAAGTTCAAAAGCCTGTTTATTATAGTTACATTTTTGTTTTCTGATTGCTGAAGTTTTTTTGCATACAATTTGGCCTCGCTTTGCGAATGCCATAAATTGGCTTTCTGCTTTTGATAGGAACTTCTTAAAGAATTAAATTTTGTTTTAAGCACCGAGATTCTTCTGATGTCTTTGCTTCTCCGGTTTTGGGATTTTAAATCCTGGGGCTTTAATAAGCGATAGACTGAAAACTCATATAGTGCCTGATCCAGGTTTCCTGCTATTTTTTGCAAAATGTCCAATTTCTGATTTTCCGCTGATTTGAAGAGGGTTGCAATTTTTTGTTTTTGTCCCGTAACAAAAGTTAGTACATCACCGGCTAAAATGAATTCTTCCGAAGGTTCCGGATTTTCGTTCATCTGATAACTTAAACGGATCAATCTTATAGAATCTTTTATTTTGAGAAGGATATTGGTGATATCCGCTTCAAAATCCTGAAGGAGATTATTCAGTGGTTCAATAAAAACTGATTGAAGGTATTCATCTGCCAGACGGGATATGGGAATGCTTACCGTTTCGCGTTCTTCATACTGGATATTTGTAATTTCGTTAGCTGTTTCTTTCGTAAACAATTCAATTGATTCGGGCAAGACATGAAGAAATGATTTTATGTTTCTGAATAGTTTGTCATTTATCTTGCTTAATGTAAGATGTATTTCATGTTCGTTGAAGGATGTGGCTGCTTCAGGGGGAGTAAATTCGGGAGATGTGTTGCTTTTTATTTCCCGGATAAATTTATTCAAATAAGAGTTTAAAGCGGTGGATTTTTTTATTAGTTCATTGTCTATTAATGTGTTTATTTCATTTATCCCTGTTCCAATTTGGTTTTTTAGTTGGAACTCAATCAAAAGGTTGGTGGTCAGTATTTGAACCGAATTGAACAGCATGGATTGATTGAAAGCCCATTGATCGGAGATTTTAACCAATTTGTTGGTTAATTCGTTAATGGTTTTGGTATTTGGATGCGATAAATACGCATTTGCCCTCACCCTTGAGAGTTGGTTGCCCAGGGATTCAATATCTGAATTTATTTCCTGTTTTATTGCAGCAGTCAATTTGCCTCCGGATATTTTTACCAAATGATTAAAATCATTGATTTGAGACGAAGCGTTTTTTTTGATCTTTAGTAAGATTTTTTCGATCTCATCATCACCCGCATTTTTTTCCAGGAAAGAGTATAAATCGGTGGTTGCATGCAATAGCTTTTCATATTCGTAAATAAACTGGATATTGAATTTGCCAAATTCTTCCAGCAATTCATGGAGCTTTTTGGTCAGCGAAATGGGTACAATTGATTTTACAGCTTTCCTAAAATGAACTTCATACGGTATGCCATTTTTCTTGAGTTTCTTTTTGTTAAAAATCCTTCGTGTTGATTTGAATCTTTTAACGGTGAAAGTGTCGCTTTCTGCTTTTTTTAAATCTTCGCTGTTAAGGAATATCCTTACTTTTAGAGGCACATTGCCTGTAACATCAGAAACCTTCCTGATAAATTGAACAATACCTTTTTTTAGAAAATCATTTTTCTCAGTGTCTATTAGGTTTCTTTGTTCCCCAATTATTTTTTCAAGTTTATGAAGCAAGCCTGATTTTAGCTGATTTAACAGAATGATCCTACCGTTTTTGTCAAGGCTTTGATATTTGGCCTCAAAGATATCAATGGATTTCTTTATGGCTTTTCCTACAGTATGGGCCTTGTTTGCCCGATTTTGAAGGATGGGGATAAAGAAGTTGTTATGATTTTCGTCAATGAGAGAGTTTATATTTTTCAATAGAAGATTAAGCTCTTTCTCGATTTCAGGTTTTTCAGGTAAGCTTACTGCAAATGCCGGCTGTTTTTCAGATTGATTTATATCGGGGCTACTTTGCATATATTTTGGCTTTGTGGATCCCATTCCCAGTTTAAGCTTTTTAAAATTAGAAGAGGCTTTGATCAACATCACAGTCCCGATATTCTTTAGCAGGCGATTGGTTTTATCAATATACAAAGCTTCCTCATCGCTAATTATATCAGGTATGCCAAGGAATACAAGGTCTGATTTAGCGGATTCGGCATATACAATGTCATAAAAAGGTTTTTGTTCGATTTGATTGTTAATTACTTTAACACTTGCATCAATCCGCATGTTTTCAAGAATGCTTTCTGCTTTGCCAATAATATTGTCGCTGTGTTTGTTTTGAGAATTTACGATTAGAATCCTGACAGTAGCGTTTTGCCATTCTCTCGATAAAAGGAGCAGTTTCGCAAGGGTAACTGCAAGGTTCCCATGGTTACTCTCATCCACCCACCAAATGTCTATGCTGTTGTATTTGCCAAATCCGGTTTCCTTCTGGTAATCCAGTAATAGGATATTCAGATCGAGATCATCCAGGGTATTTAATAGTTCTGCAAAGCGCTTGGGCCTTTTGGTCTGTCGTGCCCAACCCATCATA
Source organism: Bacteroidales bacterium (assembly GCA_041393255.1). GTDB lineage: Bacteria > Bacteroidota > Bacteroidia > Bacteroidales > JAADJA01 > JAADJA01. Next base: position 5,215 of record JAWKKM010000042.1, on the reverse strand, counting down.
ACGGTATTGGGTTCAATTCCTGAGAAACCATAGGTACGGGCAATGGTTTCTATCCCTTCGAAAACATCCTTCACTGTTTGCCTTCTCGCAAAAAAACCCTTTCCGAAATCTCACCTGGCAAGGATTGTTTATTTTTGGAAACAGGACATTTGCTTTTTTGTTTTCGATAAGGTCGAAATTGGAGAGGACACCATGACGACCCACAAGAGATTTTCCAAGTTCGATCAGGTGTGGCCGCTTTTTAGTACCTCCACTGAACAGAACAATGTTGGGTTGCCAGTTCCTTTCATCCAAATCGGTATTGTCCATTTTCTCAAGGGCTGTACGCATAATTGATGACCATACGCTGTGCCATACATCTCCGTACTCAAGCTTTAGTTGCTTGCGCTTTAATAGGAAATAGAGCCCTATCATAATTGTAAGTGCTGCAAACATCGAAAGCATATCGAGTTGGAACATAACACCGAAAGATGCAATAAACCCAATCAATCCAACATAGCGGTTAATTTTAAAAGTTGGCCTGAAATCAGTGCTAGCCCAGCTTTCCAGGTAATAGGCGATATTGATAAAGCCATAGGAGGCCAGGTAAAACATGGAGACAATTCCAGCAATGATATTCAATTCACCGATCAGAATTCCTGCTTCAGCAATAAGGAATATGAAAATTAGGGCGTTACGGGGTTCATTGTTTGCCCCATAGCCTTTTGCGAAAAATTTAGGTGTGATCTTATCGGAGGATATTGCCTGTAAAATCCGGGGACCCCCTAAAATTCCACCCATTGCTGATGACAATGTTGCTCCCCAGATACCGGCAATCACAAGTGCCGGTTGCCAGGCAACCTGTAGTAGAAAGTTCGTGTCATTCACAAGGATTTCCCTGCTGACAAAAAAGGCAAAACCAATGGCTAACCCTACATAAACAATAAATCCTACCAAAATAGCCAGTAAGGTTCCCAGCGGGATTGATTTTTTGGGGTCTTTTAAATCTCCCGACATGGCAACCCCAGCAGTAAATCCTGTTACCGCAGGGAAAAAAACGGCAAAAATAATGACGAGTGGTATCCCATCTTTTAAGGGTTCCATAATTACCTCTGATGGAGCTATGTCTGTATTTAAAAAAAAACCTGCACCAATCGAAATTAGCGATAGGCCAATGGCTCCCAGTATGTAATATTGTGTTTTTAAAGCCAAAGAAGTACTGATAAATGCAATCGCAACAAGCAAAATCATTGCAGCAGTCCCTATGATCCTAAACCCGTTTAAGTCTTGCGAGAGCCCTAAAAAGTTACGGATTGGGTCAATGGATAGAAAACTTTCCGCAAAACCTATTAAATAGAGTGAGATGCTCAGTGCCGTTCCTGTAAACAAAGCAATTCCAATGGAGCCTCCCATAGGCAGCCCGAGGCTTCTCGACAGCATGTAGTAAATGCCCCCGGCTTTGATCTTTTTATCCGTAGCTATAGAGGATATGCTAAGTCCTGTTGAAATGGAGATAACATGGGCTAACAAAATAATTATCAAAGTACTGATCAACCCTGCCTGGCCAACTACCCAGCCCAGCCTCAAATACATAATAACCCCAAGGATCGTCAGAATGGAGGGGGTAAATACACCTGCAAAGGCCCCGAACTTTTTAGGTTTTATGGGCATGCTTTGAAATTTCTAAATAATGACAACAGATTTTTATAAATGAATTATTTAAGCTTTTTATAATTGCCCAATTCATTATTGTCAATCGCATCATTTAGTTCCTGCTCAATATTTTTGAATTTGAACTTGTTGCCACAATTGTACATCTCGGTTATGGGATCAGGTGCCATAACCATTTCGAAAGTTCTTCTTTTGATGGCGTACTCTTTAATTTGCTGTAATCTTCATAGGTGAGGTTCAGGAAAGCAGTATTTATGTCAATACCTCTGTTATCAAGTAAAAACCCATCATGTAATTGGGTTGGATAAGCGAATTCGCCTTTGTAATAAATGTCTTTTATACCCGGATAGCTGACAACCTCTGTTTTGTCTTCCGAAAGGGAAACCGGCACCTTGTCATAATAATCTTTGAGGGTTTTGTAGATAATGGCAGGAGGGCCTGCTGATGCTTGTTCTTCAGCTACCTCATTTTCGGTTTCATTGGTTTTGTTCATCTTTTTCGAATTGGAACATGAAAAGACTACCATTGTTGCAATGAACAATGCTAAGAATTTAAAAACGGATTTTTGCATAGTTATAAATTGTTGATTTTTGTGTAAAAATAGGAAAAATGAAATTAATGGTCAATTTTATGGGGGATCAAAATTTTTGATTACTGGAAATTGTGTCTTTAGCCATTCCTAAAAATGCCATTTTTTGTAAATAATATTTAGTTAAAGTGCACAAAAACAAGCAGATCAAAGCGCATTTACAATTACCGGAAAATGTAAAAAAATGTTAATGGGATAAAATCCCAATATTTTATATATATTTTTGCTTTTCAAATTTTAAATCTTAAAAAACAATTATATGAAAAGAATTATTTTATCATTTGCAGTAATCGTTTTCTCTTCGTTTACAATAAGCGCACAAGTAGCAACAAAAGCAGATGCAGATAAGAAAGCACAGGAGCAAGAACGCATTATACAACAGAAGAAGCAGCAAGAAATTGCCAATCAGCAACAGGCAGAGGCCCAGGCCAATAACCCCAATGCTCCCATCGCCGAATTTGAAAAGCTCGTGCATGATTATGGAACCATTGAGCAGCATGGTGACGGAAATTGTGAATTTAGGTTTACCAATACCGGGAAAGAGCCTTTGATCCTATCTAACGTTAGGTCATCATGCGGATGTACAGTTCCAACCTGGCCAAGGCAACCGGTTTTGCCAGGTCAATCGGAAGTTATTAAAGTTAAATACGATACCAAGCGTGTTGGCACAATCAATAAATCCATTACGGTTTATTCAAATGGTAAAGTTTCACCTATTTCTTTGAAAATAAAAGGGAATATTTTGGCAGCTACAGAATCGCAAATGCCAACTAAAGAAGTGGAACAAACAGGAGCCCCTATAAATAAAACAAGCAAATAATACATAGATAAAGTTGATTGTTGGCAGAAGGTGGATGCGTTCTTCCAACGAAACAAAGAGGCTGTCTCAAAAGTCAAATCCATAGGTCATATTGAGCTTATCGAAATGTGTATAATTCTGAAAACCAGACATGTTTCGACAGGCTCAACATGACCGGGCGAGTAAAAATAGACTTTTGAGACAGCCTCCCCAATTCCTTTTTCGTTGCAGTAAGCGATTGCTGAACTGGACATACATTCATCGGGTTCCCGGCCATCATTTTCCTTACGGTGTTTATAGGAAGTGATTTGAGTTGGCAGGTTCCAAATCTTAGAACCAGTATAAATTCCTGTTCCCGGTTGGTCAGCCTGAAAAATTGAATTAATTTGGCAGCACAATTAGTGAATGATAAAGCTGCCTGTTGAAATCATTCACAAACTTAATAAGCGAATTAAGAGATTTACATTATGTCTGAATTAGTAAGATGCCGTCCTTGCGGATATGTAATGCGTGCTGATAAACTGGGTGATGTTTGTCCGGCATGCGGTTTGCCCCGAAAAGTATTTGAACCTTACAGAGAAAGAGTCTCGGAAAAGAGATTATGGCTGCTTAATTTCGATTTTCACCCCATCGCCATTCACTTTTCACAAGCCTTTGTGGGGGCTATTCCTTTGCTGTTTTTGTTTACAGCCCTTTTCCCGAATTTCTATGCCGAAGAATTAACCATCGTAAACAAAGTGATGATCATTACCTTGCCCTTAACCATGTTTGTTGCTTTCATTACTGGAATGATGGATGGATACACCCGTTTTAAAACCTTTAATACCCCAATGCTGGTCCGTAAAATTGTTTTAAGTGGGATCATTACCTTACTATCTGGTATTGCATCTTTTCTTTTGATCACTGGTGGTTTAACGTCCTCCAACAAACTGATCATTATCTTTCTTATACTTGGATGTTTGGTTTGTGCTGTAGTTTTGGGTTTAATGGGAAAAAAGCTACTCAACATTATTTTGCCGGGTAAAATTTTCTTCTTCTGGGAAGAAAAAACCAAAGAGATGAAAGCAAAAAGCCAGGCCGGCAAATAGAAATTCTGAATTATTCGATAGCTGTTTTTCATTGACAGGAACAAACCAGAATAAGCGTGCCTGTTTTTATAAATCCCGGATCTTTATCGCAAAAAGTGCATTTATCTGCTTGTTAAAAGTAGGATATATGTATAAAAAGGCACTTCAAAATTTATTGAGAGTTCCTTCCTATTTCCCCAACTTCTCAAAAGCCTCTTCAATCGTTTCGCTGGGCTTGTATGCAGGGTATTGAAGGATTTTGCCTTCGGCGCTGATCAGGGCAAAAACCGGAAAGGTCTTTATTTCGTAAGCTTTCATCAAATCGTAATGGGTGCCGTTGTATAAAAAGGTCCAGTTGTAGTTTTTCCCTTTTACAAAATTTTGTATGGTTTCCAGGTCTTTGTCAAACGAAATGGTAATGAAGTGGATCTTCTGTCCGTATTGTCTGTAAAGGCTATCCATTATCTCAAACTCCCCCCGGCATGCAATGCTCCACGTATTCATAAAACTCAGGTAAACCGGCTTAGCGCTAAAATCATTCAATCGAATCGTATCGCTATCCAAATTGACAGCAGCAAAGTTGGGAGCTTCCGTGCCTTTTTTTAAATGCAGAATGGACTTAATTATGTTTTCTGCTATCTGCTTGCTTTCGGTATAGCGGGTCAATGCGGCCAGCTGCCGGAGTATTTCAATCACGTTGTAACTATTGTAATCCTTGCTGTAGTAAAACGCTTTCAACCCCCTCATCATCACCATCTCGCGAATGCGCTCGTTGCGCAGCAAGGTGTCTTTCCCCAGGGTGTCGAGCAAAGCCGTATAACTACCCTGACCGTTGATGGCTTCCTGCAGGTCAGCACGACTGATCGACTGTGAGCCGGAAGTCAGGTACTGTTCAAAATACTGGTTCACGAAGTACATGTATTCTGTATTGTTGTACTGAACCGGAACCTTTCGGATGTATTCATCAAACAATTTTCCCTTCTCAAACGAGGCTGCCGCCAATTCAACAGAAGCAATTTTATAAGCAGTATAGTTTTTGAAATAGGAATTCTCTATGGTATCGAATTGCTGATTTGTGGCTGCTTTAAAATCATTGATTGCAGTCTTGTT
>JAWKKM010000041.1:0-41357 GCA_041393255.1 Bacteroidales bacterium | reverse complement strand
TTTAGCCTTAGTGGCTCATGATGGCCGAAAGAAAGATATGGTTGAATGGGCCATCCACAATAAAGAAATACTTTACGAACATGCAATTTTTGCAACCGGTACCACCGGAAAATTAATTAGCGAGGTTCTGGACGATGTTACCCGCTTGAAGTCGGGGCCATTAGGTGGCGACCAACAATTGGGTGCTCTGATCGCTGAAGGTAAAATTGATTATATGATCTTTTTCTGGGACCCAATGACCAGCCAGCCTCATGACGTGGATGTTAAGGCCCTCCTCCGCATGACTGTATTGTATAACGTACCCACCGCTTGCAATCGCGCCACTGCTGATTTTATTATTACATCCAAGCTATTTAATAACAAGGAATACCAACCCATATTAAAAGATTATTCTGTTTACCTTGAAAGGGAAGTTTAAGTCTTTTAGTATTTCCATTTTCTCAGGGTTTCTTTTTTGGTAAATAAAAGAATCTCCTGAAGGAATTCAATTTGTTCAAGATTATTCAATATTTTTGAACATCAATAAAACACATATCCACATGAAGAAAAATATTTCACGTAGAAGATTTATTCGAAAAACAGGTACTATAGGAGCTGCTGTTGCAGGAACTGCCATGCTTCCGGGGTTATCTTCTTGCTCATTGTTTAAGAAATCTGCTGACATTGCTGTCCTGGAGGGAGAGGATTATTTCAATAACACAATTAAAGCTGTTGAGGCTTTAGGTGGTATGGAAAAATTTGTTCCAGAAGGCTCAAAAGTGGGATTGTTAATTAACTCCGATTTTGATGTTTTCGGAGCGTATGTAAACCCTGATATTTCAATTGCTGCTATTAAAATGGTGTTTGCGGCAGGGGCATCAGAAATTACTTTGTTACAAGTAGTAAAAGAAGAATACTGGCAACGAAGTTCCTATTTTGAGGAATATAAAACTACCCTGAAAAATCTTAAACAGGTTGAAACCAATGTTTTTCCTGCTGAGTTCAATGAAAATGATTTTTCCTTGCTTGAAAAGATAGAGGGGGGCAAATCGCTTGAAAATACTGAAGTTGTCAAAAAATGGCTGGAATGTGATGTTTTTATTAATATTCCCATTGCAAAACATCATATGACAACCTTGCTTACAGGCGCATTGAAGAATATCATGGGCGTTTCAACCCGTAAAGCCAACATAACCTTTCACCTGGGTTCGGGTGAAAGAAATGATCCAGATTACCTGGCCCAATGTATTGCCGATCAAAACCTTCTCAGAAAAACGGATTTATGCATTGTGGATGCCACTGAGTTTATTATTGATAATGGGCCTATGGGGCCTGGTACATTAGAAAAACCAATGAAAATTGTTGCCGGTTCTGACATTGTAGCCATTGATTCCCTATGTGCTACATTTTTGGGTTATGAGCCTGAAGAAATCCTTACCAATGTGAAAGGGCAGGAAATGGGATTGGGAACCATGAATTACACAGCTTATAATATTGTTGAATTAGTTTCTTAGTGAATAACATGAAGAAAATTATAATTATTTTATTGGTATTGTCATTGCATTATTTTCATGCAGCAACAGGTCAGGAAATTGACGAGGTCGTAAATTTACTTCCTTCAGTTGAGGGTTATAGTAACTGGTCAGTTAAAGACTCTGCTGAGATATTTTATGATGATGATCTGTTCCTTTATATTAACGGAGGCGCCGATATTTACCTCGAATATGGATTTGAAAAAGTTGTTGCTTGCAAATACAGGAATTTTGAAGCTCACACCATTCTGATTGATATTTATAAAATGACTGACCCAACAGCTGCTTATGGAATATTTAGCCTGAATTCGTCAAATTGGGGAAAAGCTGTTGATTTAGGTACAGCGTCCATTTTGTACGATTATTACCTTGATTCATGGAAAGGGTCTTATTTCATCCGATTCACAGCGAATAATAATGAGCCTGGAATGATGGATACCTTGCTTCTTTTGGCGAAACAACTTGATTCGAAAATTGAGGAGAAGGGCAAACTCCCTCATTTATCGCTTGCTTTTGATTTGCCTGATATTGAATTTGAAACCATAAAATATATCCGGGGAATTATCGCTTTGAACAATGTTTTTAATTTTGGGCATGGCAGTATTTCAGGTTTTTCCGAAGGGCTTATTGGAAGCTTTGATGGGAAAATGCTATTTGCTTTTTCTTATGCAGATGATAAAAAGCGCCGTGAATGGTTTGCCAGTGCTAAAGGCAAAATGCAAATGAGCAAAAAGTTTACGGATTATACAGAAATCGATGAAGGTTTTACGGTGAAGGACAAATCCGGAAGTTATTTGTGTTTCAAACCCTACAAAAGATTTATTATTGTTGTTAAAGGTGAGAATTGGGAAGAGGCTCAATCTGTATTTATTAACCTGCAGAAAAACCTGGATGGAATTTAGCCATCTTCATTTCTATTATTCATTATGTTTTTAACAGGCCTGAATTCATTTCGAATGGTTGACCACTTATCGGGATACATGCTTAATAAATTATTGATTTTCGATTTGTGGTTGTAAAGGGCATCCGATATAGCCGGTGCACTGATTGGAACAGCGCAGGCTTTTCCCATGTTGGTCCCTGTCATTTTTAATTGCTGGCTTTTTAATGTTAAAGCAGCATTTTCCAGGCGGTCGAGAAGCCTTCGGGTTTTTGCATATTTATCATCTTGTTGATCAGAAGGAATAACTGTTGTATCTTTTTCATCCCCACTAAAGTGGATATGCCATTCCAAAATATCCACAATATTGCTTTGTCCTATACTTAGGCTATCAACATACCAGATTGTGTTTTGAGCTATTGACTCAAGATTTTTTAAATCACCTTTGTAATTCTTAATTTTATCTATTGCACTTGCTGATAGTCTGTAATTTCTTGAATTCACTTTAGAGATTTCTGATATGTATTGCTGAAACAGTTTAACGAGGCTGAGTCCATAGTTTTCTTTGGTCCTTTGCAATTCGTATTTTTGGATTTCGGTTTGCCCGATCACTGCATTTGTGCGGCTGCTAAATTGCTCAAGAGTTTTTTTGTCCTGCTTTTGGATGTTGACAAAAGTTTTAATGGTGTTGTACATTACAAAACCAATTATGCTCTTGTTGTCAGTTGTTAATGGGTTAATAGAATTAACGACCCCAAAGTTGCTTGGATTTTCATTAAGGTAAAGAAAAACCAGATCATTGAATTTATTCAAGCTATCCGGTATGCGGATTAACAGAACAATGTTGTTGAGTTCCGAGAAGATATTTATTGCTTTGTTTTGAGTTTTTGCATCCACCTCAAATGGCAATGTGTTTTTTCCATACCAATCAATCGGGTTTTTCTCCTCCATGAATCGTTGCAGGGTAGGAAGAATACTGTTGATATTAAGTTGTTGCTTTAAGTACTTTTTTGCTTGCTTTTCGGATACCAATCCTCTTATTAATTTCAATGTTTCGTCGTAATGAATAGTAATAATCTTTTCGATACCCGGTAGTATATCAGGAACGATTTCGTGCAGTTTTTCTATTGGATGTTTTATGAATGTATAGTTATACACGAGGAAAAATTTTAAGCAAAAGTAATATATAATTAAGTGTAATGCAAATGTAATTAAGAAATAAATAAAGGATTGTTGAGATATAATTAAGCGTAATATTTTTCTTGCTTAAGCTTCTTAAGAGCAACCTTATATTTGAATTCCGAACTTAATTTTATTGACATAGGCGAGTATTGTTTATTAATATTGCAAATCAAACGAAAGAAAAGTTTGTTGTTTTGACAAAATTGAATGCAATAATTAAGAAAGGCTTAATATGAGAAATGAAATATTTAAAAAAATACAGCAAAGCAGAAATGAATATTATTCTGAGCTTCGATCAAGAAAAGTAAAGAAAGAAATATCGGATGGAAGTATTCAGCAAACAGAGATTAAATCAAAAGAGAATAACTCAATGTCAGGTATGGATACTAAAAATGATAATTCCAAATCCAAAATCAATTTAGTTTCTAAATCAAAGCACAAGGCCATTTTACCATCACCAAAAACACAACAAGTTGCTGAACAATTGTGGCAAGGGATTGATTTTTTTAAACAACAATTGGTGCGTGCAAATAGAAAAGTGAAAGCAAAATCAGATAAATTGGCAGAGGGATTTTATGATTTTTCTTCCAGGATTTTTGATGATAAATACAATTATGAAAAACCTTCTGATTCTGGCATGAATCCTTTGACTTTAATTACTCCTTCAGGTCAGACTTTGGAGTGGGAAATAACCTATCCGGAAAGAAATAGGTCGATCTTGGATGAGATTGCTTTTCTGCCCATCGAAATTCAAAACAAATTGAAGCATTTGCTTATTCATATAATGTTCTGGTTCAATGCTGATGAAATAATGGAAATTGGGGATGTGACAAAAAAGAGTAATTCTGCAAAGAGAAATGATATTCAATTTAGTGGCCTTGATTCAGGATTCTCGGCTGCTTATGATTTTTGGCATGAAAATACGGTAAGGATTTCAATGAAGAATTTTTTAAAGAGTTTAACGAAGGGCCAGACGATTTTTAAAAGATCTCGACAGGAGAATCGTTTATTTACCAAAAAAGTTCTTTCTAAATTGAGAATTAGAACCATGTTTTTTCTTTCAACAGTTAACCGTTTCATAGTGACTTGGTAAAACGATTTTCCCTATTTCTTTACAAGAAGCTGATATAAATAATTGTATAATATACATTACCCAATTTTAATCTATCTTTGTGGTGTTAAACCAACAACATCACAAAAATGAAAACACTTAAAATTGTAATTATTATTCTTGTCGTAATTCTTGGAATCATTTTAATTCCTCCTCTTTTCATGCCTTCTGAATTGTTTATTGAGCGTTCAAAAGTTTTAACTGCGCAGCCTGAAGTTATTTGGGATCAGGTTAATTGCCTCGATAACTGGGAGCAATGGGATGTTTGGCATCAGGATTCCAACATGACAGGTTATTATGAAGGTCCGCAATGTGGTGTGGGGAGTAGAAATATCTGGACATACAAAAACACAGATGATGGCGGAAGTCAAACCATTACTGAAGCTAAAGAGTTCGCGTACATCAAAACTTTTTTGGATTTTCAGAAAATGGGTTCTGCTGATGCGGAATTGTTTTTTGAGAAAGTGCCAGAAGGAACAAAAGTTACCTGGAATCTACGATCTGATTCTCCCTATCCCATCATGCGTTGGATATCTACATTGATGATTAAACCCGGAGTAGTTGAAGCCTACGAAACAGGATTAAATAATCTTGAAGAGCTTACAAAGGATATGAAGCTGGAACCCAAGTATTCCACGGGAGAAATTACGGTTCGCGAAGTTAAACAAATGAATGCTCTTGCCATCCGATCAGAATGTACAGCAGATAATATCGCCAACGAGATGGGAATGGCATTCGGGGCAATTATGCAATATATTGATGAGGGAGGTGCAAATATTGCTGGTGCACCTTTTTCGATATGGTATAAATGGGAAGATGAAATTATGGTATTTGATAATGCGATTCCTGTAAATAGTAAGATGAAAGGAAACGATAAGATCAATCCGATCGTAACTTATCAGGGGAAAGTAGCAAATGTTTCCCATACCGGTGACTATAGTACTACTCAATATTCCTGGTTGGCATTGGAAGAATATGTAAAAGCCAATGGCTATGAAACCAATGGTGATCCATGGGAAACCTATATTACAGATCCACAAAATGAACCCAACCCCAACAATTGGGTAACTGAATTAAATTGGCCAATAAAATAGGACAATTTAAAACATATCTAAAAGTCCCGCATTCAAATCGGGACTTTTTTGTTTATACCAAATAAATAAACTCCTGAAATTGTTTCCAGAAAAGCTAAAAGAATAACTTTGTTTATTCATTTATTTGGTTCAATCGCGCTCATCTTATATGCATTAGGACCATTGAATTATCAGGCTATGGAATTTTCTATTATTCTTAACCAGATTGCCATTCTTGGAATTCTTACTTTTTGTGGTGTGCTGGCGTACCGCTTTAAAATCATTGACAGTACTGCAAAAGTCGTGCTTGAAAAGCTGGTTTTTTACATCACCCTACCTTTGATGATCATATCTAAAGTTTCTATCCTTGATGTGTCTCCTGAAATTTTGCAAAATGGGGTTTTGCTAATTGTATTGACTTATTTTATTATTGGTATTCAAATATCAGCAGGGCTTATTTCTTCTAAGCTATTCAAACTTGACAAATCGAAAGCAGTAATTCATACTTTGCATACTTTTTTAGGAAATATCGTATTTCTTGGATTTCCGCTTCTTGATGCTCTTTACCCTGGCGGAAAAGCCATTTTGTACGCAGCCCTATACCAGCTTGTTATGAACACCGTCCTATGGACCTACGGAGTTTACAAATTAAATCCAGATGGTAAGAAGGGAGGACTTGAAAGTTTGAAGAAGTTAATAAATCCAAATACTATTGCATTGATTGTTGGATTGTTAATGATGGTTTTTAGAATACGGTTGCCAAATGTTTTGCAAGTCTCTCTTGGGGGTTTAGGGAGTACTACATTGTATTTGGCAATGATTTATATTGGGATTTTATTGGCTCAAAGCAAGATTTTTAAGATGTTCGGAAAAGCAGATGTGATGCTTTTAAGTTTCAATAAACTGATTTTTCTTCCTGTAATTTTTTATTGTGCTGACAAGAGTGATTTTGAGAATTTCAGGAATGGAGATGGGTTCTGTTGCTTTTTCTGTTTTAATACTTGAAGCTGCAATGCCTTGTATGACCATATTGGTATTATTGGCAAAACGTTTCGGCGCCGATGATACTAAAGCAATGGAAAATTTTGTTGTATCAACCCTTCTGAGTATTGTCAGTTTGCCCCTGATTATATTTTTAATGCATTGGATATCCTTTTAATTCCCTATAGCCTGATAAAGATTATTATAAATATCACCTGCTTATAAAACTGTTGTATTCGGCCTGCAGTCGCTTTCTAATTATTGGATTTCCATGAGCAGGTAAAAAAACTGACAATTGGTTTGAAGTAAAATTCCCCAACTTTCTTTTAATTGCAGGCTATTATCGGCAAAAGGTGGGAAAATGGTTTTTTTAGAAAGTCCGAAAGCTGCATCTCCAACCAATGCGATTTCATTATCCACAATTACTGATATGGAACCATCGGTGTGACCTGGCGTTGGAATTATTTCTATGGTATTTCCGTTTTCAGAAAAAAGGTAAGGCTCGGTAATTTTTACATCTGGTATGACCGGCTTGTAATTAAACCTTGATTGAATAAAACCTTCTGGAGCCAATTTCGAAAATCCGATTAATAATTTCGTAAGCCACATAGTTCCTTTGGCAGTGGCCTGTATCCTGATTTCAAATAAACAGCCTCAGAATAGCCACACAATACTGTACAGTCGTAAATTTTTTTAGCATAGCCGCGTTCATGCAGTGGTCGTAATGCGAATGAGTTAATACCAGCCAATCAATTTTGCAAGGCTTGCAGTCAAGCAAGTTAAGGAAATTTAATAAGGAAAGATCGCTGTTTTTAGGGCCTGAATCAACCAATATATTAATGGTAGCAGCCTTTATAAGGCATACATTGTTGGTACGAAGCGAAAGTTGATGGATTTCACATCCTTTTGTGTTTTCCATTTCTTATGAAAAGTTCTGAGTGACAATTTTAATAAACTAAGTTTCTCTATTTCAAATGTTGGTTTACCTTACAAAACTAAAATTTTTTGTGAGTTTGACTTTATTTAGGGAAAATGCCTGATAACCAGGTAATGGCAGCTTTCCGGGTTGAGAATACTTTGAAAATGTATTTTTTATTTTCAGCCAATTGTATAGAATTGACAAAGCCATTTCTTTCGGACTTTCTAAAACGATGGCATCAATAATATAATCGTATTGCTCAACAGATTGATTGTTGGCCTCAACTATTTTATTCAAGTCATTGGTTTCGATTTCGAAGGTGGCACTAGTTGCATCCGTCAATATTTTTAGAATCCTGGGTAAGGTTCCGTTGTTTTTTGTGGAATTTATGTAATCAATAATTTCCTTAAGGTTTACTTTTCCAAAAAATCTTGAATCCAGAAATCCTGTTTGGTGGTTAAAGTCGGATTTTATCATAGTCTTATTTTTATTGAAGTTGTTTAAAGTTGACGTAATAAAATAACGCAAAAAGCTAATATATTCAATGCTTTCCAATGAATTTTGTTTGTTTCAAAACGGATCAAAATAGCCTTAAATGCATCCAGCCAAGCATTGGTCCTTTCCACAACAAACCTGCATTTGTAGAGTAAACTGTCAAAAAGGTGTTCACTTTCACTACCGTTTCTTTTATTTTTATCAATATTATCTATTATATCATTCCTGTAACAGAAAGCACGAAAGCTCTCTATATCAAACCCTGCATCGGCATTCAGGAATAGCCAGTCTGTCCTTATGTTTGAAGAACGCAGGCTTTCAAACATATTCTCCACGAACTCTTCCAGCTGATACGCATCATTATGTTCTCCTGAAATAGCTTCACTGCAGGCCAGTGGGATACCCTGGCTATCTGTCAGCACAAGCATGTTGCTGGTCTTCGCCTTTTTCCTGCCTTGGTAGCCTACTGCCTGTCCGCCCCTTTTTGATGGGGTGTGTGTGCCATCAAGCTGAACACTTGATAAATCAAGTAGATCCCGATGCCTTTCCAGAATATGTCTCCAGGCTCTTTCCCAACTACCATCTTTGCACCACTTCTGAAAGTGATGATAGACACTTGCCCAACCATACTTACCCCTAAAAAATTGCTTCATTGGGAGCTGTCTCCATTGACATCCTGTTTTTAACCGGTATAAAATTGCTTCAACCACTTGATAACACTTAACTTTTGTGTTTTTTCGACCGTTTCCAAATTTCAAATGTGGGCAAATCTCTTTTTTATTGTACTTTTACTTAACACGTTTTTTTTTGAACGAATGATACAACTTATTGAAATCCAATTTTTCTGTATCATTCGTTCTTTTAAACATTCGTGTTTTAATATCTCATTTTTTAACTTTTAACAACTTCATTATAATAAATTTAGATTATCCATCATTTTGAAAGCATGAACAAAATATTAATTGTAATGTGTGAATTATTCCTTAATTAGCGGACGTAAAAATAAGAAGAGTCTTGATAAAAAAAAGAATTATTTTGTGGTTAAAGAGTCTTTTCCGGTTTTTAATTAATTCGTTGATAATATGAGTAATTGCCGGTGACGTTTTCGCTGAATCAGGATATTATACACTAAAACCTAAAACCAATATGGATCATATACCTGAATCCGAGTGATGTAGTTTTAAAGGATCCCTTGCTCTCAAACAAGGTTTTCTCAATGGCGAAATTATATCCCGGAAATTTCTCGGCCAGTAAATCATTAATTTTTTCAAAAAGCAATGCTTCATCGTCAGGTTCCAAACTGGTACGCAATTCTGATTTTATACCATAATATCCAATTCCGGGCCCAAATAGAACAAAATCAACTGCTAATCTTCTCCAAAATACAAATTGATAACCCAATTGAAGACCAGCTGTATGAATGTTTAAAATCAGATCGGTACCTGCCTCCCCAACAAATAGGTCAGTGCTTAATGTCCATGTGTTTTCGCGTTTGAAATAATTGTATGAATAATAAGGGCCAACGTAAACTCCGCGCGGTGCTTCATAGTTGTTTAGAGCGTTTAAATAAAACCGATAGTCTGCCGAAGTATTGATTCCACGGTCCTTATAGTCTTTATTCAGTTCCGCGATATCAGAATCAGTGCTCGTAAACTTCGGTATTGAAAATCGTCCTAAATTCACTGAAAAAGTTTGTTTACTATTGACAACGCGTTCATAGCCAAAAACAATGTAATTTTCGCCAAAAAATATCGGACTTGTCAGATTGAATCGAATGGTATTTTTAAGGGGCTTTTTTTCAATTTTTACAACTTGCTCATCCTGCCCGAACGAAGGCGAATAAGATATCAGTACAAGATAAACAAAGCAAATAACAGAGATTAATATTTTTTTCATTTGTATAAAAATTGAAGCTTTAAAACAAATTTCTAGTTTCTAATTAAGTGATAAAGTGGGCAATTTGCATATGCCTGCCATAAATAGAAAAGCCCAGTAATTAGTGTTTTAACACAACAAAAATAATAAAAGAAATAATGTGTTTATTTATTTCTTTTTGACCCTATAGTCAAGAGCTTATAATATTGAAAGTCTGAAAAGAGTGCGATTGAATAATGGAACAATACAAAATCGGAAGTGTGCCAGATCTATTTAGCAAGTTTCGACATTTGCAAAAGAAACAGGTCGCGCTTACCTCTGGAAATAGGCACCTGTGAACCGTCATCAAGCTCTACAGCGCCTCCTTCATGGCGGATGAATTTTTTAACATGTTCAAGGTTTACAAGATGAGAATTGTGGGTGCGAAAAAAATTACGTTCCGACAATAGCTCCTGATATTCCTTAAGGTTTCTGGATACGAGCACTTTCCGGTGATTGACCAGGAAAAACCACGAATAGCTTCGATCGGCCTCAATGCGGATGATCTCTTGTGTATTCAAATATTCCATTCCGTCAGATGTGGGTATTGCTAATTTGGCAGGCAATGCAGAACGGACATTTTCGAGCAGCGTCTTAAAACTTTCGTTTCGGTTTTCAGAATTATTTCTTTTATCAATTGCTTTATCCACAGCGCTAATGAATTCATTGATATTGATGGGTTTTAAAATATAATCCACAGCGCTGAATTTAATGGCTTTAATTGCATAATGGTTAAAGGCAGTAATGAAAATCACTTCAAATGACTTTTCAGGAAATTTGGCTAATAAATCAAAACCATTACCATGAGGCATTTCTACATCGAGAAATACAAGATCGGGGCTTCTTTCCATGATCATTCTTGATCCGTCACGAGCCGAGTGGGCAGTCCCGACAACCTCAAGTTTTGGGCAATACTCATCTATTATCGACCGGATAAAATTGACTGCATCCGGTTCATCGTCAACGATGATTGTTTTAAGTTTCATATTAACTGGTTCTAAGTTCCGACTTCCAAGTTCGATGTTTTAATATCTTTATTGTTTTTCAAATTGCCTGCATGTGTTATTATTTCTTTTTTCTCTTACACCATCAAGTCATGATCGGAATATGAATGACTACCCGTGTGCCCGAAGGGTTACCATTTTTATCTTTCAAATCCGTATAATCCATTTTCATGTTGTTACCATAAAGGGCATTTACAAGATTAAGACGCGATTCAGTAATTTTGGTTCCCAGCGAATTATGGCTTCCATTCTTTTCCTTTTTAATTTCCATGGCTGCTTCCCTTCCAATTCCATTATCTTCAATTGAACAAATGATGCTTTGCTGGTTTTGTTTAAGTGATACTTTTAAATAGCCCTTTTCATCTTTATTGACCAGGCCATGGCAAATAGCATTTTCTACATAAGGTTGTATCAACATTGTGGGAATTTTGCAAAGCAAGGTGTCAATATCCTCATCAACTTCTATTTCATAATCGAATTTTTCCTTGAACCTAATGGACTCTAACTGCTGGTATAATTCCAATGCGTCTAATTCGTCTTGTATCGGGATGGAAGTATGTTGGGAGTTCTCAAGGGTTTTTCGCATCAAACTCGAAAATTTCGTAAGGTAATTATTGGTTGAAATTTTATCGTGCTGATACATGTAATACTGAATTGAGTTCAAGGTGTTGAAAATGAAATGGGGGTTCATTTGCTGGCGAAGATTTTTTTGAGTGATCTCCGAGATCTTATGATTCATTTCCATAATCCTCTTTTTGGAACTAAGCTTATTTTGGCGGATAAGCGAAATTCCCAGAACAATTACCAGGATTATTATACCCGTTGCACTGTATGTAAAGTATTTATGTTGCTCCAGTTTTAAGGTGAGAACTTCCAACTCTTTTTCTTTGGTCTCCGCTTCATAGCGGGTTCTGGCATCAGCGAGCCCGGCATTATACCGGCTCATCTCAAGGGAGTCGCTGTACCTCTTGTGCAATACATGGTTTTCGTATGCGCTTTTATAATCGTTTTGGTCTGTATTCATTGTGCTGATGTCCTTGTATAACCACGACAGGTTATACCAGTCTTTAGCTTCTAAAGAATATTCAATACTCTGCTTGTAATACGTAATGGCTTTATCGTATTCTTTCATATCACGATAAATGGTTCCAATGTTGCCATACGCATTGGTAATGCTGGTTAGCCTGTTAATAGGTAGTGAATATTCAAGTGAATGAAAGTAATAATCAAGGGCTGTTTCAAGCTCACCATTGAGGTAATGGTTCCAGCCAATCCGAAGCAGCATAAATGATATTCCGATGGAGTCCTGCATCTCTTCCCTTATTTTCAAACACTCTTTGTATTGCCGAATGGCTGCGGTGAAATTGCTGTCCATTTCCATACTCATATCCCCAAGCCTCAGATAGGCGTTGGCTGCATAGCTAAGGTTTTCTTCCTTCATAGCTGCATCGGCCATCATTATCAGGGATTTTCTTTGTTCTTCCGTTTCGTAAAGATTTCTATAAACATATGAAAGTCCGCTATAAGCCGCAGGAATTATTCCTTCAATCTTATTGGTTTTAGCAAACTCAATGTTTTCGTTATACAGTGCTATACAATCACTGAATTTGCCGGCATATAGATAATTATAAGCAAGGAAATTCTGTGCCTCTGCAAGGCTTTTTTTGTTTCCATTAGTTTTTAGCAATTTTACCACCATGTTCATTTCTTCAATTGCAAGAAGGATTTTTTTGTTGTGATGCAAAATATCCGCTTTTGCCCAATGATGATGAAAGGTAGTTTTAAGATTGTTCTCATTGGCAAATGCAAAGGCTTCTTCCAGAGTGACTTCTGCCTTTCCGAAGTTTTTATTCATGATATAGGCATTTGCCAAACGTCCAAGGGTATTTAGCCTGGCCGTATCTGAAATATTTAGGGATAATATATTTGTTAAACTGTCGATCCGGGAATTGTTTTGAGAATTCCCATTTAGAACAGCAAATAATAGAATCCAACCCAGTGCTATATTTAATCTACTCAACATTGTTATTTGGGTAAGCTTGTTCGATGCAAATATACTAATGAAATGAATGGTTTTGTAAGGTAGCTTTCCGATGATCGTTTTCGATTATCCAATAGCACTTTTGAGTTAATCAATAAGTAGCTCCACATTTATTGATGTTAAGAAATGGCCCTAATTATTTGAGCCTAAATTTCGAAATCTCTTTGATATGCCCAAGAACAATACAATTATTGAATATTCCAGTTTTATTTATAGCATTAATTGTTTTTTTTACTTAATAGCAATATTCCCGCAACAGCTGCAATAAAGGAAGCAACGAAAATCCCCACTTTGGCAATTTCCACATTTGCCTCATTTATAAAAGCCAGGTGAGCAATAAAAATTGACATGGTAAACCCTATGCCTGCAAATAAACTGGCTCCATAAATGTGCCGCCATGTGACACCTTCGGGTAGCGAAGCCCATTTCATTTTAACCATAAGTTTACTAAATAAGGATATCCCCAATGATTTCCCAAGGATCAATCCAAACATAATTCCAACTGCGATGGGGTGAAAAAGTAAATCCAGAATATTTCCCTGGATACGAACTCCGGCATTGCTTAAAGCAAATATGGGAAGAATTATATAGGAAGCAATCGGATGCAGGGAATGCTCCAGTTTTTGCAAGGGTGTATGAGCGTTATCGCTCAGTTTTTCAATGTTGCTGATGAGGTGAGCTTGCTTCTGGGTTAGCAGCGAGGATTCGTTTGGTTTTGTCTTTTCAAACTTGTCTAACAATAAGCAAAGATCATCAATGTATGTATTCTCAGGAATTTTAGTCCTCACCGGAATAGTAAGGGCAATAAGCACACCAGCAATGGTTGCATGAACCCCTGAATATAAAAATGATAGCCATACTCCGGCAAAACCGACAATAGCATAAAAGGCTGTCCGGCGAACACCCAGGCGGTTTGCAATAAAAAGTGCAATAAGAAATCCACCTGCATTGATCAACTCAGTAGGGTTTATAGTTTCTGTATAAAATATGGCAATCACCATAATTGCTCCCAGATCGTCAGCGATGGCAAGAGCAGTCAGGAAAATTTTCAGATTGGTCGGTACTCTTTTTCCAAGTATTGACATGATTCCCAGGGCAAATGCGATGTCGGTAGCCATTGGTATTCCCCAACCATTAATGTTTTCGGGGTTATTGTAATTGAAGATCATATAAACGCCTGCTGGAACCAGCATACCACTTATGGCTGCACCAATCGGAAGACTGGCTTTTTTTAGGGTAGACAATTCTCCGGCAATTACTTCACGCTTAATTTCCAATCCAACCATAAAAAAGAAAATTGCCATCAATCCGTCATTTATCCAATAGTGCAACGATTTTTTTAATTCAAATTCGCCGAGGGAAATGCCGAATTTCATTTCATTCCACAGGTAATGGTAAAAATCGTAATACCCCGAATTGGCCCAAACCAATGCAACGATCGTAACAAGAATTAGCAGAATTCCGCCAATTGACTCTTCTTTAATATAATTTCCTATATTGAAAGTGGATGTGGTTCTTTTTCCTTATGCATATTAATTAAAGGTTTTTGTAACTACAAAGTTATAAGGAATATGTTTAATAATGAGACTAAGAAATTGTTGAAATTCAGAAAATCAATGACTTGGGTTGATTTATCAGAAGAAAATCGCCAAATTTCCTCCGGCAAGTAGGAGGGGTTACCATGTCAAGCCTGTGTTGTTCATCCATATCCTCCCATGCCCAAACACCATTCCCATTTCTTTAAAAACGTCTATCTTATTCTTTCGATAGGATATTCCTGCAAAAATGTAATCTTCCAATTTATTGTTTCTGAAAAAAGTGAATATACATTTCATCAGGTAATAAGCGTTTTTGATTGTCGGCTGCTCAGTGAATAATAATAGGCGTAGTTTTCCCATGAAAAATATTTGATTTTAAATCCTTCACTTCTAACGACCCTTCACTCATTTCGCGATTCCTTATTTTTTCATAAGCCTCAAATTTAAGTGGGACAACTGTGATCTGACCGGCATAAAATTCGGATTGGTCATGGAGAACAAGGTTAAGATCCGGTACCATTTTCGAAGCCTCTTTAATTAATATGGGTTTAAGAGGTTTTGGTGAGTTGTAATTCATATCCTGAATATCGATAACAAATTCGATATCTGAATCTCTAGCAATGCTATGTATCCTATTGGTATCGAAGGGTATATATTATTTGAACCAGTTAGCACGAACAGGTACAATTGATAATGCAGTTTGCGAGTATCGACTGGTTTTAAGGTCGTAATAAATAGAAAGCGATCTTTCAGTATTTAGGTTGCGAACAACCTGATAGGGGAAAAGCAGATTTTCCACAATATCCTTTTCCTTTTGATGCTTTACCAGTGTCTCGTTTTCTCCCCTTACTGGCAATTGTTCGAATAGCCACATCCAAAATGGCTGCAATGTCGGATTGTGACAGCTTGTTATGCTTTCTATAATCAATCAGCAAGTCTCCCAACTGCTATATTTTTCATCCATTTAGGCCAATATAAATGCCCCACAAAAGTATACAATATTGATAAATCTGGAATGAACTATTGTACCTGATATGTCATATAATATCTTGGTTGTTCAAATTATTTTTGCCGGTATAATTTAAAATGTGATTAATATGAAAGGTCAAAAAATTTCTACTGCTGAGCTTGATGTAAGGATCAGGTTAGAAGAAAGTGAAAAAATGTTAAAGGCTGTTTACACTAATAAAAACTTCTATCTCAAATAAATCATTCTTCTGAAGTCGTAACCTTTTCAAATGTTGAAAAATTAATCGCTCTGCTCTCTTCCTTAAAAAGGAAGACCTCTGGATGATTCCGAAATAAGGATTGCTCATGAGTTGGCTTACACTTTAATAAGCTTAAACAAATTGAGCCTGACAAAACGATATTCGAATCTCGGATGGTTTTGTTTTATTGTAATTGATGTTTTTCTATAACCCGAAAATGATTTAATAACATTGGGTAGGTTAATTTTTATATATTTACATAATAATAAAACGAATTTTTTATGAAAAACAAAATTGGTATTTTGGGTTTAGTGATTGTGCTTTCTTTTGCATTTATTTCCTGCGAAAGATCAGCTATTCCTGAATTTGAGAAGACAGAATTCAATAAAACAGTCAATGATTTAGCGGTGGAAGTTGTGTAGACATTCATTTGGCTTACTTTCTAATGAAAGAGGAATTTCCGGCTGCCAAAGTTTTTAATCCAATAATGGAGAACATGGTTTTTTCAAAAATGAGTTATTTGGATGAAGAAAAAACCAAATCAAAAGAAGAAATTGTTGAGCGGGTTATAAATGATTATAAAGCTTTTAAGCTTGAGTTCCAGATGCCGTTACCGGAGTTATATGCAAATAACAGAATCCACCATTACTTATCAAGCAATCATCTTGTTTCATTTCTTCTTGAATCGGATGTTTACTCTGGGGGTGCTCATGGAAGCCACATGAAAAATTTCTCAATATAAATCCTCAGACAGGAAAGAAAATTGTTATAGAGAAGATATGATCACACGAAAAAGTGAATTTAATAAGCTTGTGGAAAATAAACTAAGAGCAAAACTGAGGATGGGATCACAGGATAATTGGGCAGATTTTACATTTCTCGATCAATTCATTCTTCCGGCTAATATGGGCTTAACAACTGAAGGTTTATTACTCATTTATAACGAATATGAAATTCTTTCTTTTGCTGATGGAATAACTGAAATCTTTTTGACGATGGAAGAGCTTAACCCTTTCTCGATCTGGGGAAATAGCAATTATCATTATTACTGACAATTTCAAAGGGTGTTTATATAATATTTTACAATATTCATTGTCACGTTTTATAACGAAAATTTTTATAGGCTTAACAATGATGACGTTTTTAGTAGGGATTTACATGTTTTTTGGTCTTTTAAATTTTGTTTAAAAGGCCAATGAAAAATACATTTTTGCACTAACGTAGACAATGAAGTATTTTTACCAACGCACCGGTTGGGCGTTTTTTTGCTCTTTTTTTGAAAAAATGCCTACCTTTGCAAAACCAATGAAAACGTTAAGAATTATTACAAGAATTTCACTTTTATTCAAATTAAGAAGATCAATGAAAAAGCAATTCCCTTATATTTTCATTGATCCCTAGCGTATTACGTTTCCAATCCCAATCATTTATTGTAATCAATTAAAAACTTCTATAGAAGCATATTATGCATTATATAGACATCGCGCTATTTTAGCATACTTATAGCTATGATCGGAATTGGATTTTTACTTCTTTAACAAGAATAAAACCAATGAAGATTATTACGTGGGTGGTCGTGGAATTGGTAAATGGCACATCGGTTTATCAGTTGTAGCGACAGATGTAGGTGGAGGCTTTTCGATCGGATTGGGAGGATTGGGCTTTGTGATGGGAATTTCCGGTTCATGGCTTTTTGTTTACAGGTTTTATCGGTATGGATAGCAGCCGTATTTTTAGTACCCAGAATCTGGGAATTATCAAACCTGAAGAATCTTTTAACCTTTCACAAATTTTTGAACATTTTTATAATCCTAAAGTCGCATTTCTGGCAGGTATCATTTCATCCATAGGATATATTGGTTTTACCAGCTCCCAAATGCTTGCCGGTGCAAAGCTTGCGAGCGCTGCATTTCCGGTTATTGACCAACAAACAGCTGTGTTGATCATGGGAGTTGTTATTGTTGGTTATACGGTGTTGGGAGGGATAAAAGCTGTTATTTTTCACCGACACCGTCCAATGGTCAATTCTAATTATTGGCCTTATGTTTATGGGCATTCCAGTGGCTTATAATATCGTTGGTGGTTGGAAGGTGATTTCCAATTCCGTTTCGGTTGAATTTTTCTCTGACAAATATCAGCTGGCAACAATTTCTGAACTGGGTTGTCACCATTGTTCCAATTTGGTTTGTTGGGATGACACTTTATCAAAGGATTTATGCCTCAAAAAGTTCGAAAGAGGCACAAAAAGCATGGTTTATTGCAGGGGTTTTTGAATGGCCTGTGATGGCTTTTTTAGGAGTCACACTTGGATTGCGCTTAAAGGGTTGCGGTGGTAAATGGTATGTTTCAGCATTTGGGCTTTACTGATCCATCTGCCATTGATCCCGAGCTTGGATTACCCCTGTTGCTGGTTCATATTTTGCCGGTAGGTCTTCTCGGAATATTGATGTCTGCATACTTCTCAGCCATTATGTCTACCGCAGATAGTTGCCTGATGGCATCATCGGGAAATGTGTTGACCGATATTTACATTAAAATAGGTAATCCTAATAAACGAAGCATTAATTCCATTCGCTTATCAATTCATTACATTAATTCTGGGAATTTTTTGCCGTTTTTGCTGGCAGCTAAAATGACCAATGTCACTTGACTTGATGCTCTATTCTTATGCATTTATGGTTTCGGGATTATTCATACCTGTAATTGGGGCATTGTACTTAAAAACCGTTCCTCATTTGCTGCGTTGGTTTCTATGGTTTCGGGAGGAGGGTTAACTGTTTTTTTAATCATTTTAGATCTTCCACTTCCTTTACAATTAGATGCCAATGTTTTTGGGATTAGTATTTCAGCAATTACATTTTTCACTTTAAATAAACTATTAACAAAAAATATCTTTAAAAAATGACAATCAATATTTATAATTCAATTAACACAGTTACAACGCTTGAAAAGAAAGAAATAGTAGACTTGTTTAATCACCTTGACGAATTTGGCGACAAATGGGAAGATATTGAAAGGGCCGTTGATTACGCTTTAACTCCGAATCCGGCCTTTGGGGGTTTTGTCTTGTATATCAAAGAGCTTGGGAAAGTAAAAGGGGTGGTTGTAATGAATAAAACCCGTATGAAGGAGTTATATTCCGGAAAATGTATTGGTTTACATCGCTGTTCATAAGAAATTAAGAGGTCAGGGTATTGGAAAAAAGTTATTGAATAAAGCCATTCAAACGGCCCGTGGAATATTGCCTTGCATGTGGAGGATGACGGCGGCAAAAATTTTATACGAAAGTGTTGGTTTTAAAAATCATATTTGGAAATGCGATATTATCAAAAAAAATAATTTATTAGAAAACCTACATTGATAATTTACTTTTGAAATGAATATCCAGTTAGACACTCTTATTGAATTAAGGAAAAAGTTGCATCATTTCCCTGAATTGTCAGGAAATGAAAGAGGAACTGCAAGGCTTATTAAGAAGTTCATTTCAGCATTCAAGCCTGATAGATAGTGAGAATCTTGGTGGTTTTGGCATTGCATTCATATTCCAGAGGCTCGCATGAAGGGCCAACCGTTTTATTCCGTTGCGAATTGGATGCTTTACCCATTGATGAGGTTAACCAGCTTTCATATCGTTCCTCTCAATATGGCGTTTCACATAAATGTGGCCACGATGGACACATAAACATCTATGCCAGTTTGGCTGAATCCATAGTAAAGAACCCGCCTGTGGCTGGAAGGTAGTTTTACTGTTTCCAGCCTGCGGAAAGAAACCGGACAGGGAGCAAAACAGGTATTGGAAGATCCTAAATTTGAAAAAATAAATCCTGATTTTGTTTTTGCATTGCATAATTTACCCGGGTATCCAATGAATCAAATTGTTTTGAAAGACAATGTATTTTCTTCAGCTTCAATCGGTTTAATTGTCGGTTAAGAGGAAAAACATCTCACGCATCTGAGCCGGAAAAGGGCAAAGCCCTGCATTTTGTGCTGGCAGCGATCCTTAAAAAAATCGAAAAATACGCCTTACGGGTATTGATCCTTCAAGGATTAAATTAATTACTCCTGTATATTCCCGTCTGGGAGAAAAAGCTTTTGGCTTTAATCCGGGGGATGCTGAAATGATGTTTACCATCAGAGCTACCCATACTAGGGATTTTGCAAACCTGAAACAATTTGTTTTAAGGGCCATTGAAAAATCAATGCATCAATTGCTCCGGGACATGAACTATTTATGGAATACGAATGGGTTGAGGAATTTCAAATTCTATAAATAATCGCGTTTTTTGTAATAGAATCGTATTGAAAGCAGCTAAACAAGCTCATCTTGCTTCTAAGAAGTTACTATTTCCCTTCCGATGGTCCAGGAATTTTGGACATTTTTTGGGAACCTATCAAGGGGCATTATTTGGGTTGGGATCGGGGTTGAAACAACCGGCCCTGCACAACCCTGATTATGATTTTGCCGATGAAGCAATTGAAGCGGGAGTAAGCATTTTTCATAACATCTATAAAACCATCTTAAAATAAATGGAAAGCACTTCAATTATAGAAATCAGTAAGTCTGCATTGGAAAAAAGAACCTGAAATTCATCCGCAAGGCAAATAGGTAAAGATGTTATTCTTTCCTCTGTGGTAAAAGCAAACGCTTATGGACATGGCATTGAAAATTGTACCCATACTGGAGTACTTTGGAGTAATCACTTCGCGGTGTTCAGTGCCGACGAAGCATACAGGGTAAAAAAGTCGTTTGGAAAGCAGCAGGGATATTATGATCATGGGATTTATTCCCAATAATGAATTTGAATGGGTTATAAAAATGGAATTGAATTTTATATTTCAGATTCAATTAGGGCAGAATATGCAGCGGAGATTGCAAAAAAGCTACATAAAAAAGCCATTGTGCATATTGATCGCGAGACTGGGATGAACTTCTGGAGCGGCCTGAATGAAACAGATCTTCCAAAAGCCATAAGCATCATTAAAAACGATAGAAATCAATTTCATATTCGTATCTGCACCCATTTTGCAGGGCCTGAAAGTATTTCTAATTATGTTAGAATTCAAAACCAGTTTAACTATTTTAACGAATAATTGCAATTCTTTGAAAAAGAAGGAATTCGTTCCGATATATTGCATACGGCCTGTTCTGCCCAGCAATGACCTATCCAGAAACCCGGCTTGATATGGTACGGATCGGGATTTTACAATACGGGTTCTGGCCAACAAGAAACATTTATCCATTACATCCATGGCAAAACCAATAAAGAGATCCATTAAAAAGGGTTTACAATGGAAAAGTAGAATAATGGATGTTAAAAGTCAAACAGGGCGAATTTATTGGTTATGGCAATTATTTCCAGGCATATAGGGATGTGTTGCTATAATTCCGGTTAGGTATTACAATGGTTTCAGCCGGGCTTTAGCTTAATGGGAAAAGATGCTTGTCAACAATCAACGTGTTTCTGTTATTGGCATGGTGAATATGAATATGATTGTTGGGATGTCACAAAACTCAAAATGCAAATATTGGTGATGAAGTTGTCATTATCGGTAAACAAGGAAACCATCAATTATCGGTTGCATCGTTCAGCGAATTGAGTAACCTAGTTAACTATGAGCTTTTAACCCGTTTACCGACGGATATAAATCGAATAAATACAAAATAGCTATGGCATATATCGAACTTAATAAAGAAAAATTACTGCATAACTTTCATTTCCTGGATGCCCTTTTCGAAAGAAATGACATTCAATGGGGTATGGTTAGCAAAATACTTTGCGGGAACAAGGCTTATATGAAATTATTACTTGAGCTTGGGATTAAAGAGATCCATGATTCGAGGATCAGTAATCTGAAAGTTATTAAAAGCATTGATCGAAAGTTCAAACGGTTTATATTAAACCACCCCAAAAAGTATTAAGTATAGTTGAGTATGCTGATGTTAGTTTGAATACAAGAACAAGAGACGATTAGCTTATTTCGAAGATTCCATACGACAGAATAAAAAGCATAAAATTATTATTATGATTGAAATGGGTGATTTAAGGGAGGGATTTTAGGCGAGGATTTGGTTGATTTTTATTCAAGCGTTTTTAAGTTACCGAATATTGAAGTTATTGGGCTGGGCACAAATTTAAACTGTTTGAACGGTATTATGCCAACCCATGACAAAATGGTACAGTTGAGTTTTGTATAAACAACTTATCGAGGCAAAGTTTAACAGAGATACGCAAGTTTCTGGTGGGTCATCCGTAACCATACCAATGATTTATAAAAAACTACTGCCTAAAGGGATCCAACCATTTTCGAATTGGCGAAACCCTGTTTTTGGTAATAACCTCGTCACCGGGAAACCGATAAAAGGAATGCGGAGCGATGTCTTTAAACTCTTTGCTGAAGTGATCGAATTAACCGAAAAGCCAAAGTTCTATGGGGCAGGTTGGGACAAATGTTGCTGGCGAATCCCCTGAAATAAATGAAAACGATTATGGCAAAAAATCATTCCGGGCAATTCTTGATATAGTCTGTTGGACATCGATACTAAAAATATAAAACCGGTTAAAAAAGGATTTCAGTTTTCCGGTGCCAGCTCCGATATGATAATATTAGACGGTGGCCGTAACTCAGGAAAACTTATGATGGGCGATATGGTTGAGTTTCGCCTGGATTATATGGAGAAACCCTCAGAATATTAAATTCAGATTATATAGAAAAAAGAATTGTTTAACCATGGCTGATAAATGTAAATACGCCGAAAAATGCATCATTTTTAATAATGGAATTCCAAAAAACGATCAACCCATACCTTATTCACCAATGTGTTTTGCAAAAGAGGTATAAGGGATGGGAGAGCTTTAACAGTATAAAATGTATGAAATGAATATTGTACCACCAGATGATATATTACCCGGCAATAATGACCCTGTGGAATCCATTCATTGAAAATAATTAATTTCGGTTCAACTTATTGTTTCCAATAGGTGGCAATTAAATATGGTGTTGCTTACTGTAAACCAATTTAGTTTGTTCAGGGACTCCTCTTTTTATATACTTTTTTCAACAAAAAATTACATAATATTAAGAATGTATTTGGAAATTATATAAAAAAGAAAATGACAAAACTTCCTGTGGATATAGAATATCCTTCAGGCATTATCAAGGTCAAATTGACGAAAGATTTCTGACAATATTTCAACTTTCAAATTTCTGTATTTAAAACAAATTCACTCAATATTAGCGAGTTACGTCTGATGCATTATTTGCTTGGAATAGAATTTGATAAAACTTAAGGTCAAATTAAATAAATTGTTTAACTTAAAAAATGGAGGAACTTACCATGACACTAGCAAGATTATCAAACAATTGGTATCATCATTTCCTTCATTGGTTGACAGATTTTTTGATGGGGATTTGATGGATTGGAACCGTTCAAACTTTGCAGATGAGCAATCAACTTTGCCAGCTGTGAATGTTAAAAGAAAATGACAACGAATTTCATTGAAGTGGCGGCGCGGTTTAAAAAAGGAGGATTTTAAATTACACCTTGACAATGGAAAGCTGACAATTTCATCCGAAAAGAAAAGATGAAAAGGTGGAAAAAGAAGGGGAAAAAGTTACCCGAAAGGAGTTTAGCTACCAATCGTTCCAACGCTCTTTCAATATTGCGGAAAATGTTGTTAATGCCGACAAAATTACGTAAATATAACAATGGGATTCTTTATGTTACTTTACCAAAACGTGAAGAAGTAAAACCCAAACCTGCAAAACAAATTAAAATTTCATAAAATGAGGGCAGGCAATCATGGGCCTGCCTTTTTTAATGTGTAACCCAAAAATCTTAATGTTATGATACGCACAGGAATAATTGCCTTTGCATTATCTTTCTTAATAACAGGTTGCAATGGGCAAACAAAACAGGAAATAGAAAATACAAAAACGGATTCGATTAAACCCAAAACGGATATCCCAGGGTAAATAAGAATATGATGATAATGGAAACTTGATAAAATATGATTCCGAGTTATTCATATTACTATTCGAACATTGAAAATGATAGCCTGGTTAGCGACAGTATTTTTACTGACTTCCGAAACTTTTCAATAAACGTTATAGTTTTTCTAATGAACCTTTTTTTTCATACTTATTTTTTCGAAGACTCTTTATTGCATTACGATTTTTATAAACAAGACTTTTTTTTTTTTCAATAGGTTTCGAAAAAATATAGAATATATGGATCAACTATTCTGGAGATGGATTCCGTAAAAACTACTTTTTAACAAACCAATTCCAATGCCAGAACCGGAAGATCCGGATATGAATAAATAGGAAAGTATCTAAGTATGTTGTCTATAGAAATTTGATTTCCCAGTTTAAATGGAATATAAAGATTATTATAAGATTCTGGGGGTTGACAAAAAAGCGTCTCAGGATGATATAAAGAAGGCTTACCGTAAGCTGGCTTTGAAATATCATCCTGATAAGCTGATAATAACCGGGCAGGAGAAGTTTAAAGATATTAATGAAACATATGAAGTTATTGGGAGTCAAGAAAAACGTAAAAAGCGTATGACCAGCTTAGGGCCAACTGGAAACAATACCAGCAAGCTGGTTTTGACCCCCTCAAAACAAGGTTTTCAGGTGATCGTTCAGGAGGCCGGTATCATTATCAATTTCATGGCGATCCCTCCGGAAATGTTTGGAAACAGTGGTTTTTCTGATTTTTTTGAATCTTTTTCCGGGCGATCCGGATCCGGATTCGGGGATTTAGTAACTATTACCAGAAATCTAAAGGTAACGACCTCGCAGGGAGAAATTTCAATAACCCTTGGGAGGCCTATTTTGGTGCAGAACGCATCGTTGACCTCGGTAATGAAAAAATAAGGGTGAAAATAAAACCGGTGCCGATGATGGGCTAAAGCTAAGGATAAAAGGTAAGGGGCAGCGGGTAAATCGGGTAAATCAGGGAATCTTTATCTCACCATTAGGGTGCAATCGCATAATTTATATCCAGCGAAAGGGGGATAACCTTTTTATGGAGAAATCAATTGATTATTTTTTACTGCAATGCTGGGTGGAAAACAAAAAATCACAACATTTACGGGAGAAATAAATATTAATATCCCGGAAGGTCCTCAAAACGGGAAGCAACTAAGATTGAAAGGAAAGGGGATGCCTAAATATGACCAATCAGGTTTTGGCGACTTGATTATAAAATTGAACATTCGGTTACCATTAAAATTAAATCAGGAACAAAAGGAATTAATTAAGAAGCTGAAATCGAGTTTTTGAAATCAATATATGTTAGTAGAATTAATAATTTTAATATCAATGCATTATGAGATACATCATTCATAATAAAAATTTAATTGGAGATTTCGAACAGCAAAACTCTTTTGAAGAAATAGTTTCAACAAAAATCAATCTATTAAAAAGAGTATTATCGCATTACAGGAAAAACTTACTATTGGAAGTATATGTTTCCAGGGTAAATTCACACAGTTTTAAGGTTTCATTGTCGCTAAAATTAAAAAGCAAGCTCCTCTATATGGAAGAAGAAGGAATTAATATTTTAACGTTGGTCAATAATCTTTTGGAGAAGCTAAGGAATATTACTAAACAGCAAGTTGTTAAAGAAAAGAAAGAACATTTATACAAGAGAAAACAAAGAAAGATTGAAACGATTAGCGAATATGCCCACCACCTTGATGCCTATCATGCTCAAAAAGAAAATGAGCAGTTCAAGCATTTGATTAAAAAACTTCTCCCCTCATTGCATTCTTACATTTTAAGATATTTAAAAACCCATGGACAAAAAATAAAATTACACATGTCGGTGCAGGAAATTATAGATGAAGTTTATATTCATTTGTTCGACAGGTTTAACGAAAGGCCAGTTTCTTCAGAAAGTCTGAGTTCATGGATATACAATATAACCAGGGAGTATTTAGAGAAGCATCTCAAGGAAAATCCGATTGAAAGGAATCAATTGGATATAAGCAAACTTGCTGAAGCTGAATTAAAAACCCTTGAGGAGAAAATTACTACTGATGCAGAGGGCGATATCATTTTGCTTGAAGAACTGGATGATATCTCATATAATTATGAACATTATGGTCCGGAAGTGTTGTCCGAAAATGCGTTTGTAGAATATCCGGATATAAACCCTGTTTCTGAAGATATTCAGAATGCCCTGGATTGTTGCAGCGAGACAGAACGGATGATTTTTGAGATGTATTGGATTGATGAGCTTTCAGAAACGGAAATTGGCAAGTCATTAGGAATTGATAAGGAGCAAGTATTAGAAATAATTACAAATGTAACCCAAAGAATAGAATCACAAATAAAACAAAATTTATCATGAATGCGATGTTAGTTGAGATATTTGAGAATTATTATCATCATTCTTTAGCTAATTTTATGGAGGCAATGACTGATCGTGAACTTATTTTCAGGGCGAGTTCCCTTTATGAAATATTACATGATGAGGATGAGGTAAATTATGCTTTAAATAAAGCTATGCGTGTATGTAATAATTGTGGTTTGCCTATTCAAGAACATTTTAAGGCTATTTATACGGCTCACTGTGCTGAGCATTCCATTGAATTGGATTGGAAGCTTTCAAAATTAGCTTATGTATTGTCAATTGTAAACGGAAATCCAGAAAATCCAATTGTTGGGAAAATGCAAACTGAGCTGATTAAGCGGTTATTCTAATCGAATGGAAATATTAATTGGTGATAAGGATAATTTCTGTTGACATAATGTCAGCAATTTTGTGTCAATATTTCCACAGCTTAATCATACGTATTCAGCAATATATTGCACGTTATCAGCATCTTAAAGAGTTTTTTTAAATAGTCTGGAATAAAAATTGATAATAAAAATCAGATAATATTTAATAGATTGTTTAACTAATAGTAAGGAGGACAAAGTCATGACACTAATTAAAAGATCAGACAGAAACTGGCCTTTCCCTTCAATGATGGACAATTTATTTTCCAGGGATTGGCTCGATTGGAACACTTCCAATTTTTCTAACACGAACACTACTCTGCCAGCTGTAAATATCAAAGAATCCAGTGATGATTTTATGATTGAAGTTGCAGCACCCGGAATGAATAAAAAGGACTTCAAGATTAATCTTGAGAATAACCAGTTAACTATTTCTTCGGAGCACAAAGAGGAAAAGAAAAACAACGAGGAGAACTATATGCGTAGGGAATTTAGCTATCAATCATTCCAGCGAACTTTTAATTTGTCGGAAAACCTGGTTGATGGGGAAAAAATTTCCGCTAAGTATTGTGATGGTGTTTTATGCATCACGCTGCCCAAAAAGGAAGAAGTTAAACCCAAGCCTGCCAGGGAAATAAAAATTTCATAACAGTTAATTTTAAAATATAAAAGAAATGGCCATTGTATTACAGTGGCTTTTTCTTTTTGGTTAATACCCAGGCCATAAATCTTCTATTTGCGACTTTATTCGCACACCTTAGTAATATTGACATTTTGTATTCCCTGTTAGAATGTCAAGAAAAGAAATTGAAATCAGAGTATTTAGATCTTCAATTAAATTAAAACCATTAATTTTAGGAAGTAATTTAAGCCTGAAATATGTACAACATCAACTGGGAATACATCCACTACATTGTTTTAATACTTGGGACAATGCTGGCAGCTACCATCATCACCATTGTCCTCAGAAAGTCTGTAAATGTTTTTATTACAAAATATTCGAAGGTAATAAAGAGCGATCCAACAAATTTTTCTTTTTTAAAGAATGCTATTCCTTTTATTGTTTTTACGATTGCTATTATTTTCATTTTTATTAAGATTCCATTTTTAAAATCGCTGGGAACAGCTTTGTTTGCAGGTGCTGGAATAATTGCAGCCATCGTTGGTTTTGCTTCACAAAAAGCGTTTGCAAACATCATTAGTGGCATTTTCATTTTAATGTTCAAACCTTTCAGGGTGGGGGATACCCTTGAACTATCGAACACCAAAAAAGGAATTGTTGAGGAGATAACCCTGAGGCATACAGTGATAAGGGATTACGAGAACAGGCGAATTATCATTCCAAACAGCCAGATCAGTGATGATATTCTTGTTAACAGCAGCATCGGCGATGAATCGATCCGTAAATTCATTGAGTTCGGAATTAGTTATGATTCAGATGTAGATAAAGCTATAAATATAATTCAGGAAGAGGCGCAAAGCCATCCTTTTTTTATGGATAACCGGACGAGGGAAGAAAAACAACAAAATGTTCCAGCTGTTCTTGTAAGAATGGTAGGCCACGGGGATTTTTCCATCAATCTACGGGCCTATGTTTGGACTTCCAATAATGACCAGGCATTTGCATTACAATGCGATTTACTATACACCGTTAAAAAACGATTTGATCATGAAGGCATCGAAATTCCGTTCCCCTATCGCACCATCGTCTTTAAAAAAGATATTGAAGCGAAGTCAACCGAAGATAAGTGAAAAAGTTGGATTACCCCCTGGTTCAATTGTTTATACCGGTTCACCTAAAGAGGGAGACGTTGGTATATCCCTGCTGCAATATGATGAAAAAGATGTTCGATTTTATGAATCAGTCAATGTTAATGAAGTATTTGACCAATTAAAAACAAAAAAAGTAAACTGGCTCAATTTTGATTCATTGCATAATGTTGACCTTGTAATCAATGCAGGAAGTAAATTCAATATTCATAACCTAACCCTTGAAGATATCGTTCATGTTGGGCATCAGCCTAAAATGGAGGAGTATGATGAATATCTTTTCTTAACTATGAAAATGATTAAACCTACACAGGATGATGAGTCATTTTCAATTGAACACATCAGTTTTGTTCTTTCAAATGAACTGCTTTTATCATTTCAGGAGTACAAGGGCGACCCCTTTGACAACATTAGAGACAGGATAAAATCAGGAAAGGGAAAGGCAAGAGGCCGGGGCTCTGATTACCTGTTATTTTTGTTAATTGATGCTATTGTTGATCAATATCTTTTGTCCATCGAAACAGTAAACAAACATATTGCCAACCTGGAATTGGAAATATTTGAAAGCCCTAATGAACATGTTGTACCTAAGATCATCGAGCAGAAAAAGGTAATCTCTGCTTTGCGAAAAATTGTTGTTCCGCTGCGTGATAGTCTCAAAGAAATTACCTTGGGAGAAACCGAATTTATAAGTGAGGAGTTTTTCAATTATTTTAACGATATTTATGACCATATCAAAAATATTGTAGATCACCTCGATAACCAGCGAGAAACATTGACTTCCCTTATGGAGTTTTATACATCCCAGGTTAGCACTCAAATGAATAAGGTAATGCAAACCTTAACCATTATTGCAACTATTTTTATTCCGCTTACTTTTCTTGCAGGTATTTATGGAATGAACTTTAACTTTATGCCAGAGTTAGCCTGGAAATGGAGCTATCCCATTTTGATGGTCATCATGTTATTACTGGGAGTTTCGATGTATATTTATATGCGAAGGAAAAGATGGTTTTAAATTCTAGCAATTTAAGTTGTTGGTTATGCTGGAAGGTTTTGACATTTGGAAATTATTAGCGGGTCTTGGCATCTTCATGTTCGGAATGTTTTTAATGGAGGAATCCATTAAAAAACTATCAGGCAGGGCCTTCAAACGTTTGATCAGGGTTTACACTACAGGCAAAATCAAATCTATTTTTTCAGGAATATTAACTACTTCTATCCTCCAAAGTAGCTCCGCTGTGTCTTTGATGGTACTTGCCTTTGTGGGTGCAGGAATCATGACAATGGAAAATGCAATTGGGGTAATCCTCGGTTCTAATATCGGCACAACTGTAACAGCATGGATAGTTGCTACCATCGGTTTTAAGGTAAATATTGAAAGCTTTGCTTTACCTTTAATTGGCACAGGCGGCTTGGGGCTTATTTTTCTTGGAAAATCAATAAAATATTCCAACATAAGCAAGCTGCTGGTAGGTTTTGGATTTCTTTTTATGGGACTTGATTACATGAAAACCAGCGTGGAAGTTTTTGCCAGCAGTTTTGATATTGCTACAATCCCAAACTATGGTATTATCGTATATCTGCTGATTGGTTTAATACTAACGGCAATTATGCAGTCAAGTTCAGCAACAATTGCTATTATACTCACCACCTTGAATGCAGGGATCATTGGATTTGATTCAGCTACTGCCATGGTAATTGGATCGAATGTAGGTACAACAGTTACAATTTTACTCGGATCAATAGGGGCAGTACAGGTAAAGAAAAGGGTAGCATACAGCCACTTTGCGTTTAATATGATTACAGGTATACTGGCACTTATTTTGCTACCTGCGTTAATTTACGTTATTCAATTGTTTGTAAATACTTCTAATAATGCGGTTATTGGATTGGCATTATTTCATACGATATTTAATGTTTTAGGAGTGCTGGTATTTTATCCATTAATCCATGTGTTTTCAAAATTGCTTACCAAGACTTTTCCCGACCGAAAAACTGACATTACCTATTACATCAACAATGCTACATCCGATGTTGCAGAAGCAGCCATTTCTGCCATCAAAAATGAAACATTACATTTGGTTAGGAATGTACAAGGTTATAACCTTAGTTTGTTAAAGGTTGATGAAAACCTCGTCTTCTCTAATTATGACTATAGCAGTTCCGAAAAGAAACAAAAAGGATTATCTCCTGAAGAGAAATACGAGAATGTGAAATTGCTTCAGGCGGAAATTTTTACATTTGCAACTCGGGTTCAGGAACATGAATTAACCCAAAAAGAACCGGAAGAATTGAGCCGGTATCTGCATGCAGCAAGAATGGCTTTGCATTCTGCAAAAACATTTAAAGATGTAAAACATGATTTTGAGGAGTTTGAGAATGCGGATAATGTTTTTTTAAATGACCAGTACACCCATTTCAGAAAACGATTGATTGAAACCTACCTGAAGATTGACAAGATTGTGGAAGAAGATGGCAAAAAGGACAAAACAAAAGCAATTTTAAAAACGTTAAAGCAACTCAGGGATGGCGACAGACAATTTGTAAAACTCACCACACAAGCCATCAGTAACAAATTGATTGAGGATATAAATGTATCAACTGCTATTATTGCAAACAGGGCATTTGTTCAATCTTCCAGGCAAATTCTATTAGCCCTGAAAGAATTGCTTTTGAGTGAGGAGGAAATTAAACAATTTGAGCATATCCATAAATCAGCGATACAATTCTTGAAAATGAATAACTTACTTCGAATTGTTGGTTTGAAAATGCATTAAGCATAATATGAATAGCCATTACTCCGAAAACCATCACTTAGAATATGGATCATACCGGTAATTTAGCAGTATAAATTTGGTTCTTATTTAATTTCTGTTTCTTTCAAAGGTACTGCCTGATTGACCCACTCACCGGAATCAAACCAGTAATCCTGAATTTTTTCAAGATAATCTGTAATCATCAATGCATTAAGGTAGTTTTCCACAAGATTGATAAAATGTGCAGCATCGGGTGGCAATGCTATACCAATGGGCTCAATTGTTAGGGGCTTATCAATAGTAATTAATCCTTTTTCCGGATAGATCTGAGTTGTATAAGCACAGATAGGATAATCAGCTACCATGATGGTGGCTTTGCCATCCTGAAGTATCTTAATGCAATCATCA
The DNA here is from genome assembly GCA_041393255.1 of Bacteroidales bacterium. Classification (GTDB taxonomy): domain Bacteria; phylum Bacteroidota; class Bacteroidia; order Bacteroidales; family JAADJA01; genus JAADJA01. The sequence continues at coordinate 9,832 of JAWKKM010000041.1, read as the reverse complement.
TAATCAACACCCAAAAGGATTTCAGCATCCGGTATTTTCTCTTGAACATAGGTTTCGCTTGTTGATCCTTTTAATACAACAATAATTGAACGGATGAACTATTTAAATCCTCCGCATCATCTGTTTTGGAGAAAGATGGGGATTTTGTCAGGATTGACTTCCCAGAAATCATGTGTGGCCCTACAAAAGCACTTTTTATATTCCTTTTGGTTGTCATTGTCATGCCTGACATAACCATATCTATTTTATCTTCCTCTAATGATTTTAAAAGTTCGGAAAATGGGATTTCCACGATTGTTAATTGCACTTCCATGCTTTTGGCAAGCATTTCAGCCAACTCCACCTCATAGCCAATTACTTTACCATTATTGTCTTTCATGGTAAAAAGGGGTTGTTTAGTTGTCATTCCGACCCGTAATTCTCCCCTTTCAAGAATCCTTTTAAATATTTTTGTGAGTTTCCTGTAAAGGTGAATGATAAAGATAGTATTATCAATGCAATGAATCTTATCAGTCTTTTCATTTGTAAGCTATTTGAATGGATGAATGTGAATAATTATTATGTTGGTGCAAATTTAGTCAATTCTGAATTGTGAATATAAGCATTGTATTTTGCAATGGGTGCAAACGATTGCATGATTAGCTTTGAGGACCTCATGTTAAATTACAATTATAGCAGATCGGTATAAAAACTTACGACGTGGATTTCGTATTATTGTATTTTTGAAAATTGCTGCAAATTATTAAAATCAATCTTCATGGCTGAAAAATCAAAATTCTCCGAAAATAAACAAACCGTCGAACGATGGCAGGCCTCTGTAAATAGCAAACGTGGATTGCTTTTTATATTAATCCTGTTTATTCCTGTAATCTTTTTCTTTTTGTATTCTATAAATTCCAATGATACACCAAAGAACATTGAAGGGTTTTGGGCACGCACGGATGGTGGTTATACGATAGAAATTAAGGAAGTAAAGCCGGAAGGGAAATTAGATGCAGCCTATTTTAATCCCAATCCTATAAATGTTGGTAAATCAAGTTGGAGAGAACAGGATGGTTGCTTGCAACTCTACATCGAGCTCAGGGATAAGAATTACCCGGGCTCAACGTATCAGCTTACCTATGATAAAAATTCTGATATGCTCACAGGTACTTATTATCAGGCTTTAGCAAAGGAGACATTTGATATAGCTTTTAGTCGGTTGGATAAAAAATAAGAGTCTCTAATCAGCGATAAAATATCAATAAATAGTGTAAGATTTTAAACGGCCAAAAGGTTAATGAATTATTCAGTTTATTTGTGGTTATGAATCCAGGGGATAAAATTAAGGGAATTAAAAAAAGCCTGAAAGATATATTTAATCTTGAAGTTCAAAAAATTGAAGAGCTGGTGGGCTATGCTAACGACAATTATAAAGTTATTGATAAGTCAGGGGCTAATTACATTTTAAAAGAATATCTGAATACTGCCGCCAATTTCGATTTGTACAATTCGGAAAGCACAATAGTAAATCAGCTTGCAGAAATGTTCCCGGATCGGTTTCAGGTACCTGTAAAAACAATTGATGGAAAATACCTAACCTTGTCAAAGGATGAAAAATCCCTTTTTCGATTATTGAGCTGGATTGATGGCCGCTTTTTAAAAGAAGTCGCTCATACTCCGGAATTGTTTAAATCTTTTGGTTGTTTCCTTTCACAAATGGACCGGGAGCTTTTAAAATTGGATTCTCCTGTTATCAGGGCCCGGAATATTGAATGGGACCTTCAGCATATCTTTGATCGTCGAAAAAAAACAAAATTTATTTCTGATCCTGCATTGCGAAAACTCGTTGAATATTATTTTATTCAATTCAAGGAGTATTTGTTGCCCGAATTACCGGGGCTAAGGAAAAGCATTATTCACAATGATGGAAACGACTGGAATGTGCTGGTGCAAGATGGTAAAGTCAGTGGTATGATTGATTTCGGGGATATGGTTTATGCCCCGTTGATACAGGAATTGGCCGTTGCCATTACGTATGCGGTTTTCGAAAAGGATGATCCTCTTATGTGGGCAGGTTTCATTATTTCGGGCTACAATGAGTCTTTACCACTTGAAGAGTAAAGGAACTGGAAATCCTTTATCATCTGATTGCCGGTTGTGTTTGAGTGTGATTCACTCGGCAGAGGGAATCTCTGAACATCCTTGACAATGAATATTTGCAAGTAAGCGAAAAGCCTGCCTGGGATTTATTGCCAAGTTGCCATTAGCCCGACAGGTGCCTGCAAAAGTTTTCAAAGAGGCAGTTGGATTTAAGGTTCCTGAAGTTTCAGATATTAATAGGGACTTAGAAAAAGGCATCAGTATGTAAGCAAGGCTTTATCGGTAAGCTATTCCAGGCCCATAAAAATGAAGCGGGCTGCTTTCCAGTATATGTTCGATGCGGATGGAAACACCTTTCTCGATGCCTATAACAATATTCCGCATGTCGGGCATCAGCACCCAAAGGTGGTGGGAAGCGGGCCAGAAGCAAATGGCCCTTTCTGAATACCAATACCGCTATTTGCATGATCAATTGACTGAATATGCCGAACGCTTGTTAGCTAAGTTTCCTGAGCCATTGCAAAAGGTGTTTTTTGTGAATTCAGGCAGTGCAGCCAGCGACCTTGCCATCCGCTCAGCACAGACGCATACCCGTAATCAAGGCCTTGTGGTTATGGAGCATGGTTATCATGGCCATACCCGGCTGGGCGTTGATATAAGCCATTATAAATTTGGAGGCAAAAGGTGGATCTGGTCAGAAAGACTTTATTTTAAAGTACCCATCCCGGATACCTTATCGCGGGGGAATTCAACGATCAGGATGCAGGTATCAATTATGCAAACCAAATCCCGGAATTGTTACGAAAGTAATAATTCTCCTGTTGCTGCTTTTATCGCAGAACCCATTGTCGGTTGTGGGGGCCAGGTTCCATTAGCATCGGGTTATTTGAAAGAAGTTATCCTGATGATTCGCAAGCAGGAGGCGTTCAGGCTTGATGAAGTGCAAACCGATTATTGGATAGGAACCCATTTCTGGGTTTGGAAGCCAAGATGTAATCCCTGATATTGTGGTTCTCGGTAAACCCATGGGCAATGGCCATCCCATTGAGTTTCGTTGTAACTACAGATGAAATAGCTGAATCCTTCGACAATGGTATGGAGTTTTTTAGTTCGTTTGGCGGGAACCCGGTTTCCTGTGCCATTGGCATGGCAGTACTGGATGTGATTGATGAAGAAGGGCTCCAGAAGAATGCTTTGGATGTTGGAAATTATTTCTTGAACCTGCTTTATGATCTGCAAAGAGAGTTTCCGGTTATTGGTGATGTGCGTGGATCGGGATTATTTCTGGGAGTTGAATTTGTTAAAGGCCTGGAAACAATGGAACCCAATACTAAACTTGCCCAACTCGTTAAAAATAAACTCCGCGAAAACTTTATCCTTGTTAGTACTGATGGACCTTACGATAATGTAATAAAGATGAAACCGCCTTTGTGTTTTGATAGGTCAAATGCAGTTACAGTAGCAACAAGCATGATGGATTTATTAAAACTTCATGGAAAAGTATAAACCGGATAATCTTATCAGTAGTTTCTGATCAATACCCGGAGAGTGAACAGGTTGTGAAGGAATGATTCGTTGACCGTACCGCGGACTCATGATCCAAAATGACTGGAATCCAAGTAGCCTGTTAATGGTTATTGATGGGTTTTTTAAGTAAATCCTTCATTTATTTTCCGCCGGAAATTTTAGGTTTGTTCAACTCATTAGGTCGCAAGTATGATGATGAGGACATTGATGTCACTTGTTTTTGTTTTGTTTTACTTTGTTTTGCTTGAATGCAACTTCCGGTATGCTGTTACAGGCAATATCGTTGATGAGGAAGGCCATCCATTACTCCGGCTGCAACTATTTATATTCCTGAGTTACAGTTTGGAACTTCTTCACAAGTAAAAGGTGTTTTTTCTTTTATGAATACACCTATTTTTACAGCTAAAAAATTATTTAAGGATTACTATGCAGGATCAAACAACAGTTAACACGAAATCTAAAAACGGTCAAACTTTGTCCCGCATATTCATCCTCCAAGGGTTATTGAAGAATCCATAAATTTCAACCGCACATTTGGCCTTGGGGTGGTATGGCCTTGCTCTTGTTCTTACTCCAGGCTTTTACCGGTATATTGTTGCGATTTGCCTATGTGCCTTCGCCCGACAAGGCTTACGATTCCATTTTATATATTGAAAATAGTATTGCGTTTGGAGGATTTGTGAGGAATATCCACCACTGGAGGGAATATTTTTTGTGATCATCACCTTTTTACATTTCATCAGGGTGTTTTATTCCCAGGCAATTTTTGTCCCGCGAAGGGTAAACTGGATTATTGGTATAGCCTTACTGATTTTAGCGGTTTTTTCAAATTTTACTGGATACCTTACTCCTGGATCAATTATCATTTTGGGCTGTTACAGTTGCAACCAATATGCTTAGCTATATTCCTTTTGTTGGCGATGGATTGCTGACTATCGTCAGGGGCGGTAACGATGTTGGTTCAGCAACATTATTGAATTTTTACACTTTTCACACAGGAATTCTTCCCATTTTGATGATCGTTTTAATGGTTTGGCATTTTTGGAAAGTGCGCAAAGCCAAAGGCGTTGCTGTACCGGAAGCAATTGATGGTACAAAAGTACCTGCTTATCCAAACCTGGTGCTTAAAGAATTTGTTGCAGGATTGATACTACTGGCTGTTATCTTTTTATTGAGTGCACTGTTTGATGCTCCGCTTCTCGATCGTGCCAACCCGGCATACAGCCCAAATCCTGCCAAAGCACCCTGGTACTTTATGGGTATTCAGGAGTTGTTGCTGCACATTCATCCTTTCTTTGCCTTTGTGGTCATTCCTTTATTCTTTTTTGGAGGTTTGATTTGGTTACCCTATGCCATTCCTGAAAAGAATTCGGGTGTTTGGTTTCATTCGGAAAAGGGGAGGAGACTAACCTTGAAAGCTGCAATGCTGGCAGCGGTCCTGACTCCTGCAGCAATTCTTTTGGAGGAATATGTTCTTCACTTTGAAAACTGGTTGCCGGCATGGCCAAAAGGTATTAGTGAAGGTTTACTTCCATTTTTATTCTTGGCAGGGTCGTTTGCAATCTATTTTTATTACTTGAGAAAAAAAATACATGCTAATAAATATGAAGCGGTAATTGCTGTTTTTACCGTTTTCATCGCTTCATACATTGTATTGACAATCGTGGGTATATGGTTTAGGGGAGCATCAATGCATTTAATGTGGCCATGGGCTATTTGATACTATGAATGACGAACACGTAAATAAAAAATTTGCATCTACAACGAGGAGGTCATTCCTGAAAAAACTCTGGGGTGTTTTTGGCGTAATAGCCGGACTCGAATTGATTGCTGTATCTGCTGGGTTTATGGTGCCTGGAAAAAGGAATACAAAATCTTCCTCTATGAATTTAATCACAGCCGGGAAAGTGAATGATTTTAAATTGAATTCAGTTTTCCCGTTTCGCAGTGGAAAGTTTTATTTGGTACGGTTAAGCGATGGTGGTTTCCTGGCTGTTTCGTTAAAGTGTTCTCATCTGGGTTGTTCAGTTTTATGGAATGAAGAAAATCAACGGTTCAATTGCCCTTGTCATGCTTCTTCTTTCGACCTGGTAGGGAATGTGATCAATCCGCCGGCGCCAAGGCCTTTGGATACATTTCCGGTAACAATCGAAGAGGGCCAGGTGAAAGTTGATGTAGGCAGACCTGTTAAAAGGTTAGCTTTTGAAAGTTCGCAAGTAACTTATGCTTAACAATAGTATGGAGAAGAAGAATAAATGGATTGGTTGGGGTTTGATGGCAACGGTGCTAATCGTACTGTCATTCCCGATCTATTTAGTGAGGCATCAGTATTTGGAGGATCATTCAGCTGAAATGAATTTCGAACCACAATTTGTGGGTAAAGAAACCTGTATTGATTGCCACAAAGTGGAGTATGATCTATGGACAGGTTCGGATCACGATCTGGCAATGGATTTTGCAAATGATACTTCGGTGGCAGGAAATTTTGATAATGCAGAATTTGAATATGGAGGACAGGTTCATAAATTTTACAAAAGGAATAATAGGTATTTTGTTTATACCGATGGGCCTGACGGCAAAATGCAGGAATTTGAGGTGAAATACACTTTTGGAGTGCATCCCTTACAACAATACCTCATTGAATTTCCGGGAGGCCGCTTGCAAACCCTGGCCTTAACCTGGGATACCATTTCAAAGTCGTGGTACCATATGGCTGATGCGGTTTATTCGGATGAAATTGTGGATCATACCAATTGGTTGCACTGGACCAATCAGGCACAGAACTGGAACGGCATGTGTGCCGACTGTCATTCCACCAACCTGAAGAAAGGTTTTGATCTAGACACTAAGACTTTCAATACAACCTGGTCGGAAATTGATGTCAGTTGCGAAGCTTGCCACGGCCCTTCGTCCGAACACATAAAATGGGCCCATTTACCTGAAATGGCACGTCCCCTCAATACCAACACCGGTCTGGTCGTACAGACCAGCAACATTGATAACCGGAGGTATGTTGATTTATGTGCGCGTTGCCATACACGCCGAAGTTCATTAAAAGACTATGACTTTGATTGGACCGACTTATTGGATCATATGATCCCGGAACTGCCCCGGGTTCCCATGTACTATTCCGATGGACAAATACTGGAGGAAGATTATGTTTTTGGGTCTTTTACTCAAAGTCGAATGTATATGGAGGATGTGAAATGCAACGATTGTCATAATGTCCATAGTGGTAAGTTGATCGTGAATGGAAATGATCTGTGCTTGCAATGCCACCGTTCGGATGTATACGATACATACAATCATCACTTTCATAAGTATTCAGGCACCGGCAGCATAAAGGTAATTAATGAGTTTGGAGAAGAAAGCCGGGTAGGGGAAGGGGCTCAGTGCATCAATTGCCATATGCCGGGTAGGTACTATATGGAGCGATTATCGCCGCGATCATAGTTTCCGTGTTCCCCGGCCAGATTTATCGGATGCGTTAGGCACGCCAAAATGCCTGTACCCAGTGCCATGCCAACTAGGCCAATGCATGGGCGGCCGGATACTTGAAAAAGTGGTATGGCGAAAGCACGAACCCCCATTATGGTATCGCTTTGGCAGCGGGTACCAGGATGTTGCCAGGGGCTTTTGAACAACTGGTAAGCCTTTCATCAGATGAGCTTTACCCCGTCATTGTAAGGGCTACGGCATTGTCATTACTCGGCGAAAACTATCCTGACAGCAGCGCAGCTGTTCTTAAGAACAGCCTGAAAGATATTGAATCCCTCATTCGTTATACCGCTATTCATCATTACCCTTTGTCCGATCTTGATGATGTTGACGATTTGATTCCTTTGCTCAATGATCCTGTAAAAGCTGTCCGCTTTGAAGCTGCCATAAAACTATCGGTTGTTCCCCGCGAACAGTTTCCTTCAAAGAGCCAGCATGCACTTGATGAGGCATTGATTGAATACAGGGAGGCAATGGAGTATTCCGCAGATTTTGCAGCAAGCCGGCATAACCTGGGCAACTATTATAGCAACACCGGAAGACCAGGCAACGCAATTGAAAATTATAAAGAGGCCATCGAAATTGATGCCCTGTTTTATCCGGCTAAAGTTAATCTTGCTATCATTTACAATCAGCAGGGGAAAAACGACGAAGCCGAGCTTTTGCTTAAAAGTGTTCTTGAATCCAATCCTCAATTGTATGATATCCATTATTCGCTGGGTCTTTTGCTTGCCGAACAACAGAAATACAGCCCTGCTGTTGATGCGATGGAGAAAGCGTTGGAATTCATGCCTGACAGGATCCGAATTTATTATAATCTTGGATTGATGTATCAGCAATTGGGTGAAACTGATAAGGCTGAAAAAATACTTCTAAAAGGGCTTGGGCATCAGCCTGAGAGTTTTGATTTGTTATTTGCACTGGCAGATTTTTATATGAAAACAAACCGGCCGGACAAAGCAAAACCCCTGGCTCAAAAACTGGCCGAACGTTATCCTGAAAGCACAGTTGGGAACGATATCCTGAAGATGATTCGTTAGTTAGATTGTTTGGAGATATAAGATATTAGATGTTAGACTTTAGATTATAGATGTTAGACTTTAGATTTTAGATTTTAGATGTTTAGAACTCAAAATTCTAAAGTTCGAACATCGAACATCGAACTTCGAACTTCGAACTTTGAACGAACCCATACCACAACTGTCATTGTTTAAACTTCCTTTCATGCTGGCATGAAATATATTTGCATATTCAATTTCTTTGAATTAATTTGGCGGTGCCAAAAAGGTAACGAACAATTGGCCAAACTACTAAGCACTCAGATCACTAAAAGCAACTGTAGCCGTTTTTTTAAACGTTTAATTTATTTTGATCGGATAACCCATGATAGCACTTTTAAATGAAATAAAAAGAATCCAATACAAACGCTTCTACACGAATAAAAAACAGTATAATAGTGATTTATACATTACAGGCCATGGTGCCCAAAGCAGAAATAAGCGCCATAGGGGTTTCGTTATCTGGGAGTTGGCGTGCATTGTAAAACTAAATAGGGAAATTAACACAATTTAAAATTTATATTTAATCCCTTTATAAAATTGATTTTGGAAATATGATAACTTAACCGTAATGAAAAAGACACTAATACTATCACTTTTTTACCTTACCCTTTTAACTGCTTATTGCCAGGATGTTACAGAAAAGGGTGAAGAAAACAACTCTGCAGCACAAGCCAACAATCCACTTGCTAATATGACTGCACTCAACTTTCACAACTACTATTCATCAAAACTAACTGATGCACCTGCTGATGCATATATAAATACTTCATGGATAAGGTTTGCCAAACCATTTGCCAGTGGGAAAGTACTGATAAGATTATCCCAACCAATAAGTACTATCGGAACTCCTGACTCCGTCACCGGTTCAGTCAATGCAGTGAATGGGTTGGGCGATTTGAATGCATTTGTTTCCTATAATTTTATTTCTAAACCAAATGCAACAGTTGGCATCGGCCCTAATATTACCATGCCCACAGCAACTGAAGATTTATTGGGAACCGGCAAATGGCAGGGAGGATTTGCCTTTGTAGCATTCGTTGTACAATCACCCGTTTTACAACTGGGTGGTCTCATTACCTGGCAGGCATCTTTTGCCGGTGATGAAGGCAGGCCAGAAACCAACGTAGCAGCCATACAGCCGTTCTACTTTTGGCAGCTCGGAAAAGGAACCTATTTGAGAGGCGCACCTATTTGGATTTTCGACTTCGAGAATGATACTTACAGCACGCCATTAGCACTAGGTATTGGGAAAGTTGTAAAGGTTGGAAGTACAATGTTTAATTTATTCATTGAACCGCAGTATTCAGTATTGCATAAGGGTACGCAACCACAGTTTCAGGTTTTTACGGGAATTAATTTACAATTCATAAATCATAATTAATAGGCCAAGACATAAGATTCACTCTGACTGATTTATAGCAACATATTTATTAACTTTATTAAATGTATGATTCAATGAAAACAAATTATCAAGAAATGAAACGACAACTTTTTAAGTTTGCGGTTCCTTTATTGGTCCTGCTTATTGCAGGATGTAATCAAAACAAATCAACCAACTCATCGGAACCGACTGAAGAGGAGTTGATGCGCGGCTTCAAAGGTAAGATCGCGCTGGATGTTCGCGATTCTAAATCGGATTGGGATCCATTCGTCCCACCAAAAGC
>JAWKKM010000040.1:0-45543 GCA_041393255.1 Bacteroidales bacterium | reverse complement strand
CATGAAACCATACTAACAGGAAACTCCAACCACGACATTGGTCTCGGCGAAGGCGAGGTTTTGGGAGGATACTGGACCATTTCAACGGCTACATCCATCACTGCCCTTTCAGATATTCGTTTTACGGGCGGCTATTCTTTTGAAAACAATTACTACATCGGCGATTTTAATTTGAATGGTGCAACATTGTATATGGATGGATTCTCGATAAACACTACCGGTACTGTAATTTTCAATGGAACCATTGAAGGGAATTTTGAAATCCTTGGTGTTTTCGATGTTAATAAATACGTAACCGACACCCTGCATTTTATTGGTGATGTAACTGTTACCGATACCATGCAAAGCCAGGAATACGGCGGCGGCTTAGGTATCCAGAAATTACGGATTGATGGGAACATCACCAACAATGGAGTTGTAAGAGACCGGGAAGATACGGACAACCCCGATGAGCTGAACATTCTGGTTACAGGCAATATTATCAACCATGGCATTTGGAGTTGTATGCATGTAAACCTTATTGGGGCAGAAACTCAGATCATCTCCCAAAGCCAGGGAACACACTTCGAAAGCAATTTTTACGATTTGAATGCTGCAAGCGACATATGGGCAGAAAGTGATATTCATATGGGATTGAACTTCGACTTAAATGGAGCAACTTTAAACATGCAATACCATACGCTTCAAATGGGTGGATGGCTTTATGACGGAACCATCAGCAATGCGACTTTGCGCGGAGGCTATCTTCAGGATATCACAAGCATTAGCCACCTTGCTATCGAAGGAATTGTAACCTGCGACAATGGTAATCTTTTCAAGGATTTGGTCTATATACAGGACACTTTGCAGTCAAATGAGTATGGAGGCGGAAGCACTTATTACGATGTTGAAATTGAAGGCAATATTCAAAACCACGGGGTGATCAGGAACATAAACTCCGGAGATATGTTAAGGTTGCATATTTCCGGCAATATTGAGAACCAGGGAGAATGGTTACATGCGGAAACAATACTGAATGGAAGTCTATTACAAAAACTTGAACAAAGCGAAGGAAGTTCTTTTAGCGGTAATTTCATTGATTCTGATTCAACAAGCTATATTTATGCACTTTCCGATCTTAGCTTCACCGGTAATATAAATTTGGGTAGAAGCCTTTTGGATATGGGTGGCCATACATTAACTTTGGACGGATGGCTGCATAACGGGTATTTGAATAACAGCATACTGAATGGTGGGATCATTCAAAACATTACCAGCTCTTCAAGCTTGCGAATCGAAGGAAAAGTAACCCTTGATGCGGGAAATTGTTTTAACCATTTTGTTTTTGTTGATGATACTTTACAATCAAATGAATATGGCGGGGGCAGTACCTACTTCGATCTGGTTATAGATGGCGATTTAACCAACCTGGGCGTCATTCAAAACATTAATAATGGTGATATGTTAAGGGTATTTTTAAAGGGCAACCTGACGAATCATGGAATTTGGGCCAATAAACTTTTGTATCTGAACGGGACATCTGATCAGCATCTTACTTTGATAGAAAACATGCCCATTGAATGTGAAGTGAACTTTGATGCGATGCTGTCAACCGCTCCCTTTCAGTGGATGTGGGAAGGAAATGTGCTTATTTCCGAGGATTTTGAAGGAGAGGATGCCCAGGTACTATCCTGGAATGTTCCGGTAGAACAATCGGCCTATGGAACCTTTTATTGTGAAACGGGTGGTGGCAATTCCAGAAACATAGTTATTGAGCAAGGCTTGTTTCAGCCGGTATCATTGCATGCTGAAACGGATTGCCTGAACGCTGTGTTTACATGGGGAATGGAAGGAGGCAATCCGGATGGTTACAATGTTTATAAAGACCAGGAATTACTGGCCAATGTTGATACAGCATTTTATACAGATGAATTCTTAATGCCGGATGAAATATACCTGTATTATGTCACTGCTTTGTGGGGTGAGGATGAATCCGGGCCATCTTCGATACTATCTGTTACTTTACCCCTGCCTGATAGTCTTGCTCCTACAAGTCTAAATGCTATACAAGAAGAAAGCCATGTCCTTCTAACATGGGCCGCGCCCAATGCCTGTCTTTCTGTGGATGGCTATAATATCTACCGTAACAATCAAAAAATCAATGATGAATTGATCCTTGATCCCGAATTTATGGATACCCCCGGCCATGGTGATTTCGAATATCAAATAAAAGCCGTTTATTACTTTGGCGAATCCGATCCTTCAGAAGTGGCAGTTATTCACCTTTCAGGAGTTGAGGAATTATGGAAAGAAAAAATCAGGTTGTATCCAAATCCGGTAAGCCATATACTGACTGTTGAATCGGAATATAAAATCGATTTGTACCAGGTGTTTTCTGCAAATGGCCAACAATTGATTTCCTATATGCCCGGCTCAAAAAGCATTAGTTTGGATGTTCAGGAATATGAAACGGGATTGTATTTTATTCTTTTGCAATCCGAAGAGGGTTCTGTAATGATGAAGTTTGCAGTGAAATAGTAATCTTTCCATTAATCATCCGGTGACTGCAAGTTATCGGATGATTTGTATAACGGATCTCTTGCTTCAAGTTGGTGTTGTCACCAACTTGTTTAATAAACTTACTTTTTCCTGTTGGTGACAACACCAACAGGGGGCAAGGCCCTCCTTCGCAAAAGTTTTGGAGGACAAGGGTGGTTAGAAAACAATCGGAGATTGCTGCTTCATGCGGCAGAATCTAGAGACTCTGCCGAGATGGGGTTAAGGTTCAGGGTTTCCCGAGGGGATGCCTATGGCACAGGTTCAAGGTTTCAGGTTTTTCATAGGGAATTGACTTCCGTGTTTAACTTTTTACTGTTTAGGTTTAATAAATTATTATTACTGTTTAACAAATTAAAGACCAGGCTTAAATATTTAACGTCTGTGCTTAACATATTAAAGTCCGTACTTAACATATAAATATATGTTGCTACTAAATTAAATCCCAGGTTTAATAAATTAAAGATAAGGCTTAAAAGGTTAAAGTAATTGCTTAATAAACTAACATAATTTGTTAGTTTTATAAGAAACTAAAATATTATGGAGCGGGTTCATATTGGGAAATTGATTGGTGAACAGCTGCCTCCGTTGATGACGAAGGCGAGGCTGGCAAGGCTTTTGGGTGTGACGCAGCCAACGGCATCGCGGTTGCTTGAGTTGTAGCTTTATACAGATTGCTTCGCTGCGCTCGCAATGACGGGGAGCAATTGGCTATTGATCAGCCCTCCTACGCTGAAGCTACGGAGGGCAAGGACCGACGTATTGATGAACTGACAGCCGAGGTTGAGAGGCTGCGGGAGGAGAACCGGTATTTGAGGAAGGCGATTGATTTGATGGGGCCCTCCTACGCTGAAGCTTCGGAGGGCAAGGGTGGTTAGAAAGCAATCGGAGGTTGCTGGTTCATGCGGCAGCGTCAGGAGACTCTGCCGAGATGAGGAGGTTGCTGCAGGAAACAAAAGGTGGAAATGGTAACATTCTATTTCCACCTTTTTAGATTTGAAAATCCATCACATTAGTTTATTCAAAACCTATTGTTTAATTATTTTCTCCACATAAACTTGCACACTAGTACTAATTTTTACAAAATACAAACCTTTAGGATAATTCGATAAATCAACTATTTGATTCTCCGAATTTACATTATCTTCTGATATAATTAAATTGCCAATTTCATTGAAAATATTAATTTTAAATATTTCCGTTAAATATGAAAAATGAATCTCGAAAACACCTTGATTAGGATTAGGAAATATTTGATAAAACTGGTTATTATTAGCACTGTGATTTACATTCAAAACATTATTATTTTTGTTTTCATTTTTATAGTCAAAATTTTCAGCACTTAATTCTTCCAATTGATCCTTCAAATTATCACCAAAATTATTTACAGGGCATGTAGGCGTAGCGCTAAAATAACTGTTTTCATCAGAAGTCACATGAAAGCCATCCAAAAATCTAATTCCTTCGGGTGCATAAAATTTGATTTTGACTTCTGGAGGAATTTCAGGAACAATTCCAGGAGGGCAATTACCTCCAACTATTATTTGTTGGCCTACAATTGGGAAATTCCAATCAGTAGTGAGATTATTAAAATTACATAATTGCAACAAACCATTATTACAATCTACAACATCTACATTTTTTGTAGACCAATCTGATCCTCCATAAATATAAGTCATGCCAATAGTATATTCACCTATTTCATCATATGTGTGAGCAACATAAGTCCAGGGATTATATAACATTGTGAAATTATTAGGATCACCACATTCCCAATGTATTTTCCAAGAATCTTCAAAATTTGGAAAGGGATTTACTGGTTGAGAGCAATCATATAACTTAAATTGTTCGCCTTTTTGTATTGTGTAACCATTAAGATAGAAACAAGATGTAACTGGTGGTGGATCAGTAACAAATATTGTTACTGGGTTGGAATAAAATGTTGAGCCACTTGAATAATCTAATACTCCCACTTTTAAAGTGAATTGTCCGGGTGTAAAACTCCAAGTAATTTCTGGGTCATAAGAAGAGGTTATCACTTGGTTGTTCGAGTACCAGTAATAATGATAATTATTGGACCCACATAAATCTAGAACTTCACAAGATAAAATAACGGGACTATATGACCATGTATTAGTCGGAGCAAACATATGAACAATTAAAAAATCATCAGAACAGACTTCAACTATTCCTTGTTTATTACCCGTATATACCCCATCGCTAACAGTAAGGGAAACATCAAAAATACCAGGAGTTGAATAAGTAACAAAACCTGGATTTTGAATCGTAGAGGAATTGGGAGAACCTCCTTCAAAAACCCATTCCCATGACATTATTTCACCCTCTGATGCATCTTCAAATTCAACATAGTGATTTTTTTCAATTTGTGAGTTTAAGGGTGTAAAATCAACAGTAAATGGGAGTTCAGTAACTGTTATGTAATCAGGTTTGGTTTCCGTATCCGATCCACTTTCATTTGTAACTGTTAATGAAATTGTGTAAGATCCGTACCCGTATTGAGGAAAATATATAATCGGATTTTGCGAGTATTGGTTAGTACCATTAATAAAAATGATATTGCTTGGATTTACAATCCATTGCCAGGAATTTGGCGAGCCCGTTGATAAATCTGCAAAATTTATTGAGTTACCGCCTGTTATTGACTGGATATTGCTGGTAAAGTCTGCTACCAGTGAGTTATTATCCTCGATTACTGATATTTCCATAGAGTATGTATCACTGCTCGTTTCATTTGAAATTGTCAATGTAGCGATATATGTACCGGGAGTTAAATCAGAGCTGTAGTAAATACCTTCTGGCGGTGGGTCTTCTGATGCTATTACACCGGGCTCCCCACCTTCAAAAGTCCACTCCCAGCTTGTTGCATTACCGGTGGAGGTGTTTGTAAAAACGACATAATTTCCCCGAATAACGGGGTTGGGTGATGCTGTGAAGTTTGCTGATAATGTTTCATTGGCAATATAAATATCATGCCATTGATCTATTCCTACAATTGGAGTAGGCATCCAACTGCCATCAGCCTGATGAACGGCTAATATTGAGGGATTTCCAGATAAATTATTCCCTGCTAAATCCTGACCACTTATAATTAGCGTATGTTCGCCAGTTGTTGAATTTTGTGGAATGGTTCTTTCCCACACCAAATTATCAGAATTTGAAATAACATTAAAAGAATAATTATTATTAAAAAGGTTTACAGTGATATTTTGAACAGGTTCACTTGTTGTGATTTTAACATAAATATTGCCATCAGGAGCAACAGTACCACTATACGAATTATTTGAAAGATTTAGATTCGAGCCATTCCAGACCCATTCCCTTTCATAAATTTTGTCACCAGTTATACTATTCTTCCATATTTCAACTTTTTTTATATGGGGGAGGAAATTATCAATAATTGTACGAACAGAACTCGTTGTAGTGTTATTTGGTGCACAATTCTGATCTACATCAGAAACAGATAAATCAATATAGTAAATTCCATCAGGATAATGAGATTCTCCATTGTATCTTGCATCAAGCATAATATTTGGAGTAGGAGGCCATGTTTGTGTAACACCTTCTCTCAATCCTGTGTTCCAATATCTGTCATGAGGTGTATCGAATGGATGACCCGTTATTATCCAAAAAGCATTTTGCATTGTAGAATTAGGTCCAAATACAAAATTAGCATTATTGTTATTGGGGTATTCAGTAAAAGTAATATTCTGAACAGGTCCATCAACACTTTCATTTGAAGAATTAAAGATCTCATATGATATTGAATAAGGAGCAACACCACCAATACCTGTGCTATTTCCATTGGAGTTAACCTGGGTGTCATTTGCTCTCACAATAATATCTATTTTATTGTAAATTATATGATAATCAACAGTATTTATGCTAACTATATCATCCAGTTCTGTTGTTTGGTTTGTATAATCATAACCATTTGTCCAAAAAGAGTATTCATGTATTGTAGGTGAGGTATTATCTACAAAGGGGATTAAAAGTCCATGTAAATAATTAACATCAGCTTGTTGTAAATGAACATGATAATTACATCCTCCAGTGGTAAACATTGTTCCAATTAAATCACCTGGGTTAACAGTAGTTTGTCCATTAATCAATGATGGGTCAGGATTTACATGTAAATAAATTACACCGTTAATATTTATAAAGGATGACCAGCAGTTATTGGTAAAAGTAATATTTACAGTACCAGAATTTATTGCATAGACATTATAATTATCTCCAGTAATATCATTTCCTCTATGAAATCTAGCATCTGAATCGTCATCTCTAAATTCACCTACAGTTCCAATCATGTTTTTCTGCTGATTTCCTGGAGAAACAGGCCATGACCAATCCTGAGCATTAACTGTTAGATTTGCCAAAAAAATAACAATAACAACTATATTGGATATTTTATCTCTTTTCTTCATAATAGTAAAGTTTTTTGTTATTGAATAAGGCAAAATGGTTTTGATCAATGTCAAATAAACCACAATCTTTACTAATATCTTTTGTTAAGAAAAATGTATCTACTAATTCTCCATTCCAATTTAAAAAGAAGATTTTTTGATTTGTATATCCATCAGGTAGACCTTTGTTTTTATTTATTTCGCCAAAAAAAATACTAATCAGTTGATTATTTAATAATAACTTATGTTCGATGGTAATTACTTTCATGCGATTATTTGATATAAAATCCTGGTAGTAATTTTCAAAATTAAATTTCCATTCTTCGTTGCCAGTATTTAAATTGAGACAAATTAACTGATCAATGCAATTGATTATAACAGATGTATTTTTAGAAAAAATAAATGGATTATATGTAAAATTTGGGTAGTTGAATTCCCATTGAATATTTCCCAATTTATTAACAGAAATCAGTTTCGATCTTTTTACCCAACTGGAATTATTTACTACTATTAAGGTATTTTCACCTGCGATATTTGAAGTTATTATTTTACTTTCATTATCAAGTGATAGATTGTAGTTGAATATTTCTAATCCATTTAAGTTATCAAAAAAGGCAACATTGAAAATTGTTTGGGCGTTTTCGGACTCAGTAATTATTATGAAATTTAATGAATCGGAGGAAATATCGGAATACTTAAATCCTGAATCAAAGGGTTTGAATTCATTTAATATTTCAAAGTTTGTATTTATTATTTTAAAATCTGTTCCATATCCTTCACTTAAATTATCTACAACTATAATTGATTTATTTTGATTTAAATGGATTCCACTCTCTATTGAGCCAATGGTTAATTCTTTTTCGAATTGCAATTCACTACTTAAATCATATTTCTTTAAAACTTTTCTGTAGGTTTTCCAGTTCAAATAAATTGTAAATACATGTCCATCCTTATGGAAAAAATAGGTCTCATTAGGCAGAAAAGTATATTTGATACCATCAATAATTAATCCCGAAACTATTTTTTCGTATTCCAGGCCTGCTTTAGGGCCTTCATCAATTACAACAGATCCTTCATTGTTTTCGAAGACTTGTATAAATGTTCTAGAATCCTTAGACTTAAATACATCTATTGTTCTGTCTGTAGTTGTTATTATTTTTGTTTGTAAAATTTCGGTCTGGGCATATATTTGTGCTTGAAAGACGAATATTGCCGAAAGACTTGCTAAAAGGACAGCTATCGTTTTCATTTGGTCTTTACTTTTTTAATTTACCTATTTCATTTTTCATCATAATTATTAAGCTTCTTCTCTAATTCAATCACATACAACGTCAACTCCTCAATTTTCTGCAATAGCAGTGCATTCATTTCACCAACATTGATCCCATTTTCCAATACTTCCTTTTCGGAAGGTATACCGGGCAGGTGTTTATGTTCTTTAATAAATGCCTCTGTCTCTTTTAAGGACATTAGATCATAATTATTTTCAAAAACACAATCTTTCCATTCGGTAATATCTATGACCTCTATCTCTCCAGCCCAAAGTTTTTCTGTTACATACAGATTTGAAACTTCTAATTGTTCAATATCAAAAATTTCAGCTTCCAGAACATTTGTATGTAAAGTGCCAGTTACTTCAATATCTTCAGCCTCCAGCGTGCCATCAATATTTGCACTGCCATTCACATCCAGCTTTGCCCCCGGACTTGCCTTGCCAATCCCAACATTCCCATTTGCCTTGAAATAGACATGTTCTGCCTCACCGAAATCTGTCCCAAGAACAATGTCTTCCTGGGAAAAAATAAACAGATCACTATTAGGGGCTTTGATCACTGCATTCATAACTGCACCAAGAGAATCGGCAAATGTGCTAATATCAAGCCCATCATCCCCGTTTGTTGCCCTTTGGATGAAGGCCAGCCGAGGGTAATTGTTATTGTTAGCAAAAGGTATATTTCCCCCTTTTTGAAGGATCAAAGGGCCGTTCCCGCCCCATTTCCCAAGGGATATGCTTCCACCGGCATATGTATTATCATTCGAAATTTTCAGGAATTCCGTGTTATAACTTCCTGCATTGTCTTCAATATGCAACCTTACCTGCGGTGATGTGGTCCCTATCCCAACATTTCCATTTTGCCTGTAAACATTATTACTGTTTACAATCCAATCCCCATCGTCGGTATTTGTTAATCCTGAACCATCGCCTGTGAAAGCGGTTGCTTTTACTGTGCCGTTGACTTCTAGTTTGTTCAGTGCCAATTGGGTACCAATGCCAACGTTGCCGCCGGGCGAAACAAAGATGCCGTCGCCACTGTTGTTGTAAAGTTTGAGGCCGGATGTGCCGGAAGCCTGCACTTTGTCTGTTAACACTGAATAACCGATTGCTTGTTTTATATTGCCGTTGACTTCGAGTTTTTCGGTGGGGAGTAATACCCCAATGCCCATATTGGCATCCGCAGAATTGAAGATGTAACGTCCGCCGGTGTTGAATTACAATTTGCCATAAGCAGCCCTTAGCCCATAATCGGAGGTGCCCATCCAAAGTTCGGCATCGTATGTGCCACCAAAAGTGTAAGGCTCGATGAACAGGGCGGCCTGCTCGCCATCGTCGGCTTTGATGTGGAGCTTGGCTAAAGGATTGGTTATGTCGCCGATGCCTATTTTGCCGGTTGAGCCAATTCCATTTGATTCGCCAATGAACAGGGTTGGTTTATCAGAGTAGAAACCTATCATTAACGAATTATCAACAGAGTTTGTAAGTTTTGTTGATGAATTAAGTCCATTTCCTAGAACAAAAGAATTTGTTCCATTTGATGTACAAAAACTACCTAATGCAAAAGAATTGCTTTTTAAAGCTGTAGTTGATGAGCCAAGGGAAATTGCGTAAGCACTTTGCGAATAGGCATTACTACCAAAGGCAAAAGATACACCACCCTCTGCTGTTGAATTTACACCTCCCGCAAAAGAATAAGAACCGTAAGCAGTTGTATTTTGACCGATCTCACTTGCTAATGTTCCTGGGGGATTACCTGTATTATCGCACTGAGTGCATGATTGCGAATAAAGGTTATTGACTGTTAATAATAATATTGCGAGTAAAAATATGCATAATTGAATTTTTGTTTTCATTTTTATTTATTTTAGGTTTATTACCTTTTTATAATTTTTCCTGTTTGAATGGTTTTGCCATCCGTTGATATTTTATAAATATAATTTCCTTTTTCAAGGTTGGAAGTTTCTATTCTTGTATTTGGAATAGTAAGCTTTTGATTTGAAACAACACATTTTCCATCAATGTAGAATAAAGAGAAAGTTAAATTTCTTCGGTATGTTTCAATTGATAATTCATTGCTAAAAGGGATTGGGTAGACCAATACATCCTGATCATCCGGCTCTATGGTTTCTTCTGCATGAGTCAAAATATCATCAGGCATTACCTTCTTAATATAAACATCTGAATATCCTTTGCCCTCATCGTCAGGTGTTATTCCTGTAATAATGCAACCCCCGTCGTCAAGGGCTTTTAGTGAATACAAGTATAATGGAGTTGTTCCACCAAAATATTTCGCCCCTTTTACATTAAGGTTGCTATCAAAAATATAAATCCGTCCAAACTCCCAATCTGAAGTTGATTTTACCATTTGGGGATAAGTGACTACCCAGATATTGTTTTCGTCAATAAAATCAAGGCCGCTAAGCACCGGCAACCAGTTAAAGCCGTCATCAATAATGATGGTGTCCTTAATTGGTTCCAAATCTATACCGCACACCCTCATTCGCAAATCATAAAAGGAACCTACATCCTGGTGGGCAAGGCTCCCGATAACAAGGTTTCCATCTGCAAGTCGTCTTACAGCTACCGAACTGTAGCTGTTATCAGGATCCATTGGCTGATAGCCTATAATGTTCAGGTTATTGTCCAAATCAATTAACCTGGCGTATCCAAATTCCCCAATAAAATAGTACCCGCTATTATCAAGCTTTGTAATAATTTCGCCTGAATAATCTGAATTAAAATCATCAGAAATCAAAATATCCAATAATTCTCCCTGCGTATTTAACCTTGCCGCATATAAATCATTTAATAAACCAGGTGCGGGATCATCTAAAGTACCATTTATAACAACTATACTATCGGGGCCAAGAATTAAATTATCGAGTGACAAACGGTTATATATTAGTGGTATCCCGTAAATGTTTTCACGGACAATTTCCATTTCCGGACTCAATTCCAGGATATACAAATTCTTCAAATTAGTATCTTCATTGCTGTCAACAGTACCCGCGATAAAGTAGTTGCCATTTGACAATAAAATCCCGTAACGAAAAAATATTATTGAATCGGGTTTATGAAATATTGTTTTTACTATAAAATCAGGATTTTCATACCTTAATATCATTCCATCATATTCATGAATAATAGGACTTCCAATTGACCCTACTGATACGAAAAAGTTCTGTTCATCAACAAAAGTGGTAAAACATTTTGAAGAGGAAGTGTCTTGTACGGTAAACTCAAAACTGTTTTGAGCTTTGAGCGCCAATGTGGCAAGAATAAAGCCTGCTAGTATTATAAATTTTATTTTCATATTAAAGTATTATTAATAACAATATTAATCAGGGTGCAAATTGTTTGCACCCTGACTGGTAAAATTTATAAACCAGTTGGGCCTTCGCCCTCATTATAACCCACTTTTATCCCGTAAGTAAAATCTGATCTATGGTAATAATAATCAAAATCATCAATCGAAAAAGTTTTATCCTCCACCTTGTTTAAACTTTCAATGGAGTAACCGTAAAAACCAAATGTGTTTGGTAAATAATCGTTTGGTAAAATATCAAACATAAGTTTTTTAAGGTTATAATGATAAATGTTCATCTCGGTATGTTCGAGGCATAACATCTGATCCGTAATAAATGGCAACTGGGGGTTGCCATCAACAGAATAGTACAGCCAATAATCAAGATAATTGTCCATAACATCATTGTCACGTATAAAATCAGGATCACCTCCATCAATATAAAAAGTAAACTCATTAATAAAGTAATAATTCCCGGCAGGGTCAGGAACGAGGTCTTTGGTTTCTAAAAACAATTGGTTTGCTGCATCATCTTGAACAATATATGGATCATAACAATATCCAATGTTTTCTCCGTACCACCAATCATCTTGTTCTCCAAACGGGCCTTCTACCCCCGGAATGGGAGGTGGGTCATTGCTTTTATTGCCGGTTATAGTTTGCGCTGTTATGGTTAATTCATCACTAGTTTGCGCGGAATTTATCACATCGACCAACACCAAGGCTTTATTCTCATAACTTTTACTATCGTAAATAGTAGTTATACCGGCTTTCATTTCATCATATTTCTGTGTTAAAACTACCATATCAACAATACCATTACTTTTCAGAGGTATTGTTAGTGTTACCTCATCGGTTTGGGTTTCATCATAAAACTCATTGGGGAACGCATGTGAGAAATTGATGGTTGCCTCCAGCAGCCATACGGCTGAGTCGGCGGGTACGCTTTCGCCGCTTTTCAGGTGCGGGTTGGCGCGGATAAATTCCATCTTTTGTTTGAAATCCTTCAGGGTTTTATTAATGTGCGTTTCATAAGCCGTCAGTTCTTAGTTTTTCTACAGGCTTATCGGTTGCATTTTCTTCGAGCACGAAAACACCATTACCATGGCGATCGCCGCAATACTTATTATTGATACTGTTTTTTTCATCTTTTTTTCACTTTTAATTCTTACCTTAATTGCTTGCTGTTTGTAATTGCCTTTGGCTTTTGGCTCTTGGCTTTTAGCTTTTAGCTGACTGCCGATTGCCAACTTTTAAATAGCATTTTTACCATTTCGCTTTTGGAAATTTCAAAAAGAACCAAGCGGTAAAGGTTTACCGTACCCCGTAAAAGCCTTTGTCAATTCGTAACTTATTGAGGGGGGGGGAATTATAAATTTCAAACAAAAAAACAGAATGTATTGTAAAGGGTACACAATGCAAAAATCCAATATTGAAATATTCGCAAACTTCAGAAGACGTTTTAGTTACTGACCCTTTAGGAATATTGGCCATTCCGGTTATGCTTTGTTTTGGAATGGCTAAGATAAATATGTTTTTTAAAACAAGAAAAATAAAGTTAAGGGTTGAAAAAAATCAGGGAACGGGAAAAGGTATCTGCAATTAATACCGGCAATAACACTTTGAAAAGTAAACAGACCCCATCGCCTCCACGGGGTCAAGCCTGAAGCGGACAAGACGGGACAATCCCCGCAATCAATCCGACGGTGACAGAAACAGCAATGCCAATGACGACATTCATCAGGGTTAGCTGCAGGGTGAAGGGAAAATTCCCAGAAAGCACCAGCAGATAAATAATCAGCAAACCGAAAATACCACCAAACAAGGAAAGGAAAATGGCCTCGAACAAAAACTGAAAAAGGATGAAGAATTTTTAGCGCCTAGCGACATTTGTATTCCAATCTGGTTGGTCCGTTCTTTAAACCGATACAAACATGATGTTGGTATATCCCAAAACCACCTACCAGAAGCGAGAATCCACCCACTATCCAACCCACTATGGCAATTACCCCAAAGAAATCCTCAAATCCCTTGGTAATAATATCGGTTTCGTTGATGGCAAAATTGTCGTCCACTTTTGGGGTCAGCCGCCTGACGAGCGCAGGATGTTCGTCAGTTCATCCTTTTAATTCTTCGTTTGAAACCTGTGGTTTGGCCCTTACAACAATGGTGCAGCCTATATCGCGAATATCCACATAGCTCCGGGCGTTGGAACGGAAACCCTATTGTCGGAAGAATTCCCAAACATATCTTCGCCTTCTTTTTTCATCACGCCAATTACTTCCACCTTGCTGCCAAAAAAATCTTGATCTCTTTTAATCGGGTTTGCGTTTGAAAACAACTTTTCGGCAATGGTGCTCCCAACGATGCAGTCATTCTTCCGCCATTCGACTCGATGGGCGTAAAGTAGCGGCCCTCGGATAAATCGAGCGGAAGGGTTTCAGCAAAGTCGTGAGATGGCCATAATGCTCACATCTTCCATGCTGTTGCTTCCGTATTTGATGGTACGGCGTGTTTCAGCAGTTGTAGCGGATGCGCTTTCGGCGGGCCAGGCTTCTCTGTTGAATCTGTTCAAGGTCGTAAAGATTGGGCTCGGGACGGTTAAAATATTTCCACCAGGATATCAAGCCGCCTATGGCCCAGGGCCATTTTTGGATAAACAAGACATTGTCGCCCAATTGCTCGATGTTGTGGTGAACAGCTATCTCCATTGAATCGAAGATGGTCAAAACCGAAATTACGGAAAAATATACCAATGGTAATTCCTAGTAATGACAGGATTGAAACCTGACCTTATTCACGATTATTGCCTGAAAAGCAAAGATGAAACTTTCACCAATCAATTTTAAAATAGCATCATGGCCCAATTGTACTTTTGATTAGTTTGTAAAATTAAATTATTTAACTGGAAGTGATGAAACAAATTTAATTGTTACTTTGCATTTCTGTTTATAACGAAATTGCAAACTAACTACTTACGGAGAATATGAAAAAGATAAACAGTGCATTAATATCCGTATTTCATAAGGATCGGCTTGACAAAATTGTCAAACTGCTAACGGCTTTGAATGTGAAATTGTTCTCGACCGGGGGAACTTATGATTATATCAAAACTCGGCGTTGAAGCACATACCGCTGAATCGGTAACTTCTTACCCGTCCATTCTGGGTGGAAGGGTTAAGACCCTGCATCCGAAAATTTTCGAGGATCCCGTGCCGCCGCGACCATGAAGGCGATATCAAACATTTCTCAGAATACGATATTCCGGAAATAGACCTTGTCATTGTTGATCTTTACCCTTTGAACAAACCGTTGCTTCTACCGATAATGAAGCGTGGGAGATCATTGAAAAAATTTGACATCGGCGGAATTTCTTTGATCAGGGCAGCGGCCAAGAACTTCTAAAGATGTTTTGATCGTTCCTCCTTCTGAGCAATACGATGATTTGATCGCCTTGCTTCAGGAGAAAAAAGGATTCACCGGCATGGAAGACAGAAAACATTTTGCTGCCAAGGCATTTGATGTTTCTTCTCATTACGATACGGCTATTTTTAAATACTTCAATGGTGGTAAGGAAGATGTGTTTAAACAAAGCATCCGGAAAGCCGCCACTGTGCTAAGGTATGGTGAAAACCCGCATCAGAAAGGGGTTTATTACGGTAAATCCTGGAGGGTGTATTTAAAATGTACCACGGCAAAGCAATTTCGTATAACAATCTGGGTGACCTGGATGCGAAGCATCGGGGCCTGATTGAAGAATTTGATGAAACCACTTTTGCGATCCTAAAACACAATAATGCCTGTGGTATTGCAAGCCGGCCGGTTTTGGTGGATGCTGGAAAGATGCCCTTGCCGGTGATCCGGTTTCTGCTTTTGGGGGTGTGCTGATAACAAATGTTGAAATTGATGAAGAAACAGCTGCGGAGATCAATAAATTGTTTTTCGAAATAATATTAGCACCGGCTTATGAGGAAAAAGCACTTGAAATTCTTGAGGCAAAGAAAAATAGAATAATTTTGCAAAAGGTTTCTTATGACTTTCCGGGAAAACTTCCGGTCAATTCTTGATGGAGTTATTGAGCAGGACCGGGATATTAAAAACGGAAACAAATGAGGACTTGAAGGTTGTAACCAAATTATCCCCAAGTGAGTATGAAAAGAAAGACTTGCTGTTTGCCAATAAAATAGTCAAACATACAAAATCGAATACCATCGTTCTTGCAAAGAATAATCAATTGTGTGCCAGTGGCGTGGGACAAACATCCATAGTTGATGCACTGAAACAGGCCATCCATAAGGCCGGAGAATTTGCCTTTGATTTAAACGGGGCTGTGATGGCATCCGATGCATTTTTTCCTTTTGCCGATTCTGTTGAGATTGCACATGAAGCAGGTATAAAGGCGGTTTTACAGCCCGGAGGTTCTGTAAGGGACAAGGATTCGATTGACTATTGCGATGCTCACGGAATGAGCATGGTTTTTACCGGAACACGTCATTTTAAACACTAATTTAACAAACATAGAAAAATGGGGCTTTTTTCATTTTTTACCAAAGAAATTGCGATTGACTTAGGGACAGCCAACACCATTATTATTTTTGATGATAAAGTTGTTGTTGATGAACCTCAATTGTTGCCATCGAAAGAAATACCGAAAGATCATTGCTGTTGGTAAAAAGGCGATGATGATGCATGGTAAAACCTATGAGAATATAAAAACAATCCGTCCGTTGCGTTGATGGTGTAATTGCAGATTTTCAATCGGCAGAATACATGATCCGGGAAATGATCAAAATGATATGGACGAAGAAACCCCTTTTCCAACCTGCACTGAAAATGGTTATTTGTATCCCTTCCGGAATTACGGAAGTGGAAGAGCGGGCCGTAAAGGACTCAGCCGAGCAAGCCGGAGCGAAAGATGTGAAACTGATCCATGAACCCATGGCGGCAGCTATCGGTATCGGCATTGATGTTTTGGAGCCAACCGGAAATATGATCATTGATATTGGTGGAGGAACGAGTGAAATTGCAGTTATTGCGCTGGGTGGAATTGTCAATAATAAATCCATTCGTATTATTGCAGGGGATGATTTCAATCTGGACATTGAGGAGTACATGCGTGTAAGCAACACAATATCAATATTGGGGAACGAACCGCTGAACGGATTAAAATTGAAGTAGGCGCCGCCATGACTGAAATTGACAATCCGCCGGATGATTATGCCGTTCATGGACGGGATATGCTGACCGGTATTCCAAAAGAAATAAAAGTTAATTATGCCGAGATTGCCCATTGCCTAGATAAATCAATTTCAAAAAATTGGAAGGGCTGTGCTCAATGCACTTGAAATGACTCCTCCTGAGCCTCTCTGCAGATATTTTCAGACGGGTATCTATTTAGCAGGTGGCGGATTCATGCTCAGGGCCTTGATAAAAGGATACACCTGAAAACCAAATTGTCGGTTCATGTTGCTGAAGATCCCCTCAGGGCCGTGGCTCGGGAACAGGGATTGCTTTAAAGAATTATGATCGATTTACATTCTTGATTAAATAAAAAGGTATTAACCCAGTTTTAAACATTGAGACACCTCTTTGGATATATACTCAAGCATTATTTCTTCTTCCTTTTTTTATTGTTGGAAATTTGGCTTTTTCAATGGTCGTTCAGAATAATTATCAGAAGCATACTTTTCTGAATTATTCGAGTTCGGTAACGGGCTCTGCTTTTGCAGCGTTCAATAATATATCGGGGTATTTTTCGCTTAAAAAGGCCAATGAAATTCTTGTTTCGGAAAACACCCGCCTGAAAGAGTCGCTTGCCTCTTCTTTTCTGGTTTCAGATACGTGCAGTTTTATTTCAAACGATACCCTTTATCAATTTACCAATGCGAAAGTCATAAGTAACACCATTAGTAAACGCAAGAATTTTATCATGCTGAATAAAGGGACTTTACATGGAATTAAAAAAGACATGGGGGTTATTTGTCCCACCGGATTGGTTGGCACCTCTGTGGTAGATGCGTTTCAGAGCATTTTTCGAGGTAATGCCAGCCATTAATACGAGTAATAAAATCAATGCACGAATTAAAAAGAACCGCCACATTGGAAATATCGAATGGAATGGCGATGACTACAGATACTGCATGCTTACCGACATTCCTTCACATGTTGAGCAAGGGAGACACCATCATAACAAGCGGAAATTCATTTATTTTCCCCGAAGGAGTTTTAATAGGGACAGTGGATGAATACGAATCAAAGGCCGGAGAAAAATTTGGAAGTGCCAGGGTTCGGTTTTCGGTTGATTTTAATAAGCTTTATTATGTTTATGTTATCACCAATTTATTGGTTGAAGAGCAATTGAGTCTTGAACCTGATGTAAACGATAATGATTAATTATATAAACAATATCGTCCGTTTCATTGGATTGATCCTCCTTCAGGTTTTGATTCTGGATAATATAAATTTTGGCGGCTATGTCAATCCTTACCTTTATGTATATTTTATTTTGCTTTTGCCTTTTGAAATTTCCGGCTGGCTGCTGTTGATCTCCTCTTTTTTGCTGGGCTTAGGTGTGGATGTTTTTTCAGGAACCCCTGGGATGCATGCATTTGCTTCCGTTTTAATGGCTTTCTTCAGGCCGGCTGTTGTAAAAAGCATTGGTTCGAAAAGGGAATACGAAGCTGGTATGAGCCCGTGTATAAAGGACCTGGGATTTCAGTGGTTTTTTGTTTATTCGCTAATATTGATATTGATTCATCACCTGGCATTGTTTTATCTTGAAGTATTCCGGTTTTCCGGCTTCTTCAATACTTTCCTTAGGGCCATTTACAGTGTAATATTTACGCTTGTATTGGTTATATTAACACAATTTCTTTTTTACAAGCCATCTGGAAAATAGGACATTGATTATTTTTCTTTGCAGGATTTCAAATATTTTTATATATTTGGCTATCGATATACGAATAATGGTCACTTTCTTTCAGGTTTAATTTCTTAATGTATGGATTATTCAACATTTACCAAGCAGCAACTAATTGCCAGGTTATTGGAAGCTGATAAGCAGTTGAAGGATTTAAGGGGCAATGACAAGATCCTTGATCGCCTGATCAAGAGTGAGGAAAGGTATATTGATCTTTATGACAACTCGCCCGATATGTTTTTCTCTGTTGATACCAGGGGGAAGGTATTGTCTGTTAACAAAACAGGAGCTGAACAACTCGGTTATACCAAAGATGAGTTGGTTGGTAAATTGGTTTGGCCGGTTGTTCATAAAGACGACCTTAAATTTGTAAAGCAAAAAATAGCTGAAATTGTTAAGACTAAATCGTTAAGGAGTGAACTGGAATTTAGAAAAGTCAGAAAGGATGGCTCTGAGTTATTTGTTCATGAACGGACCCAGTTGTTGTTTGGCCCTCAGGGCAAAATAACGGAAATCCGGATCAATTGCCGTGATATAACTGCACGAAAGGTAATTCAGGATGCTTTGTTGAAGGAAGAAGAGAAGTACAGAACCCTGACCGAAAACCTGAACATTGGAATTTATAGAACAAGCCCCCAGAAAAATGGCCATTTTATTGAAGTAAACCCAGCCCTTCTGAAAATGTTTGGTTACAAAACCAAGGATGATTTGTTTACCCATAATGTATCCGATTTGTATATGAATCCTCAGGAAAGAGAGGATTTTTTTAATATCATTAGTAAAAAGGGTTTTGTAAAGAATAAAGAACTGAAGCTGAAGCGGGCAAGCGGACAGGTATTTACGGCTGAAGTATCCACAGTGATTGTTCGTGATGGTAATGGCAAACCTCTTTTTTATGATGGTATCGTTGAAGATATATCAGAACGTAGAAATGCGGAAGAATCCATGAGGGAAAAAGAGAAGCAATATCAAACATTGTTTTCGCTTTCACCAAGTGGTATTATGATTGAAGATGAAAAAGGGATAATTTTGGATGTCAATCCTGCTTTCTGTGATTTATTGGGGTATAAGGCGAAAGAATTATTGGGCAAAAGAGTTCACATGCTATCTCATCCAGAAGCGATAGAACAGGTTGATAAAAACCTAAAACTTATCCTGGCTGGGGAAAGGCTTAAACATATTGAGAAAAGCATTACAAAAGATGGCACCCCAATTTTTGTTGAACTTAACGAACGAATCTTCTCATTACCCAATGGAAAAACAGGTATCATTTGTATTGCAGAAAATATTACACAACGGCTTAACGCTGAAAATCAACTCAAGTTGGAGCACAATAAATCGGAACGTTTGCGAAAGTTTAATGAGGCTTTGTTCTCAGCGACACCCTATCCTATTTTTTATAAAGATTCAGAAGGAAGATATTTGGGATGCAACAATGCCTTTACAGAACAACTTGGTTTTCGCTCTGAAGAGATTAAAGGAAAAACAGTTCATCAACTGTGGCCTTCTGAAATGGCTGACATTTATCATCAAAAAGACCTTGAATTATTGAAGAACAAAAGGAAGCAAGTTTATGAATGGAAGATCGTGGATAAAAACGGAGAACCTCGCCAGGTTATTTACAACAAGGATGTATTCTACGATGAGGTAGGAAATGTTGCAGGTCTGGTTGGTGCCTATATGGATATAACCGATCGGATACAAGCCGAGAATGCTTTAAGGGAAAGTGAGGCAAAATACAGGTTGTTGGTTGAAAACATAACAGACTTGATCGTTAAAATTGACCCGAACGGGAAGTTTTTATATGTTAGTCCCTCCTATTGCGAATTGTTTGGAAAAAGGAAGAAGAACTTCTCGGACGTAAATTTATGCCACAGGTTCATGAGGCCGACAAGGTGGCTTCTGAAAAAGCACTGAAAAAAGTATTTTCACCCCCTTATCATGGTTATACCGAAGAAAGGGCGCTCACAAAAGGGGTGGCGATGGCTGGCCTGGGTTGATACAGCCATTTTGGATAAAAACAATAACGTAATTGAGATCGTTAGTGTTGGCCGTGATATTACGGAGCGAAAAGCAGTGGAGGAAGCTTACTTATAGCATCTGAAGTTAGCTATAGGGGTTTATTTGATAATGCTACGGATGCCATTTATATTCTTGATTCTGACGGAACCTTCCTCGATGTAAATCAAGGCGCTGTTAATATGTACGGATACCCCAGAGGAATATTTTGTTGGCAAGACTCCCAAATTTCTTTCTGCCTGGGAAGAATGATTTAAACGAAACAATGACTTTTATACAGAATGCCTTTAAGGGCGAACCACAAATATTTGAGTTTTGGGGTTGGATAAAAAAGGAAGGGTTTTCAAAAGAGGTGAGGCTTTATCGTAGTGTTTATTTCGGAAAAAGAGGTCGTTATTTCTTTTGCTCAGGACATTACCGAACGAAAAATTGCCGAATTTGAAATGCAACAGGCAGCGGATATATTTAATAACATTCAAACCGGAACCTACATTTATCACCTGGAGGATATTAATGATGACCGCACATTGCGTTTGGTATTGGCAAATCCAACCTCTGAGAAACTCACCCATGCCCCGGTAAAAGACATTGTCGGGAAAACCATCGATGAGATATTCCCGGGATTAAGGGAGCTTGGAATTCCTGAGGCTTATGCAAATGTCATTAGAACTGGCGAACCCTACGAGATTGACGAAATTGTTTATGAGGACGATAGGGTTATTAGAAGGCTCGTTTTCGGTTAAAACCTTTCCCCTTCCTAATCAAAGAATCGGTGTGTCATTTGAAAATATAACGGAGGAGAAAATTAGCTGAAATATCCCTTCGGGAAAATGAATCGAAACTGAGAAGGATGTTCAATGCGTTTCCAGATATTTTCTTTAGGTCGTCTGTTGAGGGAATCGTTGAAGAAGTTAGCCCTTCGATTGAGAAGATTGCAGGCTATAAGCCCGAAGAGGTTATTGGTCAACCTTCGATCTCTTTTTATGCCTCAGAAGATGATCATGAAATGATCGGTGAAATATTATCAGAAGCACATGAGGTTTATGATTTTGATACAAGACTTAAAACCAAAGATGGACAACTTCTTTTTTGCTCACTTTCAGCACGATTGTTGTTTGATGAAAGCAAGCGGTTTATTGGTACAGAAGGTGCCATCAGGGATATAACCGACCGGAAAAAGTCGGAAGAAGAAATCCGCAAGCTTTCACGATCGGTTGAACAAAGTCCAGCCATCGTTGTCATCACAGACCTGGATGCAAATATTCAGTATGTTAATCCAAAGTTTTCTTTGGTAACCGGATACTCATCAAACGAAGTTATTGGAAAAAATCCAAGCTTGCTCAAATCGGGCAAAACTACCGGTGAAACCTACACTGCTCTTTGGCAAACCATAAAAGCCGGGAAGGACTGGTATGGCGAATTGCTGAATAAAAAGAAAAATGGTGAGTTGTATTGGGAATCAGCCCACATATCGCCCCTAAAAGACGAAGGAGGAAAATTACACTTTATCGGATTAAAAGAAGATATTTCTGAAAGAAAGAGAATGGAACAGGAATTACTTTCTGCAAAATTGAAAGCCAGAAGAATCCGATAAGCTTAAATCTGCATTTCTGGCTAATATGTCGCATGAGATCAGAACGCCCATGAATGCGATTATTGGATTTTCACAACTTCTCAACGATCCCGATATATCGGATGATGAACGTCGCCATTACATCAGCCTGATTCAAAAACAGCGGAAATGATTTGATGGGTTTGATCGATGATATTATTGATATTTCGAAAATTGAGGCGGGCCAAATAAAGATTTTCAAATCGCAATATTTTGTCGATAATATTTTGAATGAACTCAGGATTCATACAAGCAATTTTTGCGTACAAAACAAAATAAAAACGGTGTAAAATTAAACTACAAGAAACCGGATAGAAGCGGGGAAGTGGTGATTTATACCGACATTGACCGCCTGAAACAGATCCTGAGAAACTTGCTCAACAATGCCTTGAAGTTTACTGATTTCGGACTTGTTGAGTTTGGTTTTTGTGTTAAATGATCAATTGAAAAATCCCCATGTACAGTTTTATGTCCGCGATACCGGTATAGGTATTCCCAAAGATAAATTGAACATTATATTTGAAAGTTTCAGGCAGGTGCATGTTTTGGGCCATCGCATATATGGAGGTACCGGGCTTGGCCTGGCTATTACTAAAAAAATGGTTGAAATACTGGGGGGATATTTAGGTAGAATCAACACCCGGACAGGGTTCCACATTTATTTTACCCTGCCTTTTAACCCGACCCATAAAGCACAGCCTTCGGGTAAAAAAGAAGCAAGACAAGCTGGTATCATTAAGCTATGATTGGAGCAATAAAAAGATCTTAATTGTTGAGGACGACCGGCAAAGCATTATCTTTTATCAAAGTGCATTGCGAAAAACGGGAGCTGAAATCCACCAGGTACTAAATGGCAAAGAGGCTGTTAAAAAGTGTAAAGAAACTAAATACGACCTTGTTTTGATGGATATTCAATTACCTGATATGGATGGTTATGAAGCTACACGGCGAATTAAAAAGATTGATGCTGATATCCTTATCATTGCCCAAACGGCTTTTGCATTGTCAGGAGAAAAGCAAAAGTGCCTTGAGGTTGGTTGTGATGATTATATCTCCAAGCCCATTAAAATAACCGCACTTTTAAAGCTGATCGACGGGCATATTAACAATAGATTTAGAACGACATTGTAATAAACCTTATTCCTTAGCTGGTGTCGTTTTGTTTTCGAAACAAATTAAAATTGTTTTTCTGCCAAACCAATACGTTGAGCCTGGAAAATGATACCTTATTAATGCAACCTTTCGAAATGGAGATGTGTCTTTTCGTAAATCGTTTTGAACGATTTATCAATCAGGTTATTAAGTGGTTTTTGATGATCTAACGTTTTATGTTGAAATTTCATGGTCCGATGACTGATTACCAACCTGTTGAAGACAAGGGAATAAATATATAAAAACAATGCACGAGGAAAAAGGCTTAAGTTTTACGGCTTTCGGCAGTCACTAATTTTTTTGTATGAAAAAACAATTACTCAGTTTTATTCTACTTATTGCAGTTATTATCTCTTCCGCACAATCGTGGCGGAGTGAAGAAATGCAGATTCGCATACCGGTTAACAACCAGAATCAGGTTCAAAAATTAGCAGAACTGAAATTGAACATGGATTTCAATGGCCCGGCCTATGACCATGTTATCGCCTATGTTGTTCCTAAAGAATTGGACCAAATTGATGCTTTAGGATTTGATTACGAAATCGAAATTCCTGATTTGAATAAACACAACCTTGATTTCTGGCAAACCAAAGATGCTTATCACAGTTACGAGGAAATAATTGAATTGGCCGATAGCCTGGTCACCCATTTCCCGGATATTTGCCAACGCATTGTTTATGGTATGGATGCCTCAGGGGTATATGAACTAACGGCGCTGAAAATAAGTGATAACGTTTCGGTAGATGAACCCGAGGCCGAAGTTATGTTTGACGGTGGTATTCATGGAGATGAAATTGGAGGGGCTGAAAATGTTATCCGCTTTGCCCGCGACCTTTGCATTGGCTATGGCGAAGACCCGGATATTGCTTTCCTGATTGACAACCGTGAAATCTGGCTATACCTGATGGTCAATCCCTGGGGGAGAGAATACATGAGCCGGTATAATATCAACGGGATAGATTTGAACCGCGACTGGTGCTATATGTGGGATGCCTGGGGAGGCAGCCCCGGCCCTTGTTCCCAGGTTGAAAGCAAGGCCCTTCGGGAGTGCATGTACAACAACCAGTTTGTTATTCATACTTCTTATCATAGCGGTACTGAATACATCAGTTGCCCATGGAGTTATCGCCCGGACGTACCCCATGATATGCCGCATATTCTTCAAATGGCAGGATTGTATGCCTCCGAATCCGGTTATTCTAATATGGAATATGGCCAGGGCTTTAATGGGATGTATGCCATCAATGGAAGTACAAAAGATTCGAATTATGGCATGATGGGTTCCATCGCCTGGAGTATGGAGATATCTTATGATAAACAACCCCCAGCTTCTCAAATCATGATGTATTACAACTATAACAAACCTTCCATGCTTGCCATGATCGAATATTCAGGATATGGGCTTGAAGGATTTATTACCGATGCTGTTACAGGCGATCCGGTTCAGGCAGTTGTTTTTGTAAATGACTATATGCCAACCTTTACCGACGAAACAGCTGGCGACTACCATAAGTTTGTCCTTCCGGGAACCTATAGCATCACCATTGTGGCCAATGGCTATGCCACCCAGACGATTGAAAATATTGAGGTTGGTGCGAACATGGCAACTGCAACTGATTTTCAGCTTCAACCCGAAGAGGGCCAATATGTTTACCGGTTTAGTTCTTCCCAGATACCCGAGAACAATTATGCAGACGAAGGATGGACTCCGGCTGTAATTGGTGCTCCAGATGATATCAATTATTCGATTGGAAAAGATGGCTGGTGTGTGCTTGATATGCAATATCCTGTTATTGATGGCCCCGGAATTGATTTTATTGTATGGGAAGGCGATGCGACACCAGAAGGCTTTACCTGCTATGCAGGAGAAACCCTTGACGGGCCATGGATGTCACTGGGGGCTGGAAGCGGTACAACTGAATTTGATATGGCTGGTTCGGGAGTAACGGAAGCACGTTTTATTAAAATCGTGGATGATGGTGATGGCAATGCAAATGCTGCGGACGCCGGTTTTGATTTGGACGCAATTGAAGCTTTAGAGCCTGTATCGGGCATTTATATTGCCTTGTATGATTATATAATCGATGATAGCCAGGGAAACAACAATGGACGGATTGATCCGGGAGAAACCGTTGATATTGTTGTTACTTTAAAAAATAATGGGGACATAATTGCAGAAAATACGGTTGGAACAATTTCTACTTCTTCTCCCTATATAACAATTGATAATGCTTCCGCTAATTATGGAAATTTAGAACAGGGACAATCGGAAGAAGGTACCTATACCATTACAGCCAATGCAGGTACTCCAATTGGGGAACCCGTAGCTCTCAATTTAAATGTTAATGCCGTTTCGTACAATACTACTTTCATGATGAGTTTCTCTGTAGGATTGATTGTTGAAGACTGGGAAACCGGCAATTTTGAACAATTTGACTGGGAAACCGGTGGCAATGCCAACTGGGCCATTTCAACCAAAATCCTTATGAGGGCACTTATTGTGTTAAGTCTGGCGATATTAATGATGAACAGTCAACATGGCTGTCCATTTCCTATGATGTAATTGCCAGCGGTGAAATTGGGTTTTTTGTCAAAGTTTCCTCTGAGGAGTCATACGATTATTTGAAATTTTACATTGATGGTAGTTTGATGAATCAATGGGCAGGTGAACTTTCCTGGAGTGAGTTTTCCTACCCGGTAACTTCCGGGAACCATACCTTTAAATGGGAGTTTGATAAAGATCAGAGTGTTTCCAGCGGTTCGGATTGTGCATGGCTTGATTACATTAGCTTGCCAACAGGTGCTTTGACATCCATTTTTGCCTCCTTTACTTCGGATGTTACTGAAATCTGTGAAAATGAGATGGTTCATTTCCAAGATGCTTCCTTGGGTGCAGTTACCTCCTGGAATTGGGTATTTGAAGGCGGTACACCGGCTACTTCAACCATACAGAATCCTGTTGTTGCATATACCAATCCCGGGTTATTTGATGTAAGTCTTACCGTATCGGATGGTGCCAATTCAAATACATTGGCATTTGAAAATTATATTTTAGTTGAGGTTGCCCCGGTAACTCCTGATGTCCCCGAGGGGCCAACTTCAGTTGGGTCTTTCCCTGGTTGGACCAGCGAGTATGCTACCAATGATATCGCCAATGCCAATGATTATGATTGGTACCTCGATCCCGTTTCTGCCGGAGTCTTAACTGTAGATGGGCATATTTGCACCATTGACTGGCAAGACTATTATGAAGGGTCGGCCTACCTTAAGGTCAGGGCTGTGAACGATTGTGGTGAGAGTGATTATTCCGGCAACCTTCAAATTGATATTACCCTGACTGATATTAATGAAAATGAAACAGGGCCAATCCAGGTTTTTCCAAATCCGAACAATGGTAAGTTTACTATTCATTTAGGAAATTCTGCTGAAAAATCTTGGGAAGTTAAAATTTACAACAGTTTTGGAAAAGCTGTTTATGCAACAACCGCGGAAAATTTGTCCCATGGAAATTTTGTTGTTGACCTTGGCAAG
Source organism: Bacteroidales bacterium (assembly GCA_041393255.1). Taxonomy (GTDB): domain Bacteria; phylum Bacteroidota; class Bacteroidia; order Bacteroidales; family JAADJA01; genus JAADJA01. Next base: position 18,771 of record JAWKKM010000040.1, on the reverse strand, counting down.
GTAGATTCAGGCATTTATTATATTGTTCTCAGCACTGATGAAACAACAATGCAGGAAAAAATCATTATTAAATAAATACAATCTGGAGGTAAGGACCTTCCGGTATTTTTTATTTTAAAATATGAAATAATTAGAGACTGTTTAAAAATTTAAGATAAACTAATGATCATATTGATTAACAAACGAATGTGAATAATAATTAAAAAGGCTTTGGCCAACCCTCGGATAGATTTCTTCAGTTTGTAATAACCAATAAAACAAACGAAAATGAAAACATATCAAGTGATTTGACCGAAAGCCAGTGGCAAGTTATAGAAAATCTTATTGACCCTAACCAAAGAAAGAGAAAATATTGCCTTCGGGATATTATGAATGCACTTCTTTACATTACCAAAAGCGGAATACAGTGGCGAATGCTTCCCAACGATTATGCACCATGGGAATCTGTATATTATTATTTTCGTAAATGGAAGAGGGATGGCTTGATCGAAGAGATACATGATTTCCTTGTAGAAAAAGTCAGGATTGGTATTGGCAAAAAGCCTACACCATCGGTTGGTATTATTGACAGCCAAAGTGTAAAGGCTTGTAATCTTTGTAAAGGAGATGTTGGTTATGACGGTGGAAAAAAGACCAAAGGAAGAAAGCGGCACATTGTTGTTGATACGCTCGGCTTGGTTATGATAATCGTTATCCATGCTGCCAATATCCATGATGAGTGTTGGGGCAAAGAAGTAATGAAGTCCTTGAAAGACAAGTACCTTACGGGTATTCAGAAAATATTTGCAGATGGAGGTTATATAGGTGAATTGATTGAGTGGGCATTGCTTCAATTTGGATGGACGATGGAAATTGTGAAAAGAAATGAAACAGGGACCTTCAAGGTCTTGCCCAAACGATGGATTGTTGAACGAACATTTGCCTGGCTTTCTTTTCATCGAAGAATGTCTAAAGATTATGAAAGATTAACCGAATCTGGTATCGCCTTTATCCAGCTATCAATGATTCGGTTAATGGTTAATCGAATTTCTATATGAATTTTAAACAGTCTCTTAATATTGTTAAATATAAATTCTAAACTTAAAATATGAAGTATTCTGTTGTTTTTTTACTTGGACTTTTAATTTCAATAAACACCTTTGCGGAAGAAATAAGCTATTCAGATAGTTGGGGAAAACAGGTTTTTCCATAAAAAATCAATCACCGGAAAAAGTGGTTTTAAACTTTTCAATAAATGAGTTCAGCATTCTGAATACAACAATTAACGGAAAAGGAATGCAGGAACTTTCATTCGCTGATGTCATTCTTCCCAATGAAGAGGGTGCACCCAATTTGCCAGGTACCAGCAGGTACATTGCGTTGCCAAATGGTGCTTCGGTCGAGTTGGAAATGGTGAACTACAGGGTTGAAACCATACAGGGTGTTGATATTGCTCCAGCCCCCAGAATTCCTGGGATACGGAAACCGGCCCATTGGAATATGCAAAAAACAATACAATTTACAATGCCGATAAATTTTATCCTGAGCATCCTGTCAAGTTATCGGAGAAAACCGAAATCAGGGGCATTGAAGCTGCCATGCGGCATCACACCTTTTCAGTACAACCCGGTTACCAAAGAATTAAAAGTGTATCGCGATATTGAAATTGAACTGACTTTTATAAATGGAGATGGTTCATTCGGCAATGAGCGATTGAGAAGCCGCTGGTGGGACCCCATCCTCCGCGATGTTTTTGAATCAGGAATCCATTCCTGATATGGATTACAACAAATCTTATCAAGGAACAAAAGATGTGGGTTGCGAATACCTTATTATTACACCCAACAACCAGGTTTTCCAGTCATGGGCCGATACCATTAAGCAATTCAGGACAAGCCAGGGCATTATGACCGACGTTATTACCCTTGATGAGGTTGGTGGCAATACAATTAATGCTATCCAAAACTTTGTCAATGATGCTTATTACAATTGGGATATCGTTCCGGTAGCCATTTTGTTGTTGGGAGATTACGGAACCAATGCAGACAACCGCATCATTTCTCCAATCTGGGATTCGTATTGTGTGTCGGATAATATATTTGCCGACGTCACCAACAACGACATGCCTGATATTGTATTCGCCCGTATGACTGCACAGGATGAAGATCAACTTGAAGTTATGATCACAAAGTTTCTGAATTATGAAACCAATCCTCCAACAAACCCAGATTTTTACAACCATCCTATTACTGCACTGGGTTGGCAAACCGAGCGCTGGTTTCAAATATGTTCAGAAAGCATTGGTGGTTTCTGGAAAAATGAAATGGGAAAAGAGCCTGTACGGATCAATGAAGTTTATGGCGGTGATCCCACATCTGACCCATGGTCAACAGCAACGAATACCTACACGGTTTTAAATGTTTTTGGCCCCAACGGACTGGGTTATTTACCTGGCTCACCTGGCGACCTTGGAAACTGGTCAGGCGGAGATCCGGAAATGATCAACGATGCTATTAATAGCGGAGCCTTTGCTCTTCAACATCGCGACCACGGTTATGAGCAAGGATGGGGAGAACCCGCATATTCAAGTGGAAATATTAATAGCCTCACAAACACAGATCTTACTTTTATCTTTTCGGTGAATTGCCTGACAGGGAAATATAATTTATCGGGGAGTTGCTTTACCGAGACCTTCCACCGTTATACGAAGAATGGCCAGAATTCGGGAGCTCTCGGATTAATAGCGGCTTCAGAGGTTTCCTATTCGTTTGTAAACGATGCCTATGTATGGGGAATGTACGATAATTTGTGGCCTGACTTTTTACCAGACTATGGAACTACGCCCGATCATCAGGGTGTGATGCCTGCTTTTGGAAATGCTGCCGGAAAATATTTTTTACAGCAATCTAATTGGCCTTACAATACCGGAAATAAAGAAGTAACCTACAACCTCTTTCATCATCATGGTGATGCTTTCCTGAATTTATTTACAAATGTACCTTTGGAAATGACCATTTTGCATGATAATGTCCTTTTGGATGGAATGAATACCTTTTCAATTTTAGCCAATGAAGGTTCCTTGATCGGGTTGACTGTTGATGGTGAAATTATTGCTACCGAGATTGGTACAGGAGAATCCATGCAGATTTCTATTCTGCTGAGCCGAGGGTGCGGTAGTGAAGATTACTGTTACCATGCAGGATCATTACAGGTATGAAAACAATGTGGATGTAATTTCAGCGGATGTTGCCTACGTTGTTGAAGAATCCTTTTCAATCAATGATGAATCAGGAAATGGAAATGGCCTGGTTGATTATGGTGAATCTGTTTTACTTTCCCTTTCTATGCAAAATATTGGAAATGTTGATGCAACAAATGTTACAGCAACATTAAGTTCTTTTAAATCCCTGGATTACAATTACTGATGCGACTAGAAAATTTTGGAGACATTGCAGGCATTTGGTGTAACGGCAAATATTCAAAATGCTTTTGCCTTTGATGTTGATAATTTGATTCCAGACAATGAAACGATCCTATTTGATATTTCTGCAACTGATGGTACGGATACATGGATCAGCCAGATACTCCTTATGTCCCATGCGCCGGTGCTGGAGTACATAGAATATAGTGTAGACGATGCTTCAGGAAATAATAATGGAAAAATTGATCCGGGAGAAACCGTTGATATTATGGTTACCGTTTCCAATTCAGGCTCGCTGATGCTTTTTCGGTGATGGGTGAACTACTGACTGCTGATTCTTACATTACCATCAATACAGGTCCTCAATCGTTTGGGCTCTTACTTCTATGGCATCTAGGACACAGGTTTATAACATCACGGAGTGGTTCCAACACCGGAGGAGCATCAGGTCAATTTTGACTTTGAAATTTCGGGTGAAGGAGGTATCGGATCAACCGGTTCTTTTATGGCTGTTGTTGGAAAATATCTCTGCCCTTGTTCTCGACGGATACAAAAAATTATTCGGCCCGGGTATATATGAAACCTTTGGGGATATGGACCTTTATGCGGAATACATGACCGGTTTCCCTGAAGATCTGGATTTATATAAAAATATATTCGTTTGTCTTGGGTTGCATTTCACAAATTACGAAATGAGCCAGGAAGAAGGCCAGTTACTAAAAGACTACTTGCTTAATGGCAGGAATATTTGGATGGAAGGACGTTTAGCGGAAAGAGGATCCTCAAACACCCGTACACGATATGTTCAATATCGAAGTTGAAGATCAAAATATGTTTGTATACAGTGATATTATTGGGGTCAATGGTACATTTGCAGGTGGAACTTCGTTTGTTTACGATGGTCATAACCCGGTTGGAAATTATGCTATTTTGCCCGAATATCCTGCCTTTAACCTTTTTACGATTCAGATCCTTTTTACGGATGCGGGGTTGCTTACAATGCGGGTGATTACCGGACAATTGGCACAACTTTCGAATTTGGAAAGATTCTCGATGGGCTTCTCCCTCTACAAAGGCTGGATGATGCAAGCTACTGGCCTGGTTTGATAGCACTTACTGATATCAATGAAACTTCATCAGCAGATTTGAGTAAAACAAAAATTTCGGATGCTTATCCCAATCCTTTTGTCAATGAAACATCTATCAGTGTTGTAATCAATGAACAATCAAATGCATCGCTGATAATTTATGATATGCAAGGAGAACAAATTAAAAACATTGATTGATAATGAAAACCTTGTGCAGGGGAAAATATGAATACATTTGGGATGGCACCAATGAAAAAGGAGCAAATGTTCCACCTGCAATTTATTTTGAGTTTTAAAAACGGGAAATGTAGTGACACACATAAGATTATTTTAATAAATAAACATAGATAAGTTAAATTTAAATTATAAACAGATTTGAAACTAAATTTATTAATTGTAACACATTTTAATCAAATTTTTCAAAGCAAAACTTTTTCTTTTTACGCTTGCTGTTTTATTTGCCGGTATGGTAAATGCAGATGAAATTAAAATACAGCGACAATTGGGAGCACAAAGGTTTTGATTTAAAAAGCCAAAAGTCAAACGGGGTAAACATCATTTATTCCATTCAGTCATTTACTTTATCAGAAGAAATTGATGGAGAGATGATGGACGTGATTTCGTTGCCCGGTAACCTTCTGCAAAACGATGAAGGTTCACCGAATTTACCAGGTACAGGACGCTATATTGCAATTCCTCAGGGAGCTTCAGCAAATATGCAAATTGTTGCCTTCCGCACAGAAAAATTTACTAATGTGGAAATGGCGCCTGCTCCAAGAATTCCTTGGGAAACTGAGCAAGGCCCATTGGAGTATGATAAAAACCTGAGCATTTATCAAAAGGATGCCTTTTATCCAGAAAATCCGGTAACAATATCGATGTACTACAGGTACGGAGGCGTTGATGTTGTTATGTTGGGAATTACACCGTTTCAATACAACCCTGTTACAAAAGAATTGATAGTTTACAGAGATATCGAAGTGAATATTGACTTTGAAGGTGGTAATGGACATTTTGGTGATGACCGCCTCAGGAGCCGTTGGTGGGATCCGCTGCTTTCGGATATGTTGTTAAACAGCGAATCGTTACCCAAGATGGATTATAACAAGTCATTTCAGGCTACCGATGAAGCCGGATGTGAGTATTTAATTGTGGTTCCTAACGATCCAATCTTCTCTCAATGGGCAGATTCCATCAGAAAATTCAGGACACAACAAGGTATTCTGACCGACATTAAAACCTTAGATGATATTGGCGGTAACAATGTATCCACATTGGAAAATTATTTTAACAATGCCTTGCTTACTGGGATATTGTACCTGCAGAGCGTATTGCTGATTGGTGATGCAGCACAAATGCAACCATCCTGATACCTCCCCGATCTGGGATAGCTATTCTGCGTTTCTGATAACATCTATGCAGATGTCAATAACAATGATATGCCGGATATGGTTTTTCAATAGGATGACTGCTCAAAACGAAGCACAGAGCAGAGTAATGGTAACAAAGTTCCTCAATTATGAGCGGACTCCCCTACCAACCCTGATTTTTACAATCATCCCATTACAGCATTGGACTGTAGACCGAAAGTGGTTCCAGATCTTTGTACGGAAGTTGTTGGTGGTTTTTTGGAGAGAAACTCAAGGAAAAAGCCCTGTCAGGATTAATGCCGTTTATCGGGAACCCCCGGATCATGGTCAACAACTACCAATACATCAACCGTAGTCAATTATTTTGGGCCAAACGGATTGGGATACATTCCTGCACAGCCTTCAGAATTGGGTGGCTGGACAGGTGGAACTGCTGCTGGTATTAACAATGCCATCAACAGCGGTTCCTTCATGTTGCAGCATCGCGACCATGGATATGAACAAGGATGGGGTGAACCCGACTATTCCAGCGTTCTGATATCCCAACGGACTTACCAACACGGATTTGTGTTTCGTACGGTCCATTAACTGTTTAACCGGAAAGTACAATTACAGCAATGAAGTATTCGCAGAGAAATTTCATCGTTATACCTACAATGGACAAAACTCGGGGCCCTTGCTGTAGTGCGACTCGAGGTTTCTTATTCCTTTGTGGTGCCGATACCTATGTATGGGAGGCCTATGATAATATGTGGCCTGACTTTATGCCTGACTATATGGATCAACTCCGGAAGAAAAGGGGAATCCTTCCTGCATTTGGAATGGCTGCCGGTAAGTATTTCCTCAACAATCCAGTTGGCCTTACAATACCAATAATAAAGAAGTAACCTACAATCTTTTCCATCATCACGGTGATGCATTTTCTGTTGTTTATTCGGAAGTGCCTCAAAATTTGAATGTAACTCACAATCCTATTTTGTATGCAGGTGTTACATCCTTTGATGTTACTGTTGATGCCGGAGCTTTTATAGCTTTAACGGTGAATGGTGAAATTATTGGTACTGCTGAATCAACAGGAGGCTCCACTCCATTACCATTCCCGGACAGGTTCCGCCTGACGTGATGTTGGTTACCATTGCAAACAAGAATTATTATCGTTACGAGAGCCTTGTCAAATCATTCCAGCAACCGGGCCATATGTTGTTCAGCATTTCAGTTGAAATCAATGATGACTTAGGAAACGGAAATGGAATTATGGAAACAAGTGAATCCATTGTTGCATCGCGGTTGAAAACGTTGGTATTGAGGATGCTGAAAATGTTATGGTTCTATTTCTACGAGATGACTATGTTACCATAACTGATGATTCAGAAGATTATCGAACCGTTCCGGCCGGTTCAACAGTCGTTGTTGACAATGGTTTTGCATGGGATGTTGCTGACAATATTCCGGATATGCACATGGTGAATTTTGAAGTAAATGTAACAAACCACTGGAACTTAGATGTGTGGACAACTATTTCGCCATGACCGGACATGGGCCAAATCTTGAAGTGGGTTCAATGATAATTGGTGATTCACAGAAACGGAAACGGACGTCTTGACCCGGGAGAAGAAGTGTTTATTTCGATAGAAACGACTAACAGTGGTTCATTTGATGCGACTGAAACATTGGGTACTTTAAGTTGCTCCAGTGGTTACATTACCATCAACTCAGGCTTTATGATTTAAATGTTATTGGAGCAGGCCTTATGGAGGAGGCTATATTTAGTGTATCGGTTGCTGCCGCTGCACCTATAGGTACTACAGTTGTTTCATGTATGGAGTAACTTCCGGAGGATATATGGTGGTTGAAAACTTTGCTACCAGTGTTGGATTGATGTGAAGACTGGGAGACCATTGATATAGGAGATTATGATTGGACAACACAGCGGTAATGCAAACTGGGCTATTTCACAACAAAACCCATACGAAGGAACATATTGCGTAAAATCGAATGATATTGGTGATCAGCAAAGTACAGCCCTGTTATTGGATTATGATCTTTTCAGATGACGAGATTTCATTCTGGTTCAAAGTTTCTTCTGAAAGTACTTACGATTTCCTCACTTTTTATATGAGACAATGAGCAAGGATCATGGTCAGGTGAAGTTGGCTGGCAAGAAGTAACTTATCCTGTTTCAGCAGGAATGCACACTTTCAAATGGGAATACGATAAAGATTATAGTGTTTCCAGTGGCGGCGACTATGCCTGGGTAGATTATATTATGCTGCCGGCAGCCGATAACTACTGCTTATGCAGGAGGTGATGCGATTATCTGTGAAGGAGACACGTATCAGTGTGATGGATTAGCCACTTTATTCAATGTTGTTAGTTGAGCCACTTCAGGTACCGGAGTATTTGATGATAGTCAGAGAACTTGACAGCAGTTTATATGCCAAGTGATGAGGATATTTCCAATGGTTCAGTTGAGCTGACCCTGACGGCATACGGCCCCAATATGGATGTAGAAGATGCAATGACATTATCCATATTTGGTGCTCCTGTTGCTTTTGCCGGAGATGATGCTGCAGTTTGCAGCGATGCCACTTATGAGATAATGGATGCTACAGCAGATAATTATATTTCTGTTCTTATAGGAAACCTCAGGCGATGGGTAATGTTCAGCGATGAATATATAATCAACCCCATTTACACTCCTGGTGCAACGGACATTGAAACCGGATCAGCCATTCTTTCGTTTACCGTTTCGGGTGTCGTAGCATGCGGTGATGTCGCAGATGATCTGATGTTAACTTTTGAAATGTCAGCAACTGCAGATGCAGGTGGAGATATGGAAACCTGTAGCGGCGAAGCTGTTTTGTTATCAAATGCTATTGCTGAAGATACGCATCTATGTTGTGGTCAACATCGGGTGACGGAACCTTCGATGATGACACAGCTATGAATCCTGAATATATGCCAGGCTCAGAAGACATGATGAATGGAAGTGCAGACCTCATGTTGACCGTTTATGGCAATGGAACTTGTCCTGAAGTATATTCAGTGATGACCGTTATAGTTTATCAACGCTGGCTATATAGCAGATGCCGGTGGGGATGATGAGATCAACTCTGATGAAACGTATACCTTGTCAAGCGCCATGGCTGAAAGGTATGACATGGTTATGGTCAACTGACGGCGACGGAACATTTGATGATGCCAGCAGTGTTAATCCTGTTTATACTCACTGGTTCGGAGGATATCAATGCGGAGGAAGTAACCTTAAGGCTTTGCTGGCCGAAAACAGCAATTTATTGGTGATGCAATGGATTGAAATGGTACTTGCGATTAATCCACTTGGTTTATATGAAAATATGAAATTTTGATTTATCAATTTTCCCGAATCCTAATACCGGACAATTTACATTGCAGTTGAATGGAAAAAGCAAGGAGTTGGTAAATATCAGGATGTACAGCGCCCTTGGCATTTGTTTATGGCAAAATGTTAGAATTGACGGCTCCTACAGCGAGTCTCTCAACCTAAACGTTGAACAGGAGTGTATATTACCTCAGGATTGAAGGCAGGGAGTTGCTGACAAATCAGAAAATTATAATTCAAAAATAATACTTCATTGGTAAAAAAACCCTGCCTGAAATGTGCGGGGTTTTTTTGATTTGTTAAAAAAGTGTTATTTCCTTGCTTTACTTTCATTAATTCTTATATTTGCATATAGAAAATAAATAGTTAATCTTTAAAACTTATATTTATGAGAGAAAAGCACTACTTTCATTTCTTACAGTGATAATGGCTGCAACAGTTATTATTGCACAACAAGTTCCCAGGGACAAAGTCGTTATAGAGATCGGCACCTTTCTATGGTGAGGATACTGCCCATATTTGCAACAACAGCAGCTGACGATTTGATAGCAAACGGTTTTGATGTTGCCGTATTCGAACATCACACTTCTTCTTCTAGAGGGTGGTTTGACAAATCCTTATTCACAAGCCCGTATCAGTTATTATGGTATTAGCGGTATTCCCAATTCTTTTTTCGATGGTATTACAAATGTTCTAGGTGGAAGTACCGGGACCTACAATCAGTTTTTAGCTAAATATAAGCAACGAAGGCAGTAATGTCAAACTTTACTCTGTCGTTGAACGGTTTTAATGATGGCCTCGACTATACTGTAGTAGCTTCAATGGAAAACGTTGAACCGTATACCGGAACAAACCTTGTATTGCAATTTGGCGTGACTGAATCAGGTTGTGCATATGGTGGTGATATATTCAATTATGTTACCCGACGCTTGTATCCAACCCAATCAGGAACTCCTCTTGACTTTTCAACGAATCCAAACCAGTCAGTTACGTTGCAATTCACCCTCGATGCCGGTTGGGTTCAGGAAAACTGTGAATTTGTAGCCTTTATTCAGGATAACTCCACAAAAGAAATTCTGCAGGCAACAAAAGTAGGCGCACTTGATCTAATGCCTTTGTATTTTGACAATGCAGGATGTGTTGCTTTGAATAAGGTACCGGTTTTAAATTGTACCGGTGAAGTTGCTCCAAGAGGTAACCGTCACGAACGGTGGTGCTGATGCATTGACTTCGGTTGATATCAATTATAAGGTTAATGATGAAACGGTAAATACTTACCAGATGGACAGGTAGCCTTGGGTATGGCGAAATGGAGGGATGTTGTTCTTCCGCAGGCACCTTTTTCGACGTTTTGGATATGAACGATTTGTTACGGTTTATACGACAAACCCAGTAAATCGGATGAGGATTTAAGTAATGATACCATTGCCACAACTTTCGAATCAACCATGAGCGTTGTGCCCAATATCTTGTTTTTGTCAAAGTACCCGGATGATAATCCTGAAGGAAATAATAACAGGATTGTAAAAATTCATCAGGTGACATTTTGTTTTTCGGGAGGGCCTTATACCAACCCCGGAGAATTTATCAAAGACACTTTGTTTTTATCAAACTAGATGATTGTTACACATTCTCTATTTATGATGAAGGTGGTGACGGTCTTGTTGGCGGATCAGCAGGTTTAGCCTGAGACAAAATAACTTTGGCCTCATTGCCGAAAGCATAGTTTTTGAAAGAAGCGAAGAGAGCTTGTTCAGTTTGAAATTGACCAGGTAGCTGTACCTGAAATTGATGCTTTGGCCGACTTCAGTGTTTATCCTAATCCATTTGAGGATTACACCAATGTTTCTTTCAATCTCAATGAATCATCTTACGTTGAATTGTCAGTGTATAATATTGTTGGTGAAGTGGTTTACCAGGATCAATACAGTGAAATGGGAACGGGCAGCCAAAAATTATTATTAGATACGCAAGACTATAAACCGGGTATTTATTTTATCAATCTATTGGTAGGTGATAAAATTTACACCAAAAAGATTACAGCTTTTTAATCCGGTATTAGAATAAATATAGAACGGCAGCCATTGGTTGCCGTTTTTTTATGCCTGCATTTTACCTCTTTGCAAACAACCATTTAAACCTGCATATTGTCTTGAAATCACATTATCGGTCATTGAGCGTTTATTAATTGTTAATAGTATTTGTTTATGAAAAAATTTCAACTGATTATTGTTTTATTTCTTGCTGCCATTAGTTTGAATGCAGGCATTATTGAAAAGACTTTTTATTTTAATCCTCCAGGGGTAATTCAATCAGGAGATTATCAATTGCTACAATTTGATGAAACCCTGAACACAGGCATTGCCGGCGATCCTGCTTTGCCTTATCAATCTGTGAAGCTTTTACTTCCTCCGGGGGAAGCCGCTATTTCGGTTGAATTCATTATTGAAGAAGAAATTGCACTGCAGGGCTTTTATCAGCTTTATCCGCATCAAGCTTCCAAACCCTTATCTTTTGAAGGTGAAAGTGAATTTAAAATCAACCGGTCAGTTTATCAATCCAACGAGTTCTATCCTCTAAATCCTGGAGGGCAATTAACCACCAGCTTTTTAAATGGTTATGCTTTTGCAGTCACTTCTTTTACACCGGTAAGATACAATCCGGTAACGGGTGTTGTAAAGTTTGCGAACAAAGTAAAAGTCAAAATAACAAGTGCATCTGATTTAAATGCTCAGAAAGCTCTGCAAAATTTAAAATCATCAACTTCCATTCAGAAGCGCATTGAGGCTTTCGCACAAAATGCTTCTAACATAAAGCTATATCCATCCATCCCTGCAAAAAGCGATGAGTATCAGTTGTTGATCATTACAACCAATCAGTTTGCAACGGAATTTCAAATATTGGCCGATCTTTATTTAGAAAGGGGAATCAAAACAGAAATCGTTACCAAAGAAACGATCGCCTCAACCATGACAGGCCAGGATAACCAGGAAAAGATACGAAACTACATTATCCAGGAATACCAGGACAACAACATTGAATTTGTCCTTCTTGGAGGAGACGTTGAACACATTCCGCACAGGGGTTTTTATTGCTATGTTGAATCGGGTTCCGGATACGAAGATTCTGATATTCCGGCTGACCTTTATTATTCAGCCTTGGATGGAAACTGGAATACAGACAATGATAACAAATGGGGTGAGATTGGTGAAGACGATCTGTTGCCTGAGGTTGCCGTTGGCCGCTTTTCTTTTAGCAATACAACGGAGCTTGAAAATATGATCAACAAAACAAGCATGTATCAAAACGACCCTGTTTTAGGTGAATTCAATGATGCGTTAATGGCCGGTGAATGGCTATACTCAAATCCTGACACTTACGGGTCGGATTATCTTGAACTATTGATTGGCCACCAAAACGAGAATGGTTATGAAACATGGGGAATCCCCGAAACTTATGATTTTGAAAAACTCTATGAGGTTAATCAAGGTTGGGGAGCTAATGATCTTATACAAGCGATTAATTCCGGAAAGCAATTTGTCCATCATGTAGGACATGCCAATTCCAATTACGTAGCCTATATGTACAATTCCGACATCACCAATTCCAATTTTAGCGGTGCTAACGGAGTTGATCACAACTTTACGATTATGCAATCGCATGGATGTATTTGTGGCGCTTTCGATGATAGTGATTGCATCATGGAAAAAATGGTTAGCATTGAAAATTTTGCAGTTGCTGTTATTGGAAACTCACGTTATGGTTGGTTTAACGAAGGACAGACAGAGGGTCCGGCCCAGCACTTGCACAGAGAAATGATGGATGCTATTTACCATGAAAAGATGCAGTTTATCGGACAGGCTTTTGTGGAGAGTAAAATTCAAACCGCTCCCTGGGTAACCGCTCCCGGTCAATGGGAAGAAGGCGCTTTGAGATGGAACTTTTATGATATTAATATTTTAGGTGATCCCACACTTAGTGTTTGGACTGCAGAACCTGTTTCAATTGAAACCACCTACCAGAATGCCATTCCAATCGGAGTTGCCTCAACTGATGTTTCCGTTATGGCCGGTGGTTCACCCGCTGAAAACTTTTCTTGTTCCATCTTGATGGATGGCGAACTTTACGGCGTTGGATATACTGATGCAAGCGGAAATGCTCAAATATTTTTTGATCCTGTTTTAACAAATGTCGGAGATGCCGAACTTATTATTTCGGGTAACAATTGCCTTCCAACTGTTTATCCTGTTACCATCATCCCCAATGCAGGTGCTTATGTTGTTTATTCAGCAAGTCAGATTGATGACTCACAAGGAAACGGTAATGGCGAGGCAGATTTTGGAGAAACCATTGTTTTGGGTATCGATTTGGAAAATGTGGGTGAAGATGAGGCTACCAATGTTGAAGCAACCTTATCAACTTCAGATGCTTTCATCACTATTACGGATGGTAATGCCAGTTTTGGCAACATCGCAGGAAATACAACATCCAGTTTAGCAGATGCATTTTCGTTTGATATTGCCTCCAATATTCCCGATCAGCACATGGTAGCTTTTGATATGGAAGTGGTTGGACAGGAAACCTGGAATTCTTCCTTTACAATCATTATCAATGCGCCAGATTTGACGATAGGGCTTTTATTAATTGATGATACACAGGGCGGCAATGGAGATGGCATCCTCGATCCGGGCGAAACTGCAAATATCCTTGTTCAATCATCCAACCTGGGAAGTTGTGAATGTGACAATACACAAGCTTTGTTGACTTCAAATAGTTCGGATATTTCCATTATAAATGGAACTTGCAATTTGGGTATCCTAATTGCCGGTGCAACGATTAATGCTGAATTTACAATTAGTGTCGATGCCGGAGCTTCCATTGGATCCGGGGTTGATTTGAATGTGGAGCTTACTTCCGGAGATTATGCGGTTCAGCAGCTTTATTTCCTTACTGTCGGTTTGATATTTGAGGATTTTGAAACAGGTGATTTTTCTAAGTTCTCCTGGGAATTTGATGGTGATGCAGACTGGCAAATTACAGATGGTGAAGTTTATGAAGGAACCTATTCTGCTAAATCAGGAAGCATTGGCGATCAGTCCGAATCGGAAATGATGGTGGAGATGAATGTAATGGCCGATGATGAAATTTCGTTTTACCGGAAAGTCTCCTCCGAAGAAGGCTATGACTATCTGAGGTTTTATATTGATAATGTTCAATTAGGCGAGTGGGCTGGTGAGCAGAATTGGGAAATGGAAACTTTCCCCGTTTCAGAAGGAAACCACACCTTTAAATGGGCCTACGAAAAAGATTACAGCGTTTCCGGTGGGGACGATTGTGCCTGGGTCGATTACATTGTATTTCCGGGTGCATCCGGTTCCGGAAATGTGTTAAGTGTTAATGTCAGTGCTTCTCCAATGGTTTTGTGTGCCGGTCAAAGTACACAGCTAAATGCTTATGCATTTGGAGGAACAGGAAATTACACCTATTCCTGGGAACCCATTACCGGATTGAATGACCCCTCGATTGCAAACCCGGTTGCCACCCCCGGTGAATCAATTACCTATACAGTAATAGTTGACGATGGAAACACCACTGTATCCGGTGAGATTTCACTTACTGTTTATCCGGTTCCCGATTCCCCAACCATTAGCATTGAAGATGATCATTTGGTCTCTACAGCTACATCTGGAAACCAGTGGTTCAATTCAAATGGCCCTATAAGTGGAGCCACCGGACAAACTTATTATCCAATAGTTACTGATGATTATTATGTTGTGGTAACCAATGAATTTGGCTGTCCGTCAGAGGAGTCCAATTCAATTTATTTCCTCTACACAACGATTAATGAATATGCCAAAAATGGATTTAATATTTATCCCAATCCGTTTGTTGATCATTTTACGGTTGAGTATCAGTTAAAAAGCAATTCCGGAGTCGTTTTAACCTTGCTCAATAAATTGGGTCAGGAAGTAAAAACACTGATAAGCAATTCAGAGCAACCAGCCGGTTTTTATAGTCTGGATTTTAATACCCCTGAACTTTTGCCGGGTATTTATTTTATCAGGATAGCTGCCGATGACTTTATAGGCACTAAAAAAATAGTTCTTTCAAAGTAATATTTGAAGTTGTGCTGAATATTTGCTGAAATGTCATCATACAGAGGCAGATCATTTAATGCGTAATTATCCGGCAAAGTTTCTCCGCAACTTGTTCAAATACTTCTGGCTTAACAATCCCTGCCTTCTGGTTAATAATGCTTTTATCAGCAGTGAATAGCCTGTTTGGTCTTATATTGCTGGGTTTGTTAAGTGATCCTTTGAGAAAATCAGGTTCATTCAAAGCAATGGCATAACTGTCCTTAACAAATTGGCTTGTGATCTGGCAAAGGATAATATCATTGCCTTTCAGGTTTGCCAGAACCATTGCAGGCCTTTTTTTAGAGCTCGATAAATCAGAATAAGGAAATGGCAAAACAACAATGTCACCTTTTACAAATCTTTCCATGCTTCATCTTCTTCTGCTAAAAGCCAGTCGCTGGCCAATACTTTTTCGCTTGCAAAATGGGTTAAAATAGTATCGTTTTCCATTTTTTGCTTTGTCTCTTTTTTCAATACTTCGCTCAATTTAAGCTTTTCCTTATAAGGTAATTGCCTAACAAGCTCAACAACCTGGTTGAAATTAAGCGGTAAGTTTATGTTAATATTTGCAGCTTCCATAGTTTCATATTTTAGAGGCTATAGCCATTTGTGTTATAGGATATCTAAGTTACACTTAATGATCGCAAAAAATAAATTGATTTTACAAAAATAGAGTAAAACAATACAAAATCTATTTATTTCATTAAAAATCCAACGCCACTCCCTCTGTGGCTCTCTGCTAACTCTGTGGTTTCTTGCAGCGTAAACGGAGAATCCACAGAGTTAATAGAAAAACTATTCTGCCCCCTGATGGTGTTGTCACCAAAAGGAAAGTGGTTGCAAGTTGACAACAACACCAACTTGTGTTAGAGCATAATGCATAAGCTATTATCTGAAACTTTGATTTGAGATATAAGGTGTTGTAGCTCATTTAAAAGAGAAATGTGGCTCAAAATACATTGATTAATGAGCTTTAAAGTATTATCTTTATGAGCTTAAAAGCATTGGATGGTTGAAAATAGAAAACAACAAGTAATTGATTTTTGTAAAAGCAAAAGGACAATGTTCATCGAAAGAGATTTTTGATGGAATTAGCGAATCTTTTAGTTATGCAACATTAAAACGGATTCTAACAGATTTAAAAGCAGATGATTATTTGTTGACAAAGGGGCAAGGAAAGGGGACAAAGTATGTTTTATCTCCAGCATATGAATTGATTCGCCCAATAGATATTACAGAGTATTACGAAAAAGAAATTGATGAACGGCAAATTATTGAGAATTTCAATGGGGAAGTAATCACAGGAGTGCTAAAGAACTACAATTCATTTACCGAAAGTGAATTGGATAAACTGGCATTGTTACAAAAGGAATATAAAAAAAACATTTCGGAATTATCAGAGTCTGAATATAAAAAGGAATTGGAAAGACTGGCGATTGATTTAAGCTGGAAGTCATCACAAATAGAAGGAAACACCTATACTCTTTTAGAAACGGAACGATTATTAAAAGAAAGAAACGCATCAGGAAAAACAAAGGAAGAAGCGGTAATGCTTTTAAATCATAAGGATGCACTTGATTTTATAATCGAACATAAGGATTATTTAAATCCCCTATCGGTTCCGAAGATTGAGGATATTCATAGCATACTGACTAAAGAATTAGCAGTTGATCGGAATCTGAGAAAAAGACGAATTGGCATATCGGGAACAAATTACAAACCGCTTGATAATGAACTTCAGATTTTAGAAGCTCTCAGGAATACCTGTGATGTGATCAACAACAAAGAAAGTATATTTGAAAAAGCATTGCTCGCTTTGCTATTGATTTCTTATATCCAACCATTTATGGACGGAAATAAACGAACTGCAAGGATTGTAAGCAATGCCATTCTGATGAATTATAATTATTGTCCGTTATCATTCAGAACCGTTGATTCCATTGATTATAAAAAAGCAATGTTATTGTTTTACGAACAGAATAACATTTCCAGTTTTAAGGAGATATTTATAAATCAATTTGAATTTGCCGTCAATACCTATTTTTAGGGTGAAAGAAAATAAGCTGCAACAAACGGAAATAAAATCCTGCACGGATAGTAGAAAACTTAAGCAGCAATAATTTAATTGAGGCTAGAACCTCCCCCTGACCCCCTCAGAAAGGGGGATAATTTCAGGATAAGAAATTGTCCTTCCCTGCCCCCCCAGTTGGTATTGTCACCAACAGGAAAAAGTAATTTGAGCTGAAATCAATCACAAAATCCATTTAAGCCAAAGATATTCAATTTCAGATTTTAATGTGTGTGTTGCAAGTTGGTGACAACACCAACTTGAAGCATGTTCTTCAAGGTAAAAGAACAATATGACTCTATAACTCCGCTCCCTCTGTGGCTCCTCTGCTAACTCTGTGGTTTCTTTACTATAGCGTACACGGAAAATCCACAGAGTTAATCGAGAAACTATTCTTACTCCTTCACAACCTTCCAACTACTAACCCGCTCATCCAGCACAATCTTCAAAACATAAGTCCCGGCCTTCATGTCCGACAAATCAACCTTGGTTTTTTCCTTCACTTTGTCAATGCTGTAAACCATTTTCCCTTCACTACCATACAGCTCCATTCGTGCACCCGCCTGCCAACTTTTTCCGGCGGGCAGGTTCGTGGCATCTTTCCTTCCTTTTATCTCCACCATCAGTAAGCCTTTCGTAGGGTTCGGATAAATTCGTACCTCCTGCTCCCCCATCTGTTCGGCAAACACCTTTTCCAGTTCTTCATTTTGCTGTTCGCCTGTTTTATTCTCCGGCGATTTCATTTCTATTACATGCCGCTCTGTCCGGTTGCCGGCATTATCATAAGTAAATTCTATTGTATTTGTTTGGCTGTATAGTGCCAGGCTGGTTAGTAGCCATATTGTTGTTATTATTTGCTCTTTCATTTTTAATGATTTTTGAAACTTATTTCTATATGTTTAATATATAAAATATTAAGGTGTTTTATGCACTTCCATAATTCTAGTATCATAATTCCATTCAATGCAGATAGCATCGGAAATAGATTTTGTTTTTCGACATACTGCATTTAAAACAATATAGTCACTTTCTAAAAGTGCAAGTTTGTATTCATAGCAATTATCATCAAAACTTTCAATATCGACTCCTTTAGGGTTATAAAAAATGTTTTTGTCAATTTTGTATAAAGTATCATTTGTTCTAATTATATACAATGATTTGAAAACATCTATTGATATTGGGAAAATATAAACATTTCCAATAATTACTCCTGTTGTATCGATGAGTGTGTGTACCTTTTTAAATTTACATTTTGTTTGAATATTACTATCCGGTTTATTACTTGAATCAAGACTGATCTGACTATTTGCAAAAACATTATCTTTTAGCTCTTCCCTTGTTTTAGTA
>JAWKKM010000039.1:0-47249 GCA_041393255.1 Bacteroidales bacterium | reverse complement strand
GGTTCCCAGATAATTCCATGTTGTTTCACCCAATGATCGATAGTAGAAATCTGCGAACCGGATAAAGTCCATAAATGTCTCTGGATAAACTGAAATGGCCAGTGAGTCGCTATAAATGATTTCATTCTCATAAGGATAGCTAAAATAAGCTTCTTCAGGATAGTGGAATCCAAGTCTGATGACATTGCTGATACATCCAAAGTCGCTCATAATGCTGATGCTGATACTGTCGCCTGCCGCCATAAAAGGCATTTCGAAAACAATTGTATCACTGTTCCATCGCCAAGTGTCCTCGTGGAAGGGTAGTCCATCAATGAAAATCGTTGACGTAGGTAAAAAAGTTCCGAAATCGTGACCGTAAAGGCTTATAAATCTTCCGGGGAAGCAGCCGGGGGGATAAAAAGTGTTGATGACAGGGGGCGGATTTAGAATAATTCTAGTACCCATAAGGGTAAAGCTCAAATTCCAGTCTTCCAATCCCAAACCTCCCCAAATAACTGAGCCTGGTTCCCAAAAAGGCGGGCCACCCAATCCCCCATTCGGATTTTGCCAGTGCAATTCACTTCCAATGGTTGGAAATTCCTGCTTTTGCCAGAACCATTCACCGAAGAAAGTGGGCATCATTGCCTGAACCGACAGCCAGTAATTTCCACTTACCAATACAGGTGCTCCTGGTAAAAAAATATCAAAATTACCCAAAGGATCCGGTGGTACAGGCATCCCTGGCATAAAATAAATTTCGGGGCCAGGCATTCCTCCCATATCCGCATAAATAGATATATTGATTAAATCAACTGGACCAGGGCCTACCAAATTTCCCTGAATAAATATTGTTTCAATCATCCAATCCTCGCCTTCAGGCACGGTAAAGTCATCTGCAACCTGACAGTTATTGGGCGGGAAATCAGGGTATTCCTGCGAATTTATACCATCCTCAGACGATGGATTACCGATTTGCTGATAAAGAATATCTTTTGACCCTGAAGAAGGATACTCTTTTTTTACAGAAAATGCTTGTTTGGAATGTTGATCCTCAACGGTTATTGAAGAATAGGGTTGGGCATTTAGCTTGCCAACTGTGACAATAAAAACTGTCAAAACAAAAAAAGGAACAAAGCTCATTTTTTTCATGATATACAGGATTTAATTAATGTCAATTCTTAAAAATTCACTACAAAACAAAATTTGAACAACTGATAAATATTACATTTAACCAAATTGCGCAGACCTCTAGTTCTTCATCAAATTTTATTATCAGAAATGTATATCCATGTTGTTCATTGCTGGTCCGGTAAAATGCAAATATAAAAAATATATTTCTCTTATATGAAGTAAAACAATATTTGTCTGGAAATAACCCAAACCGGCGCAAGCGCTCCAACCAAGGCAATTGCAACGATGGTACCCGGGCCTTTAACAACCTAAAATATTCTCTTAAACAATTCAACCTTCTTCTATTATAAAAATTACCCTCCCCCAATTCTCCCTATCCAAACTCCGGTATTCAAGATTGCCTCGGCAAAGTGTTCAGTTTTTATATCTGTAGCGATATCCAGATCGGCAATGGTGCAGGCAACTTTTAAAATACGGTCAGCAGGCCCGTGCTGAGAGGTTCAGTTTCTCCATTGCATTTTTTAATAGTGTTTGTCCTGTTTCATCTATCCTGCAAATTTGCCGGAGTTGTTTGCTCGACATCTGTGCATTTACAATAAATGCCACTGGATTGCTCATACCTATCATCCTGAATTTTTCGGGCACTTACAACCCGCTTCCTGATCTCCTCACTCTTTTCACTTTTGGATTCGTTGGATAATTCGCGGAAAGGAACGGGAACAACCTCCACATGAATATCTATCCGGTCTAACAAGGGGCCTGATATTTTATTAAGGTAGCGTTGAACAATTCCCGGAGCACACGAACAATCTTTCTCAAGGATGGAATTTATAATAGCCGCATGGACAGGGATTCATGCTGGCCACCAACTTATAAAGTGGCAGGTATTCCACAGATAGTTTTGCGCGCGAAATTGCTTTAATGCGGTCTTCCATGGGCTGGCGCATCACTTCGAGTACGGTTCGTTTAAATTCTGGCAATTCATCTAAAAACAAAACGCCATTGTGGGCTAAAGAAATTTCTCCGGGTTGAGGAAATGTTCCTCCCCCGACAAGCCGGCGACGCCCCGATTGGTGTGTGGTGCGGAGACCGGAATGGACGGACAGAGATCAGGGCTGTATCTTTTGAAGGCTTCCGGAAACAGAATGTATTTTAGTTGTTTCCAAAACTGCGATGCAAAATTGAGCGGTGGAAGGTGGATGGCAAACGTTTGGCAGCATGGTCTTTCCGGCACCCGGGGGGGCCGATTAAAATCACATTGTGTCCGCCGGCCGCAGCGATCTCAATGCCCGCTTGATATTTCCTGCCCCTTGACATCCGAAAAATCAAACTCATAGCGGCATAAAAAGAGGGTAGAATTCTTCGCGGGTATCGACAACTACCGGCTCAATTACAAGGTCGCCATTAAAATCCTTACTTCCTTTACGTTTTCAACGCCGATCACTTCCAGGTTGTCAACAATGGCTGCTTCGCGTGCATTGGTTTGGGAAGGATGAAACCTTTAAAGCCATGTTTCCTTGCTTCGATGGCAATGGGCAGAGCGCCGGTCATGGGTTGCAGAAATTGCCAAATCCAGCGACAGCTCGCCCATAACAAGGTAATTGCCTACCTCCTCCGCTTTGATTTGATCGGAAGCTGCCAATACGCCAATGGCGATGGTTAAATCGTAAGCTGAGCCCTCCTTTTTGATGTCAGCCGGAGCCATGTTTACGGTTATGCCCCTTCCTCCCGGCCAGCGATAGCCATTATTTGCAAGTGCTGCATAAATCCTTTGCTGGCTCTCTTTTACAGCATTATCAGGCAGGCCGACAAGATAAAATTTGGCCCCTCTGCCAACATCCACCTCGACAGTTATGGTAATGGCGTCAATTCCAATGAGGGTGCTACCGTAGGTTTTAACCAACATGTTGTATAAAATTGTTAATTAATGGTTAACTCTAAAATCAGAAAGCCAAATTACAAAAAGTGCGAAACTTGTGAAAGATTAAGGGAAATTTATTTTTTGAGTGGGAAAGATTGATAGAGGATGTATGATATATGATATATGATATATGATATATGATATATCATATATGATTTATGATATTGGATTTTGGATTTTAGATTTAGTGCTTCGGATTTATTACTGGGGTTTGAATCCTGAATCGTTTAAAACAGACTGGGCATCGTTATTAAGCATGAGTTCACCCAAACTGATATTTTGGTTATTGTTCATGTAACTGTCGACAATCCGGAAGCCAATCCACCAGCCAAGCCGGGGCGAAGAGTCGTTTCCGAAATAGGATGTAAAGGGTGCATCGAGAATAAACTTTTGATATGGCAATAACTCAGTAGTATAGAGCAATTGATTCTCGATCAGAAAAGCCCAGATATTGGGTTCATTGTCCTGGACCCATTTCAACTGTTCATCGGTATAGTTCAGTAAAATGCTTTTAGAAATATCAGGGATCATCGCATTTACAAACCACAATAATTTGCCATTTAAAATTATGTTGTCAAGCAAAGAATTGCCTTTGGCCCTAAAATCAATATGACGATTGCCGAGGGCATACATGCAATCCCGTGTAACAAAATCCTCATCAAACTTATTCAGAACATACAAAGGAACACCCAAATATTTATACCTCGAATAATCAGCGCCGAGATACATATCAATCGAGATCAAAAAATTATTATCAATTAACTGAACGGGATGCTCATAATCAAATCCGGAAATGTAGCTAAAGACCGTAAATGTACCCGTTGCCGGAAAATAATATTTGTAATGCCTGAGCGCATCCGTGAGCTGGTTTTCAATGGCATTTAAGTCGGGGTGGATTGATTCACAATCGTTATAAACGTTGATCAACATTGTATCCTCAATATAATCGGCAAGCCTCATGAGATCAAGGGTATCTTTAAATCCCCTTCAAGGAAAACAGGGTATTGTGGCTGCAACCTGATCAACCATTTCTTAAATTGCTTTTATCGATGGAAAACAATTCTTTTTCGTACCTTTTAATGGAAACATCTTCAACCGGAACATAACTTACATCCACATCTGTACGATCAGTTTTCTGGTTGCATGAGGCAATCACAAACAGCAAAATAACAATCAATAAATTCGCCTTGTTGTTCATAGGTTAAAATCAATATAAAAGGTGCCAATCAAAATGTATTGACACCTCTTATTAACTGACATTTAAAAATAATATTTTAAAGAATCTTCCAACCTATACTTATGAAGAATATATTGTTCTTGAATTTGGCAAAATTATCGTCAGCAGGATCGTTTAAATCGTTTAAGCCCAATTCGTAACGTACATCTGCCGTTAAAAACAAGAAATCAACTCCGGCTCCAAACTGCAACCCCCAATTGAAATCGTTGAACGAATCAGGCAATTCATCCGGGGTTTCCGAAGACACTCCATCAAGGGTAATGTCAAACTTTTTATTCAAAACAATAGAACCGACAGGCCCGGCCTGTAGCCTGACATTCAATTTATCTGAATCCAACAATTTGTACCCGATCAATACAGGAATATCCAGTGTATTAAGGGTTACGTCCTGTTTAACGGAAGTCTTGACCGTATTTCCCGGATCATTGGGATCAATCATATCCTGGTCAAAAGTTAAATTACCATTTTTGGCGGTGAAATAAATTTCAGGCTGCAAATGGAGTTTTTTACCTACCCTGACGAATGCTCCCAACTGGAAGCCTGCTTTTGCAGCGTCTTCATAATCACTCAAACTGGGTGACAATTTACTCATTGTAAAAGCCCCTTTAATTCCAAAGCCAAGCTGACCATAGGAAACCGAACAAAAAAGAGCTGCAATTGCGATCAAAACAAACTTTCTCATAGTATTCTTATTTTATTGATTAATGAAAAGCAAATATATTAATTATCTTATGTGGTAAAAATAAATATTTTTGTTCAACTAAAAATATTAAAAGGCTTCCTTATAATTCTTAAACTTATGAGAAACAATTTTATCGTCTTCCTAATTTTTATTTTGATCGGATTCAATGGATATTCGCAGGTCAAATCCTTTCGCTTTGGAGTTAAAGCTGCACCCAATCTGGGTTGGATTTCTCCAGACTCAGATGATATTAAAAAGGATGGAGCTTCCATGGGTTTTACCTGGGGTTTTATAACTGACGTAACCCTTACTGAAAATTATTTTTTAAAAACCGGATTTGATTTTAATTACATTAACGGGAAAGTAACTATGCCCTATTCACAAACGATGGGTTCAAATACGGATCCTACCCCGGGAACGTTAAGCCGCAAATACAATTTTCAATACATTGAAATTCCGCTGTCGCTTAAGATGAGAACCAATCCATTTGGAAAGACTGCCTTATTTGGTTGCATTGGTTTAGGAACTTCATTTAATTTGAAAGCTACTTCACAGGATGAATTCACAGGCGATGATGGAGAAACGGCTTCTAATGATGATAACAGTGTAAAAAATGAAGTTGTTTTAGTAAGGGAATCGCTTATCGCCGGAGTCGGGATTGAATATTTTTTCGATAATTCAGCCTCACTGATAGTCGATTTTTCATACAATTACGGATTGAACAATATTTACAATTTCGAAAACATAGTTTCAAATGAAAAACAGAAAGGAACGCTCAACTATTTTCAACTGAATCTCGGCATAATGTTTTAAACTATGAAAATTGCACTTGCTCAACTAAACTATCACATTGGCAATTTTGATAACAATCAGGTTAAAATAACAGATGCAATCCATAAGGCCAAAAAACTGGGTGCTGACTTAATTGTTTTTGCTGAACTTGCCGTCTCGGGTTACCCTCCACGCGATTTCCTTGAGTTTGATGATTTTGTAAATCGTTGCAAACAATCCATTGATATAATTGCCAGGGAATGTATTGGCATTTCGGCCATTGTGGGAGCACCTTCAAAAAATCCTGAAGTGAAAGGAAAAAACCTTTTCAATTCAGCTTATTTTCTATCTGAAGGGCAAATTGCCTCAGTACACCATAAAACACTTTTGCCCAATTATGACATTTTCGATGAATACCGCTACTTTGAGCCCAATACTCATTTTAAAACCATTGAATTTAAAGGCCGGCGACTCGCAATAACCATCTGCGAAGACCTTTGGAACATTGGCGATGACCTGCTTTACAGGGGAAATCCGATGGATGAACTTTATCAGCAAAATCCCGATATCATTATTAATATTGCGGCCTCACCCTTTCATTATGAACAGGCCAAACTTCGAAAAGCAAAATTAATCCAGAATGTAGAAAAGTATCAACTTCCATTGTTTTATGTAAACCATGTTGGTGCACAAACTGAACTTTTGTTTGATGGAGGATCGCTGGCGATCAACGCCAAGGGAATTGTTGTTGATGAACTGGACTATTTTAAAGAAGACCTCAGGCTTTATGATACTGATGAAATAAGCAGTAAAACGAAAAAAGCAATTCCAAATCCCTCCAAGATTGAGCTGATCCATGATGCCCTTGTGATGGGATTAAAAAATTATTTTCACAAACTAGGGTTTTCAAAAGCAATCCTTGGATTATCGGGAGGCATTGATTCTGCTGTCACCTTAGTACTTGCAGAAAGGGCACTGGGTAACAAAAATGTGAAAGCAATACTCCTCCCATCCCGTTTTTCATCTCAACATTCCATCGATGATGCCCGTGAACTGGCAGAGAACCTGAACATTTCGTTCGACATCATCAGCATCGAAAAACCTTTTGGCAGTTTTGAAGAAGTTCTAAAACCAAGTTTTGAAGGCCTCCCGTTCGGTTTGGCTGAAGAGAACCTGCAAGCCCGAACGCGCGGAGTTATCCTGATGGCTTTGTCAAATAAGTTTTGGATATATCCTTTTAAATACTTCCAACAAAAGTGAAGCAGTGTTGGGTATGGAACGTTGTGCGGCGATATGAACGGGGGTTTATCTGTCTTGGGAGATGTTTATAAAACAGAAGTTTTTGACTTGGCAAGATTTATAAACAAAGATGGTGAATTGATCCCTGAAAACACCCTAAAAAAAGCCCCCATCAGCGGAATTGAGATATGATCAGAAAGATTCGGATTCTTTACCCGATTACGTAATTCTGGATGCCATCTTATACCAGTATATTGAAAAACGCCAGGGGCCGAATGAAATAATTCAAATGGGATTTGATGAAGAGCCTTGTAAGAAAAACATTAAAACTGGTGAATACAAACGAATACAAACGCTACCAAACCCCGCCGATTTTGCGGGTTTCACCCAAAGCATTCGGTATGGGACGAAGAATGCCCATTGTTGCCAGGTACCTTTCTTAGAATGAATCAAAATAATTTCAGAAAAATAGTCACTATTATTTAAATTAATTCTACTTTTGCACCCCAAAAATCTTTCCTACAAGATTTCCCTTGGTAAATTATTTTTTTATTGATTTAATGACTTATAAAACAAAAGGTTGAAACTTTTTGGTCAGCCTTAAAACAAAAACATATTATGACACTCACTAAACTTAGAAATATTGGAATTGCAGCTCATATTGATGCAGGAAAAACAACCGTAACCGAAAGGATACTATTTTACACCGGAGTCACCCGAAAAGTTGGCGAAGTGCATGATGGACAGGCTACGATGGACTTTATGAAGCAAGAACAGGAGCGTGGAATTACCATTGCTTCAGCGGCAATTACTTGCAACTGGAAAGAATCTCAAATTAATATTATTGACACTCCCGGCCACGTTGATTTCACAATTGAAGTTGAACGTTCTCTTCGGGTAATTGATGGCATGGTTGCATTGTTCTGTGCTGTGGGAGGTGTTGAGCCACAGAGTGAAACCGTATGGAACCAGGCCGACGGGTACCGTGTACCGAGGATTGCATTCATTAATAAAATGGATCGCACAGGGGCTGAATTTATGGATGTCGTCGGACAGATGAACGAATACCTATGGATGCCAACGCACTTCCATTTCAACTTCCCATTGGAGCTGAAGATGACTTCAAAGGTGTAATTGATGTCATTGAAAAGAAGGCTTACATATTTAACGAATTTGAGCGTACCGAAACCGATGTTCCTGAAGAGTATAAAGCACAGTGCATGAAAGCGCGTGAAGATATTGTTGAGAAGATTGCAGAGTTTGATGATGAGCTTGGACCTTTACCTTGAAGAACAGGAAATCCCAAATGAATTATTAAAAAAAGTTGCGCGAAGAGCGCTTTAAAACTTAATCATCACACCTGTTTTTTGTGGAGCTGCCTATAAAAACAAAGGCATTCAACTGCTGCTGGATGCTGTTATTGACTACCTCCCCTCTCCTATTGATATAGGCGCTGTCGTCGGAATTGATGTAGACGATGAAGAAAAACCCACACCCGGAACCCATCTGCAAAGATCCGTTTTCCGCACTCGCATTCAAACTGATCCACGATCCTTATGTTGGGCAGCAGACCTTCATTCGTATCTTCTCCGGATCGTTAGAAAGCGGTATGCCCATTATTAACTCCACGAAAAACAAACCGGAAAGGATTGGCCGGATTTTTAAAATCCATGCTAAAGACAGGGAGGAGATCAGTGCCGGCCCTGGCGACATCGTTGCCTTGATCGGAATGAAGTTTACCAAAACGGGCGATACACTTTGCGATAAAGACCATCCTCTTTTCCTGGAAAATATTCATATACCACCTACCGTAATTGAATTAAAGATCAATCCGGAAAAGCGTAAGGATCAATCCAGGCTGGGAGAAGCTTTGGCTAAACTTTCCAATGAGGATCCTTCATTCAATATTCGCTTTGATGAAGAAACTGAAGAAACGGTAATTTCTGGAATGGGAGAGTTGCACCTGGAAATCATGGTTGACAGGCTCAAGCACGAATTCGGCGTTGAAGTTGTTGTGGGTGAACCTGCCGTTGCTTTGCGCGAGACAATAACCACAGAAATTGAAAGCAGTTACAAGCACAGCAAGCAATCGGGTGGAAAAGGACAGTTTGCTCAAACGGTTATGCGCCTTGAACCCAACAGTGGCAATGGCTACGAATTTGTCAACCACATCAAGGGAGGAGTTATTCCTAATGAGTTCATACCTTCGGTTAACAAAGGTGTGTTGAAAACCCTAAGCAAAGGGGTTTTGGCAGGATTCCCCGTGGTAGATGTAAAAGTAGTGCTTCACGATGGAAGCCACCATCCGGTTGACTCCTCAGACATGGCATTCCAGACATGCGCCTCCATTTGTTTCAAAAATGGCTTTATGAAAGGCAACCCTGTTTTGCTGGAGCCCATCATGAAAATCGAGATCAATACACCTGATGATTATATTGGAAATGTAGTCGGCGACCTGAACAAAAGACGTGGGAAAATTGAATCGATGAGAAGGCACAGAAAGGGAGCTCAAAAACTCAATGGGTTTGTTCCACTGATGGAAATGTTCGGTTATGCTACTCAATTGAGAAATGTTACCAGTGGCAGGGCAAATTATGCTATGGAATTTTTTAATTATATGCCTGTTACAAAAGCTATACAGGATGAAATTCTGAAAAAAATTGCCGATAAGAAAAAAGAAGAAAAGTAAATTGTGATTATTTAATAACGCAAAGCATACATATGAAAAATGTTCTGTACATTTTGATTTTCACCTCCTTTTTGATTGGATGCAATCGCAATTCACATCAAGGGAATTCCATTGAACAGGCGGAAGTGACAGCGTATGATTCATTGCTTGCAAAAAAGCTTGGTGCTGATGATTATGGGATGAAACAATATGTGATGGCATTCCTGAAAAGAGGCCCGAACCGGAACCATGATTCGGCAGCTGCTGCGCAACTGCAACGTGCGCACCTCGATAATATAGTTCGCATGGCCAATGAAGGCACGTTGGTATTGGCCGGGCCTTTTATGGATAACGGAGAGATCAGGGGAATTTACATTTTTAATGTAACAACGGTTGAAGAAGCGGAAGCATTAACGGCAACCGATCCGGCAATACAGGCCGGCAGGCTTGTAATGGAGCTTCACCCCTGGTACGGTTCTGCTGCTGTTATGCAGCTAAATGAGGTGCATGAAAAGATAGCAAAAATTAATATCTGATTAAATCAAAACTCATAGGAAAAGTTGCAAAAAACGATTAAATTCCAATACTTTAAAATCCAAACTCCCAAAAGTTAAGGATAATGAAATTTGAGTTTTTTTGAATTTGTTACTAAAAAGTAAGTGGAGTGAGGTTCGAATCAGACTTAGTCCCGGGTAAATTAATTAGACGCTATAAGCGCTTTCTGGCTGATGTTGAATTAAATGACGGAACAGTTGTAACTGCACATTGCACCAACTCCGGAACAATGAAGAGTTGCCTTGAAGAAGGTGCACCTGTTTACCTCTCACCTGTTGATGACCCAAATCGAAAAACGAAATTCACCTGGGAAATGATTTACATCAATAATGGTTGGGTTGGAATAAACACCAGCATCCCTAACAAATTAGCATATGAAGCAATAAGAAACGGAACCATTGATAAATTGAAAGGCTATTCAAAAGTTAGCAGGGAAGTTACCTTTAGTGATAGTCGCTTTGATTTGTATGCCGAAAAAGAAAATGAAAAATGTTTTGTTGAAGTCAAGAATGTCACCATGAAAGTTGATGGCTATGCCCGTTTTCCTGATGCCCGAACAACACGCGGACAGAAACACCTGGAGACATTAATCGACGTAAAAAAAGAGGGAATGCGCGCTGTGATGCTTTTCGTAATTCAGCGTGGAGATGTTGACATTTTTGGCCCGGCATGGGATATTGATCCTGAGTATTCGGCAACACTGGTAAAAGCATATGAAAGCGGCGTTGAAATCATTCCGATGTTGGCAAAAGTTACTCCTGCTGAAATCAGCTTAGAAAGAGAACTGGTTTTTAATTTAGATAGATATGCTTATTAAGTCTACTCATATTTCCTTCTACCCATTGATTTCAGCTATCAGGAAGACCTGATTAAAACAGCCCGTTTTGAATTTCTAATTTTTTCTTATTTTTATGGCGTGAAACTAATTGACAAGTTAAAAAAGCAGCGCTACGGAATATCAATGAAAATCATTGAACTTGAGGATAAGCAATCCCGAAAAAAACTTAGCAAAAACGAAGAAAAGGAATTGGAAATTTTACGCAAGAAAGAAGATGAATTAAACCGGAAAATAGATACCTAACCAAAACCCTAAAAAAATGCAGTACTATATCAGTAAAACTGTTCATGCCAAATTTCAGGAAACGATCAACAAAGTAACGGACCTGCTAAAGGAAGAAGGCTTCGGCATCCTTACACAGATTGATGTAAGAGACACCCTGAAGAAAAAGTTGGATATTGATTACAAGAGGTATGTGATCCTTGGTGCCTGCAATCCCCATCTGGCCATTCGGGCTTTCCAGGCTGAAGATAAAATAGGAGCTCTTCTGCCTTGCAATGTAATTGTAATTGACCAGGGACATGGCAACATCGAAGTTGCCATTATGGATGCCAAAAACCTGATGAGCCAGATAGGCAATCCAGCACTTGAAGTGCTTGCTTTGGAAGTGAACAACCGAATGACCCGAATGCTGAATAAGGTTTAAGGGATACGGTTAGCTATCTAAAATCATTTTCACCAAATACTTCGGCCTCGAAAATATAAATGTCGGCATATTTCCATCCATCCCAATTTAAACCTGCTTTGTCCCTGGCGCAATGCCCGAGAAACTCCTCAAGAGTCCAACCTGTTTCCGAAGCAACCTGCGGAAGAAATGTACCGGAAGAATTTCCCTTTTCAATATATATTCCATGCTTCCCAAGTTCAATTTCATCGATGGATTCAATTTTTCTCATTGGGGTTAAAACGGATAGTTCAATCTGTATGTCTTTAAGTTCAGCTACCGTCACTGGTATGAACCTGCGATCCTGTGTAGCAGAAGCTATGGCCATTTGCTGAACCACTTCATAAAGAGGTTGCTCTGGATTAAAGCGGCCTATACAACCACGTAATCTGTGGTTCTTATTCAAGGTGACGAATGCACCACATTTCGTTTTTAGGGATGTTGAATATTCGACTGGTTCTAAAGCAGGAAGTGCATTTCCTTTTACAATACTCTCAACTGTTTCTCTTGCTAATTCCAAAAGAACCTTTTTGTCTTTTTCAGAAAGTAAAAAATTAACTTCCTTTTGATCATTTTCGAATACAACAATAGAATTGTAACCCACAACCCTGTTTTTATCACCATATTCAGAATCCCCGGAATTCTGATAGAGTAAATGGGCATATTCAATATCCGGTTTCTCTTGTGTGATATAAAGCAATGTCAAAACCGAACTCCAACCACAGGCCCTTGTAGCAAGGCCTGGAACCCTGTCATCTGACTTGTCATTTATTGCAGACATAAATTCATCAGGCTTGTTTGAGACAATGGCAACCGCTGATTTTACATCGTAATTAGTGGCATCTTCATAAGTCGGATAGTGCGAAAAATCGCTACTGATCACAAACAAGTTATTTTCGTTGAAAAAAGGCTTTAATACGTTGGCCATTTCCCTGCAATCATTTTCGGATTGTGTCCCGATAACAATGGGCACAATCTGAAAATCCTCCTTCAATAAATATTGCAAAAAGGGTAGCTGCACTTCAAGACTATGCTCCCCAATATGAGCTTTCGGAACATACCCAAAATAGTCACTTTCATCAATCAACTGATTCGCCAACTCCATGTTTACCTTCACTTCTCCCAAGGGTGTTATATAATTACCAATGGAATAGATGGAAGCTCCATCGTAATAGGCCCTATGGCTTGAAGCTACGACATAAACATTCTCGTATTTTTTACCCGGATCAATTTGGTTAAAACTTGTTGCAGCAACAGCACCTGAGAATACATACCCGGCGTGAGGTGAAATTACAGCCCTGACATTTTCAAGTTTTCTTTGCCCTGCATCAGAAAACAATTTAGAAAGCATTGCAGTTAGTTCATTTATGTCATCAGGATAGAATTGTCCTGCAAAAGCAGCCTGTCTGTTATTAACTTTATTCTCGGTTTTAATATCAATTTGCGAAGAACAATATTGATTTAAAAAAATCAAGAGAAAAAACCAGCAGGAATTTATATTTGTTCATAATTGATTAATTTTGAAAACCCTAAACAAATTTACAAATGTTCCGTAAAACCGAGGATAATCTTAAATATTCATTGATCATACTGGGTTTTACTGCTATTGTGACCCAAATAATTATCATCAGGGAATTTCTCTCTGTATTTAGTGGCAATGAATTGGTTGTGGGAGTCCTTCTTGCAAATTGGATGTTATTAACCGCACTGGGGGCATATCTTGGGAAGTTTTTTAAATCGTTTGAAATTAAATTCGACTATCTGATCATTTCCCAATTGCTGATGGGGATACTGCCAATTATGTCTGTATACCTGCTTTATTTCCTGAAATTTGATATGTACCCTCCGGGCAAAATGATTGCACTAATGGATATTACCATCGGTTCGATTTTCTTGCTGTTGCCTTTTTGCCTGATATCGGGCTCACTATTCACCATTGTCAGTTCCCTTTTATCGGCTGTCACAAAATCAAATGTCATCAATCAAGTTTATTCACTGGAAGCGTTTGGAAGCATCATCGGCGGACTGCTGTTCAATTTTATCTTTATATTTATTCTTAAAACATTTTACAGCCTAACCATTCTTTTGATGCTCAACTTTTTCATAGCAGCACTTAACATTTACATTCTTGACAAAAAACATTTATCCTTCATACTCACAACGGGAACTATAGCCATAACAATACTGTTGATTTTTAGCAATCTTGACTTGAGGGTACAGCAATTTATTTATCCTGGGCATGAAATCGTATACCACAACGAAACCCCCTTTGGAAAGGTGATCATCACCAAACAAAATAACCAATATAATTTTTATGAAAACGGAATTCCCACCTTCAATTCGGATGACATAATCACTAAGGAAGAGACCGTGCATTATGCAATGGTTCAGCATGAAAAACCGGAAAACGTATTGTTGATATCCGGAGGTTATACCGGAACACTGGCTGAAATCTTAAAGTACCATATCCATGAATTGGATTATATTGAACTAAACCCAGTTGTATTGAAGGTTGGGGAAAAATACACAGAAAACCTTTTTAAAGATGATAGAATTAAGATAATAAATTCGGATGCCAGAAAATTTCTGAGGGAAAATGAAAAAAAATACGATGTTGCCCTGCTTCATGTTTCTGACCCAGAAAATATACAATTGAACCGATATTACACACTTGAGTTTTTCGAATTGCTAAAAACCCGTTTAAGTGAAGATGCAGTCATATCAACAAGTTTAAAATCCACATCCAATTATGTTTCAGATGAAGCGGCCAAAATAAATGCATCCCTTATGGCTACGTTGAAACTTGTTTTTAAAAATGTGATTATTGTTCAAGGAGAGCGCAATTATTTTATTGCTTCTGACCAAAATTTATCTTTTGCTATTACCAATCTTATCAGCCTTAGGACAATAAATTCCTCCTACGTCAACAAGAATTATCTGAATGATTACCGAATTACAGAAAGGGGGAAGCAAATTGCAGAAACCATCTCAAATGAAGGCGATATCAACTATGATTTCAAACCCATAGCTTATTTCCTTCATCTCAAGTACTGGCTAAGTTATTTCAATAAATGGATTTACCTACTAGGACTATTAATCCTGATCCCTATATTAGTCATTGTTTCAAGGATGCACACTATCAATTTTGGATTGTTTGTAACCGGTATTTCTTCTACTGCTATTGAAGTTATTTTGATAATAGGATTTCAGGTGATATACGGCTACATCTATCATATGATGGGAATACTAATTACCGTTTTCATGGCAGGTCTCGCCATCGGATCCTATTATTTGATTAAAAAAATAGCAATAAACTCCAAAACATATAGCTTGATCCAATATTTGATTGGAATACTTTCTATTCCGGTACCATTGATTCTTTATGCCTTACAGTATTATGTTCTAAATGGAGTGATAATCCATTTTGTATTTATCTTTTTGATAATGTCAATTGGCATCTTCACCGGTATCCAGTTTTCACTTGCTTCTAAAATAAGAGCTACTTTCATATCTGAAATTGCAGCGAATTCCTATAGTGCTGAACTTTTAGGAGCTGCAGTTGGAGCAATTACCGTTACGGCTATTTTAATACCCCTTATTGGCCTGATCAAAGTTTCATTGATAATAGGAATTCTGAATATTATTGCAGGTTTACTAATTCTTATCCGCTTAACAAACCGCAAATAGTTCTATATTTGTAAAATAAGCTATTTGAAATGGGCCATGAGAAATTAACCAAACGGGAGTTTATAAAGCAGGCTGCTTTGGCTGCCGGCGTCATAGGTTGTGGATTTTCACCTTTAGGTTACCAAACAAAAGGAATGAATGGATATTTCAATTTTAGCCCGACTGTTCTTCCTCCTGAAATTGACAAACATACTGTTGAAGCGAAGTATTATATTAATACACCCAAGGGATTAAAATGCCAATTGTGCCCGAATGAGTGCAAGATTAAAGAAAATGAAGAAGGTGAATGTCGGACAAGAGTAAATATTAAGGGCAAATTGTTTTGCTTTGCTTACGGAAACCCTTGCGCAATTCACATTGACCCGGTTGAGAAAAAACCCTTGTATCATTTTCAGCCGGGAACAGATACCTTTTCAATTGCAACTGCGGGATGCAACCTTGCATGCTTGAATTGCCAAAACTGGGAAATCTCTCAAACCAGCCCCAAAAAGACCCGGAATTACGAACTTTTCCCACAAGAAGTGGTTAATCAATGTTTATCCAATAATTGCAAATCCATTGCTTACACATACACCGACCCAATAGTTTTTTACGAATATGTATATGATTCTGCCATAATAGCGAAAGAAAACAATGTGAAGAACATCCTTGTATCAGCAGGATACATCAATGAAAGACCTTTACGCGAGTGGTGCAAAATTATAGATGCGGCAAACATTGACCTCAAGTCGTTCAGCAATGAAATATACGAGATGCTGAATGCCGGCAAACTTGAGCCTGTATTAAACACCCTTAAAATACTAAAAGAAGAAAGTGCTTGGCTCGAAATAACAAACCTTGTTGTTCCCAGTTGGACAGATGATATGGATATGATCAAAAAGATGTGTGACTGGTTATTGGTAAATGGTTTTGCAGAGTACCCACTTCATTTTAGTCGCTTTAGCCCTTTGTACAAATTGTCGCATTTGTCGGCCACACCAATCTCCACTCTTAACAATGCCAGACAAATAGCAATAAATGCAGGATTAAAGTATGTTTACATTGGAAATGTTCCGGGATCAGATGCATCAAACACCTATTGCCCAAAATGCAATAAAATAGTTATCAACCGTATAGGATACCGTATAAATGGCTTTCATATCTTAAATGGGAAATGTGCCTTTTGTAATGCCAAAATCAATGGCGTCTGGAATTAATTATCCTTAAGCTGGATATGTTTTAGAAACTCCTTATCTTCTGAATTTTACAAAACCTGATTTCGATTCAAAAAAAATTGAAAAGTTTTAATATTTATTAAAACCATTTGCCAAGATTTACGTAATAGAATCTGTAAAAACGAAATAAATAATTAAAAACAAAATAGATATTAAAATGAAACTATTCAGATCTCTTAAAGTTATTGTCGCAGCCGGGTTAATTGTTCTTGCAGGTGGAGTAAAATCTCAATCGGATATTCCAACAGATACTGTATGTGCCGGTTCAAATGAATTTTACAAAGTAATAAAAACACCTGGTTCTTCTTATCATTGGTCAATAAGCAAAGGTGGAACTCCCATTTATGGTGTTGATACCAAAAATGATAGTGTTATGATTGAATGGCTCAATTCGGAAGTAATGACCGAAGAATATGTTAAAGTTGTTGAAACCAATAAATATGGACGTTCAGGAGATACAGTGGTTCTAAAAGTAATAAAATATCCTGTACCAACGGCAATAATTAGCGGTAGCGATACCCTTTTCGATGGAAATACCGGCACCAATAAAATCAAGGTTGACCTCACCGGTACAGCTCCCTGGGATATTGAATACAATGATGGGACAACTGATATAAGTATAAAAGGGATTGAGTCCAGCCCGTTTAATATTGAAACGAGGTCACTATCAAATCCTCCGGAGTTACATTCTTTTACTTTGGTATCTATTAAAAACGTTTCGGGTTGTGTAGGAAATGTATCGGGAGTAGCTGAAATAACTGTTTCTCCCCCTATTAAAACCAGTAAAATATTTC
This sequence comes from Bacteroidales bacterium, assembly GCA_041393255.1. Classification (GTDB taxonomy): domain Bacteria; phylum Bacteroidota; class Bacteroidia; order Bacteroidales; family JAADJA01; genus JAADJA01. The sequence goes on along the minus strand of JAWKKM010000039.1, from coordinate 29,866 downwards.
ATAAATAGCGAATTTGGGTTTCATAAAAAGAAAGGTACGTCCCTTTAAAAGCACGTACCTTTTTTTGTTTAAATAGAATGTGATTTATTAAGCATAATTGGTATTTTTGCGTAGAATTAAGTGTGAATTGAGAAATAAATAATAAGTATTACAAAAAAGTTTGCAAAACAGGGTTACCTTTTTGCAGATTTTAGAATTAACCATTGAATAGTGCGGGATATTACAGCAGAGGAAATAATAGAAGGCCTTCAAAGTAGAGACACTAATGTTCTTGATTATATTTATGAAAACTTTTTTTATCAGATTAAGGTTTTTATACTTCAGAACAGCGGCACCGAAGAAGATGCCCAGGATGTCTATCAAGACGCTGTATTAGTGATTTATCAGAAGGCAAAAAAAGAAAAGCTCACACTAAATTGTTCTTTCAATACTTATTTATTTTCAGTCTGTCGATTGCTTTGGTTAAAACAACTTGAACAAAAAAAATTAACAAAGATGTTCATGGAAGACTCAGTCCGGTTTATCGAACTTGATGATGATATAACAAGCATTCAATTCTCGAATGAACGATATAAAATTTATCAGGATCACTTTAAAAAGTTGAGTTATAATTGCCAAAAAATTCTTGAACTTTTTTTAGCAAAAATCAAACTACAGGAAATTGCAAGAATTTTAGGACTCAAAAGTGATGCATATGTAAAAAAGCGGAAACATCAGTGCAAGGAAAAATTGGTTGCGAGCATTAAAAGCGATCCCAGATTCAACGACATTTATTAAATTTTACATTAATAAACCTGAACAAACCAAAAAATGATGAATAAATCGAAACAAATAGAAGATTTTCTTGATGGAAATTTATCGGAATCCGAATTAAACATTTTTCTTTCTGAAAAGGAAAACAACCTGGATATTGCTAATGAAATCAAGTTCAGGCTTGAAGTAAACCAAGCGATACAGGACAAAGGATTTATGGAACTCAGATCATTGTTGGATGATCAAAAAAACCGATATGCGGCTAATTATCCATTCCTGGGATTACGGAAAGATTTGCTTAAAACATGGCACCTTGCAGCAGCTTCCTTTGCCCTTATTCTGGTAGCAGGAGGTTTATGGTATATCTTGTCCAACAAACCCTATTCTACCGAAAAACTGGTTACAAAATATTACAAACCAGCACACCCTATCATGCAAGTGAGATCGGTCGAAGTAAATTCAGATGATGCGCTAAAAGAAGCTTTCAGATATTACAAACAGAATGACTACAACAATGCATTAAAATATTTCAATTCATTAGACAATCAAATTACTGCAAAATTTTATTCGGGAATATGCTATATTGAACTGGAAAATTACGAAGACGCAATAAATTCGTTTGATAGAGTTATTTCCGACAACGACAATTTATTTGTTGAGCAAGCTGAATGGTATAGGGGATTAATATTCTTAATGAACAATCAAAAGAAAGAAGCGATTGATCAATTTGACAAAATAGCATCCAGCGAAAGTTACTACGCAGGACAAGCCAAGGATATTTTACAATACATCAACTAAGTATAGTTTAATGTAAACGATTGCAATTGTTAAGAAAAAAGAGTAATTGAATTCTAATTCAATTACTCTTTTTTCTTTAATCCTAACTTAAAAACTATTAATCATTTCGAGGATTGTTAATAATCTTGGAACTTTTATTTATGCAATTGCAGGATGTTGAGAGGAAGTCAGCAAAGAAAACTTGTGGGATAAATACAAATAGTATAGCGGAGAGGCTATACAATATCCTATATTTTTTTCCTTCTTCTAAAGATATAAAAACCCACCCCTATCAGTAATATAGCAGCTATACCAAGAATCAAATAAAACATCTTTGAACTTTGGCCAACTGGAGAATCATCCCCTATCTGAACATAAGCAGCCCAAAAATAAGGATGTGAGTTAAGTTGATTAGCCGATTCCAAATAAAGCAATTTTGCTTCACGGAGAGCTTCATCTTTATGATACCCTTCTTTAAGCAACTTATAAAAGTCTGTCATAATAATTGAACTGGAAATGTCTTCAACTTCCCATAAAGTCATCACAATACCAGGAACACCGGCATATAAAAACCCCCTTGCCAAACTCATTATTCCTTCTCCTTTGCTCAGCTTTCCAAATCCAGTTTTACAAGCACTTAAAACAGCCAGTTCTGCATTAAGGTTAAGGTTGTAAATTTCGTAAGTATTTAGGAAACCATCTTCAAGTGTATCATTATTGAGAGAGAACACAAGTTTAGAAGTAAGGGGGTCCTCATCATTAATAATCGTATGCATAGCAAAATGAAGAATACCATACTTGCTAGCCTCATTCTTAAAATTTCTTTCAGTAGCATCTCCTTCAATCAACAATTGCCCATCAAAAACAGAACTTATATTTTTCACTTCATCCAAAGTGTATTCCAGGGGATTCAAATACCGAGAAAGATCACGAAGATTAATTGATGTATTGATTGTATCGGTATTCTTGAAGTTGTAATTTGGTGCCATCGCTAAAAGATTTCCTGGCTTTTTCCCATTACTAATTTTATGCAGTAATATGGTTGCAGAATTTGAATACGAAACTGTAAAGTCTCTTATCAGATAATCCAGTCCATGATAATTGGCTTTTTCACCCTCGAACTCTTTCTGAACCAGAGCCTCAAACGTCATATAGCCAAGGATATCATCAGGGACAATAATTAATTTCGAATACTGGTTAATATTATCAATCGGCCCGATAAGAATATTATAAAGTTCATGGCTGGTACTGGCAAAGTCATTAAAAACAGCAGAGATATTTGAAACCAATGGAAACTTATTGATAAAACTAACATAGTCTTCCACTTTTTCAGTAAAGTTGTCATTAAGTTTAGTCCTGATTAAGTAGGCTGAATCTTTGGACAGACAGAAAATAATTAGATTAGAATCCGCAATTTTATATTCTATTAACAAATCCTTTTTTGCTAAACGATCTTGTACTTGATTGATTTCAACGGTTTCATTGCTATATTTCAAATTGAAATAATCCGGAAAATTTTCCTCAATAGATTTAACCAAACTATCATATTTTAGAGATTTTGCAAATACAGCATTTTTCCATATTACGAGTTTACTGCTGTCAGGAGCCTCCTTTTGAATCTCATCAAGTATAAGTTTCTTATACGAGGAAAGAGCACTTTTCAAAGCATTTTCCTCATTTCTGATTTCTTCGGGAATATTTCCAATTTCAATGGCCTCCAACTCCCTGATTGAGGATAATAGCACCGCACCTTTACTTTGTTCAGATAACCTAAAGCTAACATCATAGTAGGCATGCTCACCAGTCAGTTTATATAGCTCAACAGAAGTTATCACCGCAAGGTTATACAGATCATTTGCTCTCGAAGTAAATATTAGCTTAGTATTTTCCGCACCAAAAGATGATTTGATCATCTCATTTAATTTTACTGTTAAAAGTGCAGTCTCATTAGCAGCAATCAGATCTTCAACATTTTGAGTTTCGTTCAAGTAATACTCATATAAAGTTTGGGATTTTTGAATACAAAGTGTTAAAAAGGCTCAAATCAACATACAATTCCTGATATCCAGGATTTTTATAAATATCGCCTTCATGAAATGTTTCAATAACAGAAATTAATGCCAATTGAAAATATTCCAGTGCAACAGGGTAGTTCTTTCGCCTGGAATAATGAATGCCAAGTTGGGTTAAATTATTGGCTAAAAAGCTTTCAGAAAGACCCTTAATCTTTGTATTAATGGAATAGGAATCTTGAAGATACTTTAAGGCTTCGTCAGGTTTTCCTAAGTTGTCACAAAATATTCCATAATTAATATACATATTTGAAGTTAGAAAATTATTCTTCCCGAAATACTTTTCAGATTCACTAATAGCATATAAATAATTCAATTCAGAATTTTCATAATCCTCCATCAAATTATAACAGGAAGCCAAATTACTAATAGCCCTTATGTATGTATCTGGCTGAAGATCAAATTCAAATCCCTTTTTATAATATTCTATTGCTTTTTCAAATTGCTTATAGTTTTCATAAATAATACCAATATTCATATATAGGGATCCAAAAATATAGTCATCAGCTTTTCGCATTTTACGATACAGCTCAATCGCCTTCTCATGATAATCCAATGCTTTATCATAATCACTATTAATAAGGTATATTGACCCTTTATTAAAAAAAACTGAGGCAAGTCCGGGATATTCAGGCCCAAAGGTTGAGTAGAAAAGTCTTCTCTGCTTTGTCTAAATAAAACAAAGCCTTCTTGATTGTTACCCAGTACTGTTTGGAACCTTCCAAAATTTATATAAACATTGGCCAAATGTGGGTCATCATTTTCCAGTAATTTCTCCTTAAGTACCATCGAGCGCTCAAAGAATTCACCGGCAAGTTCATATTTTCCAATTAAAGAATATATAATACCGACGTTCTGAATTAATGAAGCTATCAGTAAATCAGATGGATTTGATCTCGATTTTTCAACATTCAAAGCATCCTGGTAGTACTGCAATGCTTTGTCGTAATTCCCTTTCGAAAAGCTAACATTTCCAATAGCCTTACCTATAACTGCCTCCAAGCTATCATATTGAACTTCCCGGCACTTTTCAAGTGCGCAAAAATAAAAATTCTCAGATAAATCAATTTCCCCATTTCTACCATGAATTGTCCCTAATAAATAGTCTATCTCAGCAGCTATTATAAGATCATTATTTAGTTTTGAAATCAATATACCATTGGCTCTCTTGGCATAAAAAAAAGCAGAATCGAAATTATTAAGCTCTAAATAAGATTTTGAGATATTTACCAGACAATCGGTATATTTGGTCCACTTTTGCTCTTGTTCCATAACATGCGAAGCAATCTTATAATAAACTATCGCACTATCATAATTTAAATCATCATAAAAATGATCAGCAATCTGAATATTAGGGGAGTTCTGATTTAGATTGTCATTCTGAGAAGCAATTGTACTATCAGAAGAAAAAAATATCAGTATATGACAAATCGTGAGTGAAAATATTTTTAGAATTCTAGTAATCAAAAAAAATAGTTTTTCGTGCGCTTTTAATGAATTATTATTCACTTATACTAAAGAAATCAAAAATGGTTAAAAAAAAGAGGGTATTCTTTCAAACCCTCTACAATTTTCTTCAGACCATTAACATTGACGTAAAACTCATGTTTAGACAGTATAAAACAAAATACTGCTACCACAGCCATCATAATAACATACATGCCTAAGCAATAGCGTAGTTTCTAAACACTATTCCAATTGATCATTATCTCGCAATCCTTAAATTACAAAATTCAATCAATTAAACTTTATAAACAAAAGCAACAACTAAATTACATTTATGAGATTTATCAGATTATGGATAATAATTTAGATTCTGTGGAGTATAAGCAGCTTAAATTTTAAGCTACAATTTTCACAAGGAACCTCATAAATATAAACAAATAGATCCTCAATTCCCAAAAAAAATCAATCGGGTACAAAAACACCATTTACATCGGCTGAAGTCCGGTCAACAATACCACCCCCTTCAACTGTCGTGTTATTAGCGCTTTGAACATCTTGCCCGGAAGTGTCTGATTGGGCAAACAAATTTGAGGATACTACAATAGCAAACATCACCATAAGAATGGCGACAAAGTTCTTCTTCTTCATAAAATCTCTATTTTAAATTAAAAATGCAAAAATAAAATAATTTCCAAATATAAAACAAAAAATCAATTTGGGAATATTTTTTCAAAAAAAATCATACTCCCTATGTAAAAAAGAAGAAAAAATTAAGATCGCATTAATTATCATATATAAATCAGTCAAAAGCCAAATCAAAACAGATGAATACTGATGATGATTTTCAATTCACCTTTCCCATGGATTGGAACAGGTGTTTCACAAATGAAACTTAATCATTTTCAACACCTTCGAGTTTTAATGTTTTAACCTTTGACAACTTTTTTATCAATCCTTAATACCAAACAAAATATTCCTTTAAGAAAAAGAAAAAATAGAAAAACAGGGTAACCTTTTTACTTTTTTGAGAATTAATTAACGGATAATAATAAGATTTCACGTAATCATTCGGGGTATTAAATGAATAAAAAACTATCCTACACGGAATTACAAAATAGAATTTCTGAAATCCAGGGTGAATTAGCTTTAAAAAGTGAAGAAGTAAATAAATTAAAATATTCCTTTTTAGCTAATGTATCTCACGAGATCAGAACCCCAATGAATGTCATTGTGGGTTTTTCTAACTTGCTAAATGACCCAAATTATAATCAAGATCAGAAAAGTTTTTTTATCGATGAGATCAATAAGAATAGCCGTCTATTATTACGATTAATTGACAATATACTTAATGCAGCAAAAGTAGAATCTGACAATATTAAATTAAATATGAACTTTTGTAGTATTAATGAAATCCTTAAGGATGTTTATGACCATTTTACTAATGATAATTATTACAATCCAAACGAATCAATTGCATTGAATCTGATAGAATCCCAAAGTGCAGAGAAATTTTTTACAGACTCGGAAAAGCTCAAACGAATTCTTATCAACCTGATTGAAACCAATATTTATGGTTCGACAAAAAAAACCATTGAATTTGGCTATACAATCAAAGACCACAAATCAATAGAATTTTTTGTAAAAAGCATCGACCCTGGATTGAATGGACAAGACTTTATAAATAAAAAAGACAATTATAACCATATTCAAGATGATGATTTGTTTAGCGAGAACGGCTTAGGTTCAGGACTTGCTGTCAGCGACAAATTAGTTCGTTTATTAGGAGGTAAACTCATCATTAAATCCTCCATAGGGAAAGGCCCTCTTTTAATTTTACCATACCTCTATTGGTTGAAAGGCCTGTTTGAATAGAACAGGCTAAAACACAAAAGCCGGTTGTTTATTACAACTGGCTTTTTGTGGGGCGTACGGGATTCGAACCTGTGACCTCTTGCCTGTCAAGCAAGCGCTCTAAACCAACTGAGCTAACGTCCCAATGTGGCTGCAAAATTATTAAATCATTTTAATATACCAACCATTAATATTGTTTTATATTTTTGACCAGATTAAATTTAATTAGATTATCACTTTATGAAAAACCTTACTTTATTATTTATTATAGCAGTTATTTTTTCAGTACCTATCGCAATGGCGCAAACACCAGCCAAACAAATTACATTGCATGATATCTTCCAGTCAGGAAAATTCAATCCTGAGAGTATAAGAGGAATTAGATCCTTAAATGATGGAGAGCACTACGCTATATTAAAAAATGATAGTCTAAATGTGTATAGCTATAAAACGGGAACACTTAAAAAAACATTGGTAACTGCCAATCAACTCATTCCAAATGGTGATTCCTTGCCAATATCAATGTCTGATTATCAATTAAGTGATGATGAAAAGAAAGTTCTTTTTGGCACTGATAAGGAAAGTATTTTTCGACATTCAAGCAAATCAAATTATTACATCTTTGATTTAGAGAACGATAAATTGTCCAAACTTTCTGAATCTGAAAAACAAAGCTTAGCAAGTTTTTCTCCTGACGGCCAAAGTGTTGCATTTGTTCAGGATAACAACCTATTTATTAAAACCCTTGAGAACAATATAGAAATTCAAATAACTAGGGATGGCTTGAATAATCAAATAATAAATGGAAGCACGGATTGGGTTTATGAAGAGGAATTCGGTTTTACCAAAGCATTTTTTTGGTCACCAAATGGACAAAACATTGCTTTTTATCGATTTGATGAAAGCAAAGTCAAAGAATTTCAAATGATGTTGTGGGGAGACTTATATCCCGAAACTTATAAATACAAGTATCCTAAAGCTGGCGAAGTCAATTCTGAAATTAAAATTTTGGTTTACAATCTATCTTCCAAAAAAACCATAGAGATGGATATAGGGACTGAAAGTGACATATACATTCCCAGAATAAAATGGTCAAAAAATCCAAATTTATTGTCCATTCAACGAATGAACAGATTGCAGAATGAATTGATAATCTTTTTAGGTGATGTTGCAACAGGCGAATGTAAACCTATTTATCAGGAACAGAATAAATATTACATTGAGATTACGGATGACCTCATTTTTCTAAATAACAACACTAATTTTATTCTGACTAGTGAACAAAGTGGTTATAACCATATTTACCTATGCAACATAACAGATACTTCCATCTTTCAAATAACGAAAGGCAATTGGGATGTACAATCTTTGGTTGGCTTTGATGAAAAGAAGAATATCATTTATTTAACTTCCTCAGAATCTTCACCACTCAACAGGGAATTGTATTCTATTAAATTGGATGGGACTAAGAAAGAAAAGCTTTCTAATCTGGAAGGGAACAACAATGTTCAATTTGGGAAACAATTTAAGTATTATATAAATAGTTATTCGGATGCAAATACGCCACCGATCATAACAATAAATAATGCGAAAGGTGAAATTGTCAGGATTCTCACCGATAATTCTCAACTCAAGGAAACAATTTCACAATATGGTTATAGCAACAAGGAATTCTTTAGTTTTAGGACATCAGAAAATGTTGAACTAAATGGATGGATGATAAAACCGGGAAATTTCGATCCCGAGAAAGAATATCCTGTTTTGATGTATGTTTATGGAGGCCCTGGATCTCAAACTGTCAGAAATAGTTGGGGTCGAAGGGATAGTTGGTATCAAATGCTTGTAGCTAACGGTATAATAATAGTTTCAGTAGATAATAGAGGTACCGGTGGAAGAGGCGAGGAATTTAAGAAGATGACCTATATGCAACTTGGGAAATATGAAACAATTGACCAAATTGAAACAGCTAAATACCTGGCTTCACTAGATTATATTGATGCTGAAAAAATCGGTATTTGGGGTTGGAGTTATGGGGGATTTATGTCGACATCATGCTTGGCTTTGGGATCGGAGTACTTTAATATGGGAATTGCAGTGGCCCCCGTTACGAATTGGAGGTATTATGACAATATTTATACCGAACGTTTTATGCGAACACCTCAAGAAAATCCCGAGGGCTATGGCACCAACTCCCCAATAAATCATATCGAAAAGCTTAAAGGTGACTTTCTATTGATTCACGGAACTGCTGATGACAACGTACATTTCCAGAATTCAACTGACCTGGTTTCTGCCCTTGTTAAGAACAATAAACAGTTTGAAATGCAGTTCTATCCAAACAGCAACCATGGAATTTATACGGGAGAAAACACCACGTTTCATTTGTACACCCGAATGACTGAGTTCATTTATAAAGCACTTTTAAAATAATTCAATCAAATTATTTTGTTACTAATTTAAATTATACTACTTTTGCGCCTCATTTTAACATTATAAATTTTAAACAAAGAACAATATGATTATAGTACCTGTTAAAGAAGGCGAAAGTATTGACAGAGCTTTGAAAAAATACAAGAGAAAGTTTGAAAAAACTGGTGTTGTAAAAGAATTACGTGAAAGGCAAAAATTTACTAAACCCTCCATTATTAAAAGGGAAGAAAAACTTAAGGCCATTTATGTACAGGGCCTGAGGCAGCAAGAAGAGGGTTAAAAAAATATATTTTAACACGGTATTGTTGGAAGAAACATTTTTCAAAGATATTCGTTATCTTTGGAAAGTGTTTCTTCTTTTAATGTAGAGAATGTTGGTTCAGAAGTTTATAGATTATTTAAATTTTGAAAAAAGGTACTCACCTCACACCATAGTTGCCTACCATAATGATTTAAATCAATTTTATTATTACCTGCAGAATTCCTACAATATTAATAATATAAGCCAGGTTAATTTTCAAATGATACGATCATGGATTGTGGAATTATTGGGAGAAGGCATTGCACCCAGATCTGTTAACCGCAAACTCTCCACACTTAAAAGCTATTATAAATACCTGCAAAGAGAGGATATAATAAAGATAAATCCGCTGACAAAAATCACGTCTCCCAAAACGAACAAAAAGCTTCCTGAGTTTGTTGATAAAGACAAAATGGATTTTTTATTTGATCAGGTGGTTTTTTCTGATGACTTTGAAGGTATAAGGGACAGATTGATAATTAGTATTTTTTATTCAACCGGAATGCGTCTTTCCGAACTGATCAATATTAAAGATCAAGATATTGACCTTGCAAAAAATCAAATTAAAGTAGTAGGAAAAAGAAACAAGGAAAGAATAATTCCATTTACTGATGATTTAAAGAAAATGATCATTCAATATAAATCTGCCAGAGACAATAAGAAAAGTAATATTTCACAGCAGGATCATTTTTTCGTTACTAAAAAAGGTAAAATTATTTACAAAAAGCTTGTGTACCGTTTAGTTATTATGTATCTTAGTCAAGTTTCTACATTACAAAAAAATAGTCCTCACGTGCTAAGACATACTTTCGCTACACACATGCTCAACAACGGAGCCGACCTGAATGCAATAAAAGAGATTTTAGGTCATGCCAATTTAGCAGCAACGCAAGTTTATACCCACAATACTATTGAAAAGTTAAAAACTGTTTACAAACAAGCCCATCCCAGGGCTTAAAAAGAAAGGAGAATATAATGAACATAAACATTAATTCAGTGCATTTTAAAGCAGACAAAAACCTAACAGCCTTTATCAACGAAAAAGTTATTAAGTTAGGAAGTATGTATGATGGTGTTATTGGTAGTGAAGTTACTTTAAAAGTAGAAAATACTGAAACACCTGAAAATAAAATTACAGAGATAAGGTTAATTATCAGGGGAAATGACCTTTATGCAAAGAAACAATGCAAGACTTTTGAAGAGGCTACAGACAATGCTGTTGACGCATTACGTAAGCAATTAACCAAGCATAAAAACAAAATAAAGAGTAGATAAAAAATATTTATTTATTTTCTTTGATTATTAAAAATATGTTTTATACTTTTGCAGTCCTTTTTTAAAGGACTGTTTTTTGTATAAGGAAATAGAGATTGCCAATGTAGCTCAGTTGGCCAGAGCAGCTGATTTGTAATCAGCCGGTCGGGGGTTCGAATCCCTCCATTGGCTCAGTTCTTTAACATTTTGTAAATAGTTGTAGGGGAGATACCAGAGCGGTCAAATGGGGCAGACTGTAAATCTGTTGGCTAAGCCTTCGGAGGTTCGAATCCTCCTCTCCCCACACATTAAATTTTGTTCTTATATATTAATGTATAAAAGGGCATTAAGCTCCAAACTGGAACTATAAACTATTTATTGCGGGAGTAGCTCATTAGGTAGAGCGACAGCCTTCCAAGCTGTAGGTGGCCGGTTCGAGCCCGGTCTCCCGCTCTAAAAAGCCATTGTAGCTCAGGGGTAGAGCACTTCCTTGGTAAGGAAGGGGTCACGAGTTCAATTCTCGTCAATGGCTCAACAAATTGTATTAACCGGGATAAAGTAAATTTGTAAATACTATTAAACAATAATTAACATGGCAAAAGAAACATTTGATCGTTCAAAACCGCACGTTAATATCGGAACCATTGGTCACGTTGACCACGGCAAAACCACGTTAACCGCTGCTATTACAATTAACCTTCAGGATAAAGGTTTTGCGACCTATAAATCATTTGATGAAATTGATAATGCACCTGAAGAAAGAGAAAGGGGTATTACTATTAATACTGCGCACGTTGAATACCAGACTGCAAACAGACACTATGCACACGTTGACTGTCCGGGTCACGCTGACTATGTAAAGAACATGGTAACGGGTGCTGCCCAGATGGATGGTGCGATAATAGTTGTAGCGGCAACTGACGGTCCTATGCCACAAACTCGTGAACACATCTTGCTTGCTCGTCAGGTAGGTGTGCCCAAATTGGTAGTTTTCATGAACAAAGTAGACATGGTAGATGACGAAGAACTACTTGAACTTGTTGAAATGGAAATTCGTGAATTACTCAGTTTCTATGAATTTGATGGTGACAATACTCCTGTTATTCAAGGATCAGCTTTAGGTGCTTTGAATAAAGAAGAAAAATGGATACCAAAAATCTGGGAGCTTATGGATGCTTGTGACACATGGATTCCATTACCAGAGCGTGACATTGACAAACCATTCCTAATGCCTGTTGAAGATGTATTTTCTATTACAGGAAGAGGAACTGTTGCAACAGGCAGAATCGAATCTGGGATAATTAAAGTTGGCGATGCCGTTGAAATTATAGGATTAGGTGCTGAAAAATTGAAATCAGTTTGTACAGGAGTTGAAATGTTCAGGAAGCTTCTTGACAGAGGTGAAGCCGGTGACAATGCTGGTCTTTTATTAAGGGGCATTGATAAGAAAGAGATTTGCAGAGGTATGGTTATTGCCCATCCAGGTTCAATTACTCCACACACTACATTCAAAGCTGAAGTTTACGTTTTGAAAAAAGAAGAAGGTGGCCGTCATACTCCATTCCACAATAACTATCGTCCTCAATTCTATTTCAGGACAACCGATGTTACTGGGGAAGTGCAATTGCCAGAAGGTGTTGAAATGGTAATGCCAGGTGATCACATAACAGTTACTGTAAAATTAATTGCAGAAATTGCAATGAACAAAAAACTCCTACGCTTTGCTATTCGTGAAGGTGGACGCAATAGTTGGGCAAGCCGGACAGGTTCTTGAAATCTTAGAATAGTAAAAACGGACATAACAAATCATAAAAGGTATCCCGTTCTTGCGGGATGCCTTTATATGCTAATAAAAATCGTTCTTTTATTATTACATTTACGGGTGTAGCTCAGTTGGTAGAGCTCTGGTCTCCAAAACCATGTCGTGGGTTCAAGTCCTACCACCCGTGCTAAATTTAGATTTTCAATGGCGAAATTAAAATTACAGTTATGTCCATGTAAAGTTATGATGAATTGGTTCATAAAGTTTCCTGGCCTACATGGAGCGAACTTCAAAACAGTGCGATCGTTGTGTCAATTGCTTCCCCATCATCGCATTAATTGTTTATTTAATGGATTTTTCATTCCAAAATCTGCTGGAATTGTTTTATAAGAATTTCTAGTAGTGTTGTTATTATGAAAATCTTATAATATAAACAATATTACATTTCAGAGAATGAGTGAACAAATAAAAAAGTGGTACGTAGTCAGGGCGATTAGTGGAAACGAAAAAAAGGTTAAGCAGTATCTCGAAAATGAAATTAGCCGGTTAAAACTGGAAGATTATATTTCAAAAGTACTGATTCCAATTGAAAAAGTTTACCAAATTCGCAATGGCAAAAAAGTAAGTAAAGAACGGAATCTATATCCGGGCTACATACTTATTGAAGCTGTAATCGTTGGCGAAATACCACACATTATTAAAAGCATTCCTGGAGTGATCGGATTTTTAGGAACAAAAGGTGAGCCCAATGCATTACGACAGGTTGAAGTTAACCGAATACTTGGAAAAGTTGATGAATTGGCGGAACAAGGTGAAGAAGTAAATGTTCCTTATATCGTTGGAGAAAGCGTTACTGTAATTGATGGGCCATTCAATAGTTTTAGCGGAATTATTGAGGAGATTAATGAAGAGAAGAAAAAACTGAAGGTCATGGTGAAGATCTTCGGAAGAAAAACACCGCTTGAACTTGGTTTCATGCAAGTTGAAAAAGAATAATCTAAATAGAGGCTGTTACGCAAAGCAACATAATTGATTAATGTAGAAAAAATAACATGGCTAAAGAAGTAAGTGGATTAATCAAATTACAAATTAAAGGAGGTGCTGCAAACCCATCTCCACCAGTTGGTCCCATTGGGAGCAAAAGGTGTGAACATCATGGAGTTCTGTAAGCAATTTAATGCCCGTACACAGGACAAAGCCGGACAAGTTCCGGTCATAATTACTGTGTTCAAGGACAAAATCCTTTGAATTCATTATTAAAACTCCACCGGTAGCTGTACAATTGCTACAAGCAGCTAAATTACAAAAGGGGTCACCGGAATCAAACAGGATAAAAGTGGCTTCCATTAGCTGGGACCAGGTAAAAACAATTGCTGAAGCAAAAAATGGTAGATCTAAATGCATTTACTACTGAATCGGCAACAGAATGGTTGCAGGTACTGCAGAAGCATGGGAATTAGAATTAAAGGAAGTTTCCTACTTCAGTTTAGCATCATAACGGAGTTTATTATAATATGCTTATTTAAAAAAGGTAAAAATGACCAAAATAACTAGAAAAAGGAAAGAAGTTTTAGCAAAATACGACAAGACTGTTACATACCCTGTTGTCGAGGCGGTTAAAATAGTTAAAGAAACCACCTATACAAAATTTGATGCCTCAGTTGATCTGGATATACGCCTTGTGATCCACGGAAAGCAAATCAAATGGTTCGGGGTGCAGTAGCCCTCCCTCACGGGACAGGCAAAACCATTAGGGTTTTAGTGTTGTACACCTGAAAAGGAAGAAGAAGCTAAAGCAGGAGCCTGATTTTGTTGGGCTTGACGAATACATTCAAAAGATAAAGGGTGGCTGGACAGATGTTGATGTGGTAATTACCATGCCAAGTGTTATGGCAAAAGTTGGTGCTTTGGGAAGAATTTAGGACCCAGGGATTAATGCCAACCAAAAAAAGTGGTACGGTTACTATGGAAATTGGAAAAGTTTGTTCAGGATGTAAAGGCAGGAAAATAGATTTTAAAGTTGGATAAATCTGGAATTATTCATGCATCGGTTGCCAAAATATCATTCGACGATGGCAAAATAGTAGACAATGCAAAAGAATTGGTTCAAACGATTGTCGCCTTTAAGCCTGCTGCTGCTAAAGGCACGTATATCAAGAGTATTTACATGTCTAGCACAATGGGCCCTGGTATTCAAATCGAACCTAAATCAGTTACAGTATAATCACTAACAGATTAAAAAAGGTAAAAGAATTTTACAATGAGAAAGAGGAAAAAATCAACTTATTGATTCGATAACAGAGCAATTGAACAACAACAACACCATTTATCTTGCTGATATTTCAGAATTAAATGCTGAAGCTACCAGTAATTTAAGGAGGCTCTGTTTTAAGAAAGACATTAAGTTGGCCGTTGTTAAAAACACGTTGCTCAAAAGAGCAATGGAGAAATCAGAAAAGAACCTCGACGAACTCTATCCAGTGCTCAAAGGCCCATCATCATTGATGTTTTCCGATTTAGGTAATGCACCTGCAAAACTCATTCAAGAGTTTAGAAGAACATCAAGTAAGCCTATATTAAAAGGAGCATATGTAGAGGAAGTTACCTATCTGGGCGATGATCAACTGCTGGCCCTGGTTAACATCAAGACGAAGAATGAATTGATTGCGGATATTATCGCATTGCTTCAGTCACCGGCTAAAAATGTTATCAGCGGTTTACAATCAGGAGGTCAAACCCTTGTTGGGATACTCAAAACCTTATCAGAAAAACCGAATTAATTGTAAGAATAGTAAATCGATTATTAAAAATTATAAAACACGTATAAAATGGCTGAATTAAAAGAATTTGCAGAACAACTAGTAAACTTAACTGTTAAAGAAGTTAATGAATTAGCGCAAATATTAAAAGACGAATACGGGATTGAACCTGCCGCTGCTGCTGTTGCCGTAGCTGGTCCTGCAGCTGGAGCTGATGCTGCAGTTGAAGAAGAACAAACAGCTTTTGACGTTATCTTAAAAGCTGCCGGACAATCAAAACTTGCAGTTGTTAAACTGGTTAAAGAATTAACAAGTTTAGGTCTTAAAGAAGCTAAAGAATTAGTTGACTCAGCACCTAAAGCAATCAAAGAAGGTGTAACTAAGGATGAAGCTGAAGCTTTACAAAAACAATTGGAAGAAGCTGGAGCAGAGGTTGAAGTTAAATAGGGGATCCATATTTTATAGCAGGAATTAGGCTGTTTCAGCATTGAAAAATGCGAAACAGTCTATTTCCTTATTTATATCACTTAGTTCTTTTAATTTTATTTGAACCTTTTAAAATCAAAAAACCTTGGCTACTACCAACGAATTTAACAGAATCGATTTCAGTGCAACAAAGATTAAATTTGATTATCCCGATTTTCTGGACATTCAAGTAAAGTCGTTTCAGGACTTCTTCCAATTGGAAACAAATCCTGAAAACAGGGTTGATGAAGGATTGTATAAAGTATTCAGCGAATACTTTCCCATTTCCGACGCCAG
The DNA here is from genome assembly GCA_041393255.1 of Bacteroidales bacterium. Taxonomy (GTDB): domain Bacteria; phylum Bacteroidota; class Bacteroidia; order Bacteroidales; family JAADJA01; genus JAADJA01. The sequence continues at coordinate 13,699 of JAWKKM010000039.1, read as the reverse complement.
AAATAATTTCGTACTGGAATTCCTTGACTATTTCATTGATCCTCCACGATATTCCATCGATGAATGTATCGAAAGAGGTTTAACGTATAGTGTTCCCCTAAAAGCAAAACTGAAGCTGTACTGTACCGACCCCGAACACGAAGATTTCGAAACCATCATTCAGGATGTTTATCTTGGAATGATCCCATACATGACCCCCAAAGGTACCTTTATTGTAAATGGAGCTGAAAGGGTTGTTGTGTCGCAATTACACAGGTCTCCCGGCGTTTTCTTTGGCCAGCACATGCATGCCAATGGAACTACTTTGTACTCAGCCAGGATTATTCCATTCAAAGGATCATGGATGGAATTTACTACGGACATCAACAATGTGATGTACGCCTACATTGATCGTAAAAAGAAATTACCTGTTACCACCCTCCTGCGAGCTATTGGTTATGAAAGTGACCGCGACATCTTAGAGATATTCAACTTAGCAGAAGAAGTAAAAGTAAGTAAAACTGGGCTTAAAAAAGTTTTGGGAAGAAGATTAGCCGCAAGGGTCGTCCGCTCATGGATTGAAGATTTTGTGGATGAAGATACAGGTGAAGTTGTTTCAATCGAAAGAACTGAGGTGATCATTGACAGAGAAACGATTCTTGAAAACAGCCATATTGATGAAATTGTAGATTCGGGTGTAAAAGCCATTTTGTTGCACCGGGACGAGACTACAGCTACTGATTTTTCAATTATTTTCAACACCCTGCAAAAAGACACAGCAAACTCTGAAAAAGCAGTTGAGTTTATTTATCGTCAGCTTCGTAATGCTGAACCACCCGATGAAGAAACTGCCAGAGGGATTATTGATAAATTATTCTTCTCGGATAAGAGATATGACCTGGGTGATGTTGGACGTTACAGGATCAATAAAAAAATTGGGACTTAATGTGGCCCCTGAAACAAAGGTCTTAACAAAAGAAGACATTATCGTTATCATCAAATACCTTATTGAGTTGGTTAATTCAAAAACCGATGTGGATGATATTGATCACCTGAGTAACCGTCGTGTAAGAACAGTTGGTGAGCAACTTTGGGCTGCAATTTGGCGTTGGATTGACCCGCATGGCCAGGACCATCAGGGAACGGATGAACGTGAGGGACAATGAAGTATTTACCCCTACAGATCTTATTAATGCCAAAACACTTTCATCCGTAATTAATTCATTTTTTGGAACCAATCAGCTGTCTCAGTTTATGGACCAGACAAACCCATTGTCTGAGTTAACCCATAAACGAAGAATTTCTGCTTTGGGGCCTGGCGGCCTTTCAAGGGAAAGAGCAGGATTTGAAGTTCGAGATGTACATTACACACACTATGGGAAGGCTTTGTACTATTGAAACCCCGGAAGGACCAAATATTGGATTGATTTCTTCACTTTGTGTTTATGCTACGATTAATAAGCTTGGTTTCATTGAAACACCTTACAAAAAGGTAATTGAAGGACGAGTTGATCTGGGAGAACCTCCGATCTATCTAAGTGCTGAGGAAGAGGAAGACAAGATTATTGCACAGGCCAATACGATTCTTAATGATGATGGATCTTTCACCAATGAAAGAGTAAAAGTAAGGTATCATGCCGATTATCCAATAACACCAAGGAATGAGGTAGATTTAATTGATATTGCACCCAATCAGATTGCTTCTATTGCAGCTTCATTGATTCCCTTCCTTGAACATGATGATGCCAACAGGGCGTTAATGGGTTCGAATATGATGCGCCAGGCTGTACCTCTTTTAAATTCGGAAAGCCCCATTGTTGGAACAGGTATTGAAAGCTATGTAGCCCGCGATTCAAGGGTACTGATCAATGCTGAAGGCGATGGAGTTGTCGAATATGTTGATGCAGATAATATCAGGATTAAATACAACCGAAAAGAAAACGAAAAGCTCGTTAGTTTTGATGAGGATGAAAAAACCTATAAACTCACAAAATTCAAACGAACCAATCAAAACACTTCCATTAATCTTCGCCCGATTGTTCGTAAGGGAGATAAAGTAAAAAAAGGACAGGTTTTATGTAGGGGTATGCCACCGAGAAGGGAGAACTTGCCTTGGGAAGAAACTTAATGGTAGCCTTCATGCCCTGGAAAGGATATAATTTTGAGGACGCTATCGTTATCTCAGAAAGAGTTGTTAAAGAAGACATCTTTACATCTGTTCATATCGAGGAGTTTACACTGAGGTTAGGGATACCAAAAGAGGTATTGAAGAATTGACAGCAGATATTCCAAACATTAGTTCAGAAGCCACTAAAGATTTGGATGATAATGGTATTATCAGAATTGGTGCTGAAGTAAAGAAGGTGATATCCTAATTGGAAAGATTACACCTAAAGGTGAATCCGATCCAACTCCTGAAGAAAAACTATTGAGGGCAATTTTTGGTGATAAAGCCGGTGATGTTAAAGATGCATCCCTGAAGGCTCCTCCATCAATGAAGGGCATCGTAATTCAAAAGATGTTGTTCTCGCGTGCTATCAAGGACAGAAAAGCAAAAAGCAAGGAAAAAGAAATTATCAAAGTACTTGATAAAGAATTCCAGAAAAAAGCCGATGAGTTGAAAAACAAGTTGATTGATAAATTAAACATTATTGTCAACGGAAAAACCTCTCAAGGTGTATATAATAAATACAAAGAGGAAATCATTCCCAAGAAAGCTAAGTTTACACAAAAAATGCTTTTGGGAATTGACTATATGAATGTGAACTCCAGCAAGTGGACTACAGACAAAGCAAAAAATGATCTGATCAAAGAATTAATCAACAATTATTCGATCAAATTCAAAGAAAATCTTGGTGTTTACAACCGTAAGAAATTTGTAGCCAGCGTTGGTGATGACCTTCCTAATGGGATTGTCCAAATGGCAAAAGTTTTTATAGCCAAAAAGAGGAAACTTACCGTTGGCGATAAAATGGCAGGCCGTCATGGAAACAAAGGTATAGTTGCAAAAATTGTCCGTGAGGAGGACATGCCATTCTTAAAAGACGGCAGACCCGTGGATATTGTTTTGAACCCATTGGGTGTACCCTCTAGGATGAACCTGGGACAAATATATGAAACCATCCTTGGATGGGCCGGTAAAAAACTAGGTCTAAAGTTTGCATCGCCAATTTTTGATGGTGCTACCCTTGATCAGATTAACGGTTATATGAAAGATGCCGACCTTCCTGAAAACGGAATGGTTTACCTGTACGACGGTGGTACAGGAGTGCGTTTCGACCAACCTGCTACAGTGGGTTACATCTACATGCTGAAACTGCATCACATGGTTGACGACAAAATGCATGCCCGTTCCATTGGTCCGTATTCGCTTATTACCCAGCAACCACTTGGTGGTAAAGCACAGTTTGGTGGCCAGCGTTTTGGTGAAATGGAGGTTTGGGCGCTTGAAGCCTTTGGAGCTGCCAATGTGTTGCAGGAAATTCTTACTATTAAGTCGGATGATGTTATCGGAAGGGCAAAAGCATACGAATCCATTGTTAAAGGTGAAAATATCCCGCGTCCAAATATCCCGGAATCCTTTAATGTACTTGTGCATGAACTTAGGGGCTTAGGCCTAAACCTTACTTTCGATAAATAATACCGATTGTATATTCAACTTTCTTAAATTAACACTGATTATAACAGAATAAAATATGGCTTTCAAAAGAGATGAAAAAATTCCCGGTGAATTTTCAAAAATCACAATAAGTCTTGCCTCTCCTGAAATGATCCTCGAAAGATCGCACGGAGAAGTAACCAAGCCCGAAACCATCAACTACAGAACCTACAAACCAGAACGTGATGGTTTGTTCTGTGAGCGGATATTTGGGCCGGTGAAAGACTGGGAATGTCATTGTGGCAAATACAAAAGAATTCGGTATAAGGGAATTGTATGTGACCGTTGTGGTGTTGAAGTAACTGAAAAAAAGGTTAGAAGAGAAAGGATGGGCCACATTCATCTTGTAGTTCCCGTTGCCCATATCTGGTTTTCAGATCATTGCCAAACAAAATTGGAGCACTCGGGATTGCAAACAAAAAACTGGATACCATTATTTATTATGAAAGGTATGTGGTTATAAACCTGGAATAAAAGAAGGTGACGGGCTTGCTTACATGGATTTCCTGACAGAAGAGGAATATTTCGATGTTTTGGAAACCCTTCCTTCTGATAACCAATATTTAGACGATAGCGATCCCAAAAAGTTTATTGCCAAGATGGGCGCTGAAGCCATTCATGACCTCCTGGCTCGACTCGTATGGATAAATATTCCTATGACTTACGCTATAAGGCTGATACCGAAACTTCGCAACAAAGAAAAGGTGAAGCCTTAAAAAGATTACAGGTTTTGAAGCGTTTCGCGATGGACAAACCCGGATTGACAACCGGCCTGAATGGATGATTGTAAAGGTGGTGCCCGTTATTCCTCCTGAACTTCGCCCACTCGTACCTCTTGATGGCGGACGTTTTGCAACTTCCGACCTGAACGACCTTTACCGAAGGTTATCATTCGTAACAACCGGTTGAAACGATTGATCGAAATTAAAAGCTCCTGATGTGATCATGCGTAACGAAAAGCGCATGCTTCGGAAGGCTGTCGGATTCCTTGTTTGATAACTCAAGAAAATCCAATGCAGTAAAAACAGAATCGAACCGTGCCTTAAAATCACTTAGCGATAGTTTAAAAGGAAAACAAGGCCGGTTCCGTCAGAACCTTTTGGGTAAGCGTGTTGATTACTCAGGCAGGTCAGTTATTGTTGTGGGCCCTGACCTGAAATTGAATGAATGCGGTATTCCAAAAGATATGGCTTCCGAGCTTTTTAAGCCGTTTATTATTCGTAAAATGCTTGAGCGCGGAATTGTTAAGACTGTTAAGTCGGCTAAAAAAATAGTTGATAGAAAAGACCCCGTTGTTTGGGATATTCTTGAAAACATTTTGAAAGGGCATCCGATTATGCTAAACCGTGCCCCTACCCTTCACAGATTGGGTATTCAGGCATTTCAACCCAAATTGGTTGAAGGTAAAGCAATTCAATTACACCCTTTGGTTTGTACCGCATTTAACGCTGACTTTGACGGAGACCAGATGGCTGTTCACGTGCCTGGGAAATGCAGCAGTTCTGGAAGCCCAAATGTTAATGCTGGCGTCACACAGTATCCTGAACCCGGCAAACGGAGCACCCATTACTGTTCCTTCACAAGATATGGTTTTGGGTCTGTATTACATGACCAAAGCAAGAAAAAGCACTCCCGAGTTTCCGGTTAAAGGCGAAGGGTATACATTTTATGGCCCCGAAGAAGTAACCATTGCCTACAACGAAAAAAGAATTGATTTACACGCTATCATTAAATGTAAGTTAAATGATGTTGAAGACGGCAAGCCGGTTACTAAAATTATTGAGACAACTACGGGAAGGGTGCTGTTTAACAAGGTTGTCCCTGCTGAAATCGGTTACCTTAATGAGTTAATGACCAAGAAAGCACTTCGGGATATCATTGGTGACGTACTTACTAAAACAGGCACAAATTGTTACAGCAAAATTTCTTGATGACATTAAAAATCTTGGATTTACAATGGCCTTTGAAGGTGGCCTGTCCTTTAATCTGGGAGATGTTGTAATTCCTGAAATCAAAGAGGAATTAATTCAAAAGCGAATGCTGAAGTTGAAGAAGTAATGAACAACTACAATATGGGATTCATTACCAACAACGAACGATACAACCAGATTATTGATATTTGGACGCATACTAACTCCCGATTGACAACCACCCTCATGAAGCAGTTGACCACCGACAGACAAGGCTTCAACGCAATCTATATGATGCTTGATTCGGGTGCCAGGGTTCAAAAGAACAAATCAGGCAGTTATCAGGAATGAGGGGACTTATGGCAAAACCGCAGAAATCAGGAGCTACCGGTGGAGAGATTATCGAAAACCCGATTTTATCTAACTTTAAAGAAGGGTTGTCGGTTCTTGAGTATTTTATTTCAACACACGGTGCACGGAAAGGTTTGGCCGATACCGCCCTTAAAACAGCAGATGCCGGTTACCTTACCCGTCGTTTGGTGGATGTTGCACAAGATGTTGTAATTACAGAACGCGACTGTGGAACCCTAAGAGGCTTGCGCACAACTTCGTTAAAGAAAAACGAAGAAGTCGTTGAAACGCTTTACGATCGTATTCTTGGCCGTACTTCTCTGCATGATGTTTATCATCCTCAAACGGGCAAGCTAATTGCCGCTGCCGGAGGAAGAGCTTTACTGAAAAAGTATGTAAACAAATAGAGGATTCACCAATTGAAGAGGTAGAAATCAGGTCGGTATTAACCTGCGAAGCCAAACGGGGTGTTTGCTCCCTATGTTATGGCAGAAACCTGGCTACAGGGCGCATGGTACAACGTGGAGAAGCGGTTGGCGTAATTGCTGCCCAATCCATTGGAGAACCCGGAACACAACTTACACTGAGAACCTTTCACGTTGGGGGTACTGCTTCCAATATTGCTATTTCTTCGAAAATAGAAGCTAAATACAGTGGACTGTTGAAAATTGAAGAGCTGCGATTTGTTGAATACAAAGAGACTCCAACAAAAAAATACGATATTGTAATTGGTCGTTCTGCAGAAATGCGGATTATTGATGAAAACACTGGAATTGTATTGATGTCGGGTAACATTCCTTATGGTGCCAAACTGTACGGCAAATCCGATACCCAAATCAATAAAGGAGAAATCATAGCTGAATGGGATCCTTATAATGCGATCATCCTTTCTGAATTTGGAGGTAAGATCAAATATGACAGTATCATTGAAGGAGTAACTTTCAGAATTGAGTCGGATGAACAAACGGGTTATTACGACAAGGTTATTAGTGAATCACGTCAAAAAGCCAAAAACCCATCCATAATAATTCTGGATGGTAATAATGAAGAAATCAGATCGTATGATATTCCGGTAGGTGCCCATATCATTGTTGATGATGGTGCCAAAATAAAAGCCGGAGATACCCTGGTGAAAATTCCAAGGGCCATTGGAAAATCTGGTGACATCACCGGTGGTTTGCCACGGGTAACCGAATTATTTGAAGCCAGAAACCCATCCGATCCCGCAAAAGTAGCGGAAATTGACGGCGTTGTTTCTTTTGGCAAAAAACTGAAAAGAGGAAACAGGGAAGTTATCATCACCTCAAAAACCGGTGAAGAGAAAAAGTATCTGATTGCTACCTCCAAACAAATTCTTGCCCAGGAGAATGACTTTGTTAAAGCGGGCACACCGCTATCAGAAGGTGCAATGACCCCTTCTGACATTCTTGCCATTAAAGGGCCGATGAAAGTTCAGGAGTATATCGTTAATGAAATTCAGGAGGTGTACAGGCTTCAGGGTGTAAAAATCAATGACAAACACTTCGAAACCATTGTGCGTCAAATGATGCGTAAAGTTGAGGTGGATGATCCGGGAGATACCAGATTCCTTGAAGGTGAATTGGTAAATAAAATCGGATTTCAGGATGAAAATGATGATATTTTCGGAAAGAAAATCGTCCTTGATCCAGGTGATTCACTGGCCTATAAAGCAGGTATGATTGTAAGTGCCCGTAAACTTAGAGAAGAAAATTCTCTGTTGAAAAGGAAAGACAAAACACTGATTGAGTCCAGGGATGCCAAACCGGCAACTGCGCGTCAGGTACTTCAGGGTATTACAAAGGCATCACTGCAAACCGAAAGTTGGATATCCGCGGCTTCTTTCCAGGAAACAACAAAAGTTCTGACACAAGCTTCCATCAATGCTAAATCAGATACCCTCAATGGGTTGAAAGAAAATGTGATTGTTGGACACCTGATTCCTGCAGGAACAGGGTTGCGTGATTACGAACATTTGATTGTTGGTTCGAAAGAAGAATATGAGGCCTTGATGGCATCGAAAGAAGATAAATAAATTTAGGAATTGAAAATTAAAATATCATGGCTGATCCGAATCAAAAAAAGCAGATCAACATTGAACTAAGCGAAGAAATGTCAGAAGGGATTTATTCCAACCTGGCGATCATCACACATTCTCATTCTGAGTTTATCGTTGACTTTATTAAAATGATGCCCGGTGCACCAAAAGCCAAAGTCAAATCCAGAATTATCCTGACCCCGCAACATGCTAAAAGGCTCTATAAAGCGTTGCAGGATAACATTCTGAAATTTGAAAGGCTGCACGGTGAAATTATTGTCCCTGAAGCTGAACACCTGCCGCTGAATTTCGGTGGGCCCAAAGCGGAAGCCTAAGGATTGAATTTATAATTTTAAAAAAGACAGCTACAGAATGGCTGTCTTTTTTTTTCAAATCAGGAAATTAACATTTTCCTTCTTTTTGAAACAGAGGTCTGGACCATTCTGGAAAAATACATAGTGCTACATAACTGTGATTAATCTGTATTAACTTTGTTGCTGAATATATTCAAAGTACAATCATAAATGAGTGGTGGTTACAGCGAAATAGGGTGTATGTCAGATCTTTCATCATTTGGGGTCCAAATGGATACTGGTTTCATTTTAAGTTCAACTAGTATTGCGTCAACAAACCATGGATTTAAAGGATCCGTAAATGTTTCTGTTGGCATCTGCAAGTTTTAATCTATACAATACGGTTTATGGGTTATACAACATGTTCTATCAAATTACCAACTGACTACAGCGAAGCGCAGTTAAGAAAAAAAATCAGCAAACAACTCAGGATAAATAATTTTTCATATCAATTGGAAAACAAGAGCCTGGATGCACGAAATAAAAGTAATATCCATTGGTTGATTAAGGTTGCTATACTATCCGATGAATTAACAAACGGAACGCCTGAAAAGAAACCATCCTTGATCATTCCCTACAAAAAAAGAACAGAGAAAGCCATTGTAGTTGGTAGCGGGCCTGCTGGTTTTTTTGCAGCTTTAACACTTCAAAAGGCGGGATTCCAAACCACAATTATTGAACGGGGAACAGATGTAAATAAGAGAGCCAGAGGGATACAGACATTTGAAAAAACAGGAAGATTTGATCCCATCAGCAATTATGCTTTCGGTGAAGGCGGGGCGGGGACATTTTCAGATGGAAAGCTTACTTCCCGTTCAAAACACAGCTCCCTCGAAAAACAATTTATTCTTAGCAGCTATATCGGGGCAGGAGCGCCGGATGAAATTGCATATATGACTCATCCGCACCTCGGTACCGACAACCTCAGGAAAATTGTTAAAAACTTACGTCATCAATTTGAGGAACTTGGAGGTAATATCCTTTTCGAGACAACGGTTGATGATATTAAAATTGATAATGGTGTTGCAAAATACGCTGTAACCCCGGCTGGAAATATTCCGGCAGAGGTATTTTTTATAGCTGCCGGGCATTCATCCACTGAAACATACCGGATGCTGATCAAAAGCGGGGTACCCTTCCGGGTAAAAAACTTTGCGATCGGCAGCAGGATGGAGCATCCTCAGGAAATTATTAACGTTGCACAATGGGGAAAAGAACGGCTTTCTGGAGTAAAAGCGGCTGAATACCGCCTCACTTCGGATGGGAATGGCAACCACCGGGTATACTCGTTTTGCATGTGCCCCGGAGGGATGGTTGTACCGGCAGCAGCCTATCACAACACCAATATTGTGAATGGCATGAGTTATTATAAAAGGGATGGAAAGTATGCCAATGCAGCCTGTGTGGCAGGCATTCATCCGGCTGAACTGGCAGGCCGAGAGGTTTCGCCTATGGAAGCCCTGGATTATGTTGAAATACTGGAACGAAAATTCTTCGACTTCTCGAAAGGATACACAGCCCCATATTGCAGCATACAGGATTTCATAGATAAAAAGGAACCTAAAGTGCTTGCCGATACCAGTTATCCCCTGGGCTTGTCTCCTGCCGCATTGTGGGAATTGCTGCCCGCAAAAGTGAGTATGGCAATGCGGGAAGGGTTAAAAGATTTCTGCCGAAAAATGAAAGGTTTTGAAACAGGGAACCTGCTTGGGCTTGAAAGCAAGACATCCTCACCGGTCCAGGTTATTCGCGGGGAAGACGGTCTTTGCCATGGATTTAAAAACCTTTGTGTAGTTGGCGAAGGAAGCGGTTATGCCGGAGGAATAGTATCCAGCGCTGCTGATGGAATTAAAGCGGCAAAAAATTATATAGAGCAGAAATAATGTTAAATAAGGATTCGGAAAATCAAATTCAGCTTTTCAATCCCAAATCGTAGATTTCCTGAATCTCCTCCATCTTTTTTTGATAATCGAAATTCATATCAATTAATAATCCGGATTGAATATCATATACCCAACCATGTACTTTGGGATAGCCCGTTTTCAGGAAGGATCGTTGCACCGACATAGTCTTTAAAACATTGGTGCATTGCTCTTCAACGTTCAACTCGATCAGCCGCTTGTATTTCTCATCGGCATCCTCAATTACATTCAATTCATCCTTATGCAAATGATATATATCCCTTATGTTTCTCAGCCAGGGGTTTAAAATCGCCAAATCCTGATGTTGCATGGCTGCTTTCACGCCCCCACAAAAATAATGTCCGCAGACAATGATGTGCTTTACCTTTAAATGATTAACAGCATAGTGAATCACACTCAATGCACTCAAATCATTGTTGTTTACAACGTTGGCAATATTTCTGTAGACAAAAAGCTCTCCAGCATCAAGGCCCATCATACTTTCAGCAGTTACCCGGCTATCGCTGCACCCGATGTACAAAAATCAGGATCTGGCCTTGGATAGGTTTTCAAAAAAATGTTTGTCGGTTCCTTTCTTTTAGCAACCCATTCTTTATTATTCTCTAATAATTGATCGTATGTAGGCATAAAATTAAAATTAATAAAAATTTAGATATTTTGTAATTTATGACATTTAATTAACTTCCGGTGGACACACATCGCCCATACAAATCGGTTTCTCTTTTGGTTTAGGAAGCACTTTAAGCCTTACCGAAAGATGGTAAAGCTGGCAACCTACACAGATACCAAATACCGTTTCTAAGTATAAAAATAAAAGACAAATTAAACACAACATACACACCGGTTCAAACCAGGATGCATCTGATAGCAGGAACAAAGACATAATGAAGATAGTGGTTGTTAAAGCGAGCCCAAGACTCCAGGCAAATCTTTTTTGAATCGCACCAATCGGAAGCGGGCTTTGTTTTCTGACCAAAAGCCAGGATAAAAACACCGTTGGTGCAAATTTTGGATTTATAAAAACAGCAATCAAAAAACTTAACGCTAAAAATCCGGACAAGTAGGGCAAAACAATGTATTGATTTAGAATAAATCCGTAAATAAATGCAATAAACCCAATCAACAGCATGACTCCGGAACTTCCCCGAACAACTCTTTCGTTGAGAACTTTGTAGTTTCTCCCTTCGATATATTCCCCAAAACTGAAAATTGACATAGAATAAAACAGTTACATTTCTGAGGTGCGAAAATACAAAATTAAGATAGTGTTTGCCCATTGCACTCCACTTAAAATTTCAAGTCTTTTTAGTGTCAATTCCATTTTATCAAAGAACTTGAAATCCATTGATTGCAATCGAAACCCAACAATCTCAGGAAAAGCATTTTGGCTTTGAGAGCCGGTAAGCCAATTCAACCAATGGTTTCGAAAATCCATATTAAAAAATAAAAGATCAATTCGGACAACATGAATGATTTATATACTTCATCCGGATCAAATTCATGTTTTTCGTTTTAATGTAATTCCAAAACGGAAAAATTTCATTCATTAAAAACAATAATGTGAAAGATACTTTCAGCTCATGTAAATATTTCCTAAATTAGTAGGCTAAAAAGACAAGCAAATGAAAGTAATCGCTTCAAATGATTTTTTTGAAATTTCGCAGCAGGAAGCCATTGCTCTGATTGATATCAAAGAGCGGGTTTTCGAGTTTATTACCGATGTAAAACTAAGCAGCGAGCTATTGGATTTTATTGAAAAAGTTGACCACGACCCGGAAACGAAAGTGCTGATATTTTTCAATGCCCCCGAAAGTTTTGACGATGATCACATACGATAAGTTCATTTTCCAGGATCATGGAGAAAAAAGAAAACAACGAAAAAGGAGGTGGACCTTTGTTTTGCGAAAAAGAATGTTCGTTTTCGGGAAGATCAATATTCTTAACACTATAATCAAACGATTGGCTAAATCGCAAACACTTATTGTCAGCGGGTTATGGTGACCATCGTAACACCCTTCAGGGTGCAGCTATGAATGATTTCAGGTATGCCAGCGAATGCAGTATTCTCCATGGCGCACAACCGCTATGGTTTGCATCCTTCTGGTGGTCACCTTTTTCTTCTCCAGTTATTTGAATTATTCCAAAGCCATAGAGTTACAAATGGGAAAACATATTGGCTAAAGAGGCATTGGAGCCTTGGTCTGATAACAAATTGTCGCTCAGTAAGGGACTTTAAAGTACAAATTATTAAAAAGTTCAGCCCTTTTTTAAACTGCCCGTATGTACCATTCGGGATACCAAAAAGACTTACAAATTTTTTCCCGGAAGGGGGCCTGATGGAATATTTTATACGAAGCGAGCCTGCTTGAATTTGTAGAGAATTAAATAACTGCACGAGCAAATACAATGATACTTATTCAAAAATGCTTGCGGTCGCATTCATGAATACAACGGCAAGCACTATTAAACGCAACAGGTCGTATTTTTTCTTTAACTATTTACCAGGGAGTATATTCAATGAAAACATACAGGGATAATGATGGTAATATTTTTACCTAAAGCCAATGCAACAATAAAAAGAATTCAGCTGTCTTTTAACTGTTTGCTTATCTTTACAATTATTGATGAATACCGGGAAGTTATAAATTCATCTTTTAAAATATTCCAGATGAAAAAAATAAAGAAATTGTTGTATTTCACGATTTTGACAGGACTGTTCATTTGCAATAATTCTATTGAAATCATTGCCCAGAACCAACAAATTGCAGACTCACTAAAGGCAGTTACGATTGAGAATTTCGATAGTGGCAGTGTTGATCTGTCATCCTACCCGGTTGAAGATGAAGACCCACAAGACTGGGAATTGAATTCAATTTTCACGTATCAAAATTCTCCCTGGTCGCTCAAACTCTATGGAAATACCTGGAAAATTCAAACCATCCAACCTGTGCTTATAAACGAGGGTGATGTCTGGCAGGTCTCTGCATACATCAGTTCCGAATCAGAGATACAAGGCTTTGCCATCATGGATAATGAAAATGTCCTGTTCTATTCCTTCGCCGGTTCTGAAGAAGTCGATCCTGAAATATGGGTTCCCGTTTACCAGGGTTGTTTTCCACAAGACCAATGGAATGTTTATCAGCTTCCGGTTGCTGATAACTGGATGAGTTTTTTTAATTACCTGCCTGAAATTACCAAACTTGTCTATATCAATGATAATGATGGATTTTCGCAAGGGGTAGTTTATTTCGACAACATAATAAACATTACGAGCGACTTGGCCAGTATACCTGAAGTCGCAATTGATTATTCCGTTGGAGCCGTATACAAAGATGAGGAAGGCAGCAAATTTGCAGATGTTCAGTTTACAAGCGAAGTAATTGACCCTGATAGCGAAACCCATGATTATTTCTGGGATTTCGGAGATGGCACTGCAAGCACAGAAGAAAACCCCTTGCACTCCTTTTTAG
>JAWKKM010000038.1:0-50342 GCA_041393255.1 Bacteroidales bacterium | reverse complement strand
AGTTACAATCAGCATTGTTGACAATTCAGGCAAGCTTATAAAGACTTATAATAAAATAACCATTGAGAAAGGGGCACATTATGTTGAATTCGATGCAGAAGGCCTGCCTCCCGGGATTTATTTTTATAGTATCGAAGTGAATGGAAAACTAAGCGATTCGAAGAAGATGGCGATAGTGAAATAAAGGCATCAGTTGAATTATTTTGACAGGGACAAAAAACGAAGCCGGACAACAAAAATGTCCGGCTTCATAGCATTTGAAGATGATAATACTATTCAACTGGTTGAAGTTCGATTTCAATATTGACCTCCTGACCAGCTTCAACTTTGAAAGTGTCGGATGTGTAAAACAGGAAACCGTCTTTTTGTGCCTTGACGATGTAATCGCCAGCTTTGGACAGTTCGAATGCAAAAACACCATCGGTGCCGGTTATGTGAGAAAGGCCTGTGCCATCAATCCAAACATTGACACCTGCAAGGGGTTTATCATCGAGTATATTAATCACCAATCCTGTCAAAATTGTTTTTTCGGTTTTATAGCGATGACCTAAATCAACAATAATCCGTGCATTGAAATACTGTTGCACGAAAGTGGGGTGGTCAGCTTCGAAAAGCAAAGCAAGTTTATCAAGTTTTTGTAACAATACACGCATTTCGCTAAACTTTGCTTTGAGATCGGAAGTAGCAGTTTTAGAAACAGCCCCTGCCACTCCCCTTTCAGGCATAGCCTTATCATATTGCAGTAGGAGTTCGGCCTGGCCTGTGATATCTGTGTCTTTGATAAGGAAAGCCACAAGGTCGGCATCATATTCGACTGCTTTGTTTTGAATAAACAGGGCACTATTATAGAACTCAGTGTCGTGTGCATTTTTGAGCCTGGAGTTGCTATAATTCACTTCTTGTAATAGAGCCTGCAAATTGTTGCAATCAGCATAGGCTACCAAACCATTGATGAGTTTGCGAGTAGCTTTAAGAAGGTCTTCGCGAATTGTTGCTGTGTTGGCTGTGATCCCTTTGAGGTCGCGCTCCTGAATTTGCAAAAGGTTTGTAGGGTGCAGAGATGTTGTTGGTGTCAATAACAAGAACTGCTAGTAATCATTTCTACAGCCGGAAAATTATCAAATCCAATTAATCGGCTTCTTTGATCACGTAAACATACACCGGAAAATGGTCGGAATAGCCGGCAGTATAAACACCACCTGAGTAAGTCCGTTTAGGATACCCGGCATAAGCACCTTCCTTTTGCTTCAGGTAGTTTTTATTAAATACCATCGCCTTATAAAACTTATAGGTTGATTTATCATTTCCCAACAAACCTTGTGATACAATAACCTGGTCGAAAAGGTTCCAATTATCGCGGTAAGCCAGCGATCCAATGCCATCCCTATACAATTTGAAAAACGGATTAAAGAGGTCCCCCTCTTCCAAATCACTTTCTTTTCCTTTGGTCCGAAGATGTTCTTTTACACTTGGATTAACCGGATCATCATTCAAATCACCCATAACAAATATCTTGGCTTCCTTATTCAACGCAAATAAAGAATCAACGATGTGACGGGTTAAATCAGCAGCTGCATTTCGCTTTGGCCGGCTTTTTTTCTCTCCTCCGCTTCGTGAAGGCCAGTGGTTGACAATGACGTGAATTTCTTCATTATCTAAAACACCGGTTACCACCAATTGGTCTCTAGTTCGAAAATTCGTGTCTTCCATCGAAAAAGTATGCGAATGGGTAGAAAGAACTTTAAAATATTTTGGCTGATACAAAAGCCCCACATCCACCCCTCTTCTGTCAGGTGAATCTAATGTGCAATTTGATAGTTCCTAAATTAAGCATCTGAGGGTCTTTCACCAGATCCTCAAGCACTCCCCTATTCTCAATCTCCGATACACCCAATATGGCTAAACCATCAGGAGTTACATCGGTAGCGATCTTTGAAATTACAAAAGCCATATTGCTGAGTTTCTCGTGATACCTCTCTGAAGTCCATTTCTTTGGGCCCATCAGGAGTAAACTTTCACTTATCAGGTTTTCAATATCGTTTATCGTATCGAAAAGGTTTTCCAGATTATAAAATCCAATACTGGCAACTTTGTGTTTCATCCTGAGAGAACAGCGGCTGAGAGAAAAATAAACCAAGAAAGCTTTTTTTAGCACTATAAAGGGAAAAGAAACCTGTTTCATTGTACTTATTATTGATGTGGCAATGAAAACATACATTCATGAATCACATTCGAAACAAAATTAAAAAAAAAGAATCGTACCGAATGCGTTTGTAATATTTGAAAAAAAAACTCAGATTTTATTTGATGCTGTAGCATTTTATTTAATTTTGTTAGTCCTTCATAAATTTTCGACAAAAAAATAAGATATGAGAATAAAAATTTTATTGTTTTACAGGTTTCATCCTTGGCTATCGGCCCATAACCCGATTCCCGTTCATGGATACGGAAAAAGGAAGACATTCCGCAGATCACGGTTTTTGGCCAGCGACCTGAAAGTGATAGCCAAGGGATCAGGATATCCTCCGGCTTACTTCAATCCTCCGATGATATTTTTGTATCTACTCGCAGGATTTGTATTTGGACAAACCAGATTCAAAATCCGGGCTATGAAAGTGAGAATTCAAGTGTCCTGATCAATGGAATCCCTCTCAATGATCAGGAAACCGGCAGGCCTTACTACGTCGGTGGTTTGAACGATAAGCACACGCAACAAGGAAATTGAATCGGGGATTTCATCATCCGACTATGATTGGCGGTGTTGGCGGTGTTACCAATATGATCACACGGGCTTCTACTTTTCGTAAGCAGGTGCAAAATTTACCTATTCATCAACCAACCGCAGCTACCGTAACCGGCTCATGTTTTTATATACTCAACCGGCCTGAATGAAAAAGGACGGGCTTGGTTGCATCGGCATCGAGAGAAGATGGGCAGAAGAGGGATATGTAAAAGGGTACCTTTATGATCGTTTTCATCCGGTGAAAAAAAGATCAACGATAAGCACGCCTTTGGTTTGATTATTTATGGATCACCCACAAAGAGTGGGAAAATGGTGTCAGTGTTCAGGAGGCTTATGACCTTGTTGGGTCCAGTTACTACAATGCCTATTGGGGTTACCGGGAACGGGAGAAAGCGAAACTCAAGGGTCAGCAACTATAACCAACCCATGGCTATATTGAGCCATTGACAATCTAATGTTAAAAACCACACTGACTAGTTATGTTTTATTCCTTTGGAAGAGGAGGCTCAACTGCATTGGATTGGTATGACGTAGTAGACCCTCGTCCCGATTATTATAAAAACCTTCCGAGTGACGACAGGGATTTTAATGGATATACCAGCGAAGAAAGAGACTATTTGTGGCAAACCAACGAAGCGTGGCGGCAACTTGATTTTGATTACTTCTATTTTTATAACCGGAAAAATCTTTATACCGTTTATGATGTAGGAGGAGGAAGGGCAGAACCATACAGGGAACCTATCCAGTTATGTTATTGGAGGACCGAAGAAATGACAAGAACCAATTGGGTGCTACGTTTAATTTTCAAAGAGAAATTAAATTAACATTTCAATTTGTCTTCCGGCTGAACCTATCATGGTATAAAGGGAAACCAATACGTGTTTGTAGATGATTTTCTGGGTGGAGACTTCTACCTGAATATTGACAAATTTGCTGAAAGGGATTTTCCTGAAAATGCCATTGGAACTCCAAAACGACCTCAACAATCCCAATGCTGTTATTCAAAAAGGCGACCGTTTTGGATACGATTACACAGCAAACATCAACAAATACGATCTTTTTACCATTGGCGATTTCTCTTATAGCAAAATTGATTTTTTGTATCGGCAAAAGCTTAACTTTGATCAATTCTGAGAACTGGCCATATGAGAAACGGAAAATTCCCTGATGATTCTTATGGCGATTCGGAAAACACAATTTCTTTAATTATGGAATTAAAGCAGGGATATTTATAAAATTACAGGCTGCCATTTGATCAATGCAAACGCCGCCTACCTACACGTGCACTCCTTTTTTCAGAACAAATTTTATATTTCGCCCCGCACAAGAAACCAGCAGGTTGTGGATAATCTGACCAACGAAAAATCATGTCGGGCGATGTTAGCTATATTTATCGCTCGCCCTATTTAAAAACAAGGTTAACAGGTTATTACACCAAATTTGTAGATCAAACCTATTCAAGAGTTTTACCACGATGTTTACAAAGTTTTGTCAACTATCAAATGGTGGAGTTGATATTGTAATTATTGGAAGTTGGTATTGAAGGAAGATATCACAAAGTTCCTTCAGCGCCTATGGTGTTTTGGCATTGGGAACCAGTTATTATGACTTTCACGCCCAACGGCTACCATTTCGGTGGATAACAATGCTGCAGTGCTCGACAACCGTACGGTTTATTTAAAAAATTACAAGGACGGCGGATACCCGCAAACGGCTGCGTCGGTTGGTATAAAATACACTTCTCCACAATATATTCATGCAGGGGCAAATATTAATTTCTACGATGATATTTACATTGAAGCAACCCTGACAGGAGAACTGAAGAGGCGGTTAAAAATTATGCGCCCGATTATCTTACAGGAAGAAATACTTGATCAGCAACAATTGATGCCAATTATACCGTAGATGCTTATATCGGCAAATCATGGAGAATTGATCATAAAGATTTCGTTTCTGTGAATTTAGTGTAAAACAACCTACTCAATAACCAGTTTAAGTTTTGGCGGATTTGAACAATAATTATACATCCGCTTTGAGATAGATAAATTCCCATCAAAATATTTTACCCTACGGCACGCAGTACTATTTTGAACATTAGTTTTAGATTTTAAGGATTAACAATAAATAATAAAAGATGAAAAAGTCGGTTTTCATCTAATAATCACTTTGATAGCAGGAATAATAATCTTTGGCAGTTGTGTAAAAGAAACGCCGGATGTTCCGCCCGAAAGCACCATCCCATTCGACCCAAACCATAGATGGACCATTGATAGTTTAAAATTCTATTATGATAAAGTCAATTTCATGGTGAATTTGAATGCCGGGCATCTGACAGTCTAAATGTATATCTTGAAGATACTCTTGCGGTATTAAAGCCAATTCAGATGGAACTTTTACTATTACAACAGGGATGTATTCTTTTTTGCAACGTAACCAGACGAAAATCAGGAAATATTTTCTAGAAGTTGGCTTGCAAACTAGATCCTACCGGAGCAATTCAACAACTTTTTGAGTTCAGGCGGGATTGTATGGGTGACTCGTCAGATATGCTTCAGGTGCAAGTGTAGAAGTATATCCTGACGATGATTGTACCAGGTTCAAAATTTGGATGTAGGAAATAAAGTTTACAAGATTGCAACCGGCCGTTTTATCGAGCCTGAGCTTACAACCATTCAACAGGTAAAATCAAATATCAGTTATTACCAATCGAGGTTGATACGATTTGATAGTGTTCAGTTTATTGATTCTGAACTGGGTGAAACATTTGCCGATGGACAAAATCAAACAGATGAAAACCGGTGGTTGATGGATTGCGATGGCAATACCGTTGAAATCAGAACCAGTGGATATGCTAATTTTGCTGATTCAATACTTCCGAGTGAGGAAAAGGAACATTGATTGCAATTGCAGCAGCTTATATACAAGCCCGCCTTGTCATCAGGACTTATGATGAAGTACAACTGTTTGGCCCGCGTTGCGATGGCGGAGGTGGAAGTGAAATTCCTGAAGTTACCACAAGCATTCCTGAATTAAAGGCATTGTACCAGGGACAGAGATTGCAAATTGAAGATGATCTCAGGCAATTGGTGCTCAAGTGTTGTTGCCAATGATGAATCTGGTAACTATTACAAAACAGTTGTTATCCAGGATGATGATGGGGGAATTGAATTGAAGATCAACGATTATGACCTCTATCAAACCTATCCTGAAGGAATGGAAATATATATAAAATGTAAGGATTTATACCTTGATACCTAGCAGCGGTGTCATTCAACTTGGATCAATTTATATGAATCAGGAGTGAACATGGAATTTTGAGAATACAACCCGGTGATGTATTTAAACAGGTTGTTACAGCACCCAATATTGACCCGGTACCACCAACTTTGATTGATGTTAATGATATTAACGAAGACATGATTGGGATGCTTGGTTCAACTTGACGAGGTTCAGTTTAATGAACCGGAATTGGGAGAAGTACATGTTGGGCTGATGCAGTAGATCTTTATTCCATCAATCATAACCTTGAAAATTGTGACGGCGATATTGTCGTTGTCCGAACTAGCGGGTATGCAAATTTTGCCAGTGAATATATCCCTGAAGGCAACGGAACCTTTATTGGAGTAGTGAGTGCATTTAACGGAACCATGCAGCTCTATGTGCGCCATTTGTCGGATATTGATCTTACAGGCGAACGTTGTGACCCGGGTGGCGGAGGCAACGAAATTGACCCCGTGGAAAATGTAATGGAGTATTTTGATGATGCAGTTAATTACACCGATATTGATATTGATGGCTGGACCAACCTGAATGTTGCCGGAACGCGCAAATGGCAAGGCAAAGTTTTTAATGATGATAAATACGCACAATCAACAGGATACAACTCAGGATTACCTGATATGGAGGTTTGGATGATCACTCCACCGGTAATCAATACCAACGGAGACAAAACACTGACTTTTAAATCAGCCATGGCGTATTGGGAGCATTCTGCAAATGACCCGATTACCATTTATGCTTCTACCGATTATGACGGCACCAATTTCTCAACTGCCGTCTGGACCGAGATAAGTGCCAATCTGCCCACTCAAAGCAATGCCAATTACGAGTGGATCCCTTCCGGAGATATTTCATTGGCAGGATTTTCCGGAAATGTGGCTATTGCTTTTAAATACAAAGGGAGTGATTCGGAATCCACAACCATAACCATTGATGATGTCTTGATCACCGGTGGAGGAGGCGGAGGAAGTACTATTTTCACCGAGAACTTTGATGCGGGTTGGGGTAATTTTGAAGCGGTAAGTATGCTTGGAAGTCAAGTCTGGGAAAGAGACAACACCTCGGGCCCTGATGGATCGGCCTGTGCTGAAATTAGCGGCTATGAACTGGGATACTTCAGCAATGATGATTGGTTGATTTCACCTTCCATTGATCTTAGCAGTTATTCTTCAGCTTCCTTACTGTTTGAATCCGCAAGAAATTATGATGGAGCCCCCATTGTTGTAAAGATTTCTACTGATTATTCAGGAAATCCCAATTCAGCTACCTGGACGACACTTTCGGTATCCCTTTCACAAAGTGGATTCAATTGGGTTTCATCCGGCAATGTGAACCTTTCGTCTTTTGCCGGGCAAGCTGTTTTTATTGCTTTCCAGTATACTTCAACAACACAACTTGCCGCTACCTGGCGGGTTGATAACATTGAAATAAAAGCGGAATAAATAAAAATAAACATGTCCAAAGAAAAAATAACCAGGGCTGATTTTAACGGCCTTGGTATTTATGATTTGGAACTTCTGAAACGATTCGGAAGAGCCGGTAAAAAACTCATTCGTTCCGAAAAATACAATAAAAAGGAGGTGCTTGGCCTTTTCAGTCAATTGATTGATCCTCAAAAGTTTCAACATCGGGATGATGTTCCCTCGGCCCGTTAGCTGAATTTTTATTAACATCAGGCTCGACAGAAATTCAGGTCGAAAATACGGTTGTTCAAATTTCAGAAACAAGCCTGAATAAAAGCCCCCGTACTATAAAATTTTTGGACAGGATCAAATCGATCAGGACGCCATCGACCAGATGAACACAGCCATGCAATTGCCTGTTTCGCTTGCCGGGGCCTTAATGCCCGATGCCCATGTTGGATATGGTTTGCCCATAGGAGGTGTACTGGCCACTAGAAACAATATTGTTATTCCCTATGCTGTTGGTGTTGACATTGCCTGTCGGATGTGTATGTCTGTTTTTGACTTTAAACCCGATAAATTAAGGAAAAGGCAAAGTTTGTTCAAAAACACCCTTTTATCAAACACAACTTTTGGGGTTGGCAGTGAGACGAATTCCCATACAAATACTCAACTTTTTGACAAAAAAGACTGGAGTGCTACCAAAATCATTCGTGAACTAAAGGACCTAGCCTATCGACAGCATGGAACCTCAGGAGCAGGCAATCATTTCGTGGAATGGGGCATTCTTGAAATCATTCAACGGGATGAGATGTTGAAGTTAGAGGAAGGAACCTACATTGCACTATTATCGCACAGTGGGTCAAGAGGCTTTGGAGCTCAAATTGCCAACTACTATTCAAACATTGCAAGACAAAAACTCAATCTACCCAATCAAGCTAAGCATCTGTCATGGTTAGACCTTGACTCAGAAGAAGGAAAAGAGTATTGGATCGCCATGAACCTTGCCGGGGAATATGCCTCCGATAACCACCATGAGATTCATAAAAAAATCCATAAAGAACTGGGGGCCGAACCACTAAGAATCATTGAAAACCACCATAACTTTGCCTGAAGGAAAGCTGGAAGACAGCACAGATGTTATTGTCCACCGAAAGGAGCAACACCTGCCGGAGAAGAAAACATTGGAATCATTCCGGATCGATACACATCCGGGATATGTCATTCGTGGCAAGGCCAATGCATCAAGCCTCAACTCTGCTTCGTACGGTGCCGGAAGGGCACTATCCCGAAAAAGAGCAACCAAAACAATTCATCCCAAAGATTTACAATACATGATTGAAAAAGCAGGGATTGAACTCATTGGCGGCCATGTAGACGAAGCGCCTTCCGTATATAAAAATATAGATAAGGTAATGTCGTATCAAAAAAGCCTGGTAGAAGTTTTGGCGAGATTTACTCCAAAAATTGTGCGGATGGCTGAACCCGGCCACCGGAAAAGATGAGGCAAAAATAATCCTGGTTATGTTGCCAGATTATTTCATTGAAATAGTTAAAGACTTGCAACTCCGAACTTGGAATTAATATTTCCTCTCATTCATTAAACTGCCATCTGCATTATACATTTTCCAGGTACCTGTTTTTTTACCATTTTTATAATGCATTTCGTACAGCAGGTTTCCTTCATCATCCCAAACAAACCAATCACCATCTTTCTGGTCATCCTTGTAATGGGCTTCCGCCACTTTGATTCCTTTTTCGTTCCAGTTTATCCAGAGACCGTCTTTTTTCCCTTCAATATATAAACGCAATTCATGTTGCTGGCCATTTTCAAAATAGGTGATCACCTCGCCATCTTCAAGGCCGTTTTTTATGTTCAATTTTATTTTGGGGTTTCCATTCTCGTAATATTCAATGTGTGAACCCGTATAGAGCATATCCTTTTTGTAGAAATATCCATCCTTTGAAACCAATTCCTGAGAAAACAACTCTCCCCAACAAAAAAAAGTAAGCAGGCTTATAAACAATACAATATTCTTTGTCATTTAGTTAGTTTTTTTGAATTATACAAATATATACATTAATTGGCAATTCAGCTTTGTGATTTGAATCATAGTAAAACCCATCAAAGCTTCAGGATTTAGAATATTGCATAACTAAACCTTAGGCTAAACTTGAAACCCGGATCCAATTTTTCAAAATATTGATCTGTTGCATTGTAGGATTCAAAAACAGATTCCCTGCTACTGTTCAAAATATTCTCGATTTTCAAACCTATCTGCATCCGCTTGTCCTTACCCAGTTTTTTATTTGAATTAAAATTCAGGCTGTTATAAGGTTTTGAATAAATGTCAGGACGATCGGCTATACCCACATATTCAAGTGTTTTTCCCTGTACATTATAATAGACACCGGCTTCAAAATCCTGCCAGAATCCTTTCGTGCCTCCATTATAGGATAATCCAGTATTAATAATATAGGGAGCCTGTCCGGCCATGTCACGGTATTCGTAAATGGTTTGTCCTGTACGGGCATTTTCAACACGCGAATCATACTCTGTCTGGCTCAGCTGAATACGTGATTCCGCCAGGGTAAAATTCATTAAAAACATAACATTCTTTAACGAGGAAGTAAGGGGCTCCAATTCAAGCCGAACCTCTATCTCTGCACCATATACATCCCCATCACCCACATTTCGTGGCTGGAAAGCACCCACCTGGGTCGCATATTGAACGATTTCGATGGGATTAATAAAATTCTTATAAAACCCACTTACAGAAAACATCTGGCCATTGGAGGGGTATATTTCCCATCGCAGGTCATAATTATTAATGTTGGTGCTGATCAGGTTACCATCCCAAAACACAACTCCTGCACTGTTATCAGCATCTTCAAACAATCCACCAACAAACGTACGTCCGGTAATTGGATCGTATATTTCAGCATAAGACAATTCCTTGAAAGAAGGCCGGGCGATTGTACGGGAATACGAAAAACGAAGGTTTTGCTTTTCTGTAATTCCATAGATCAGGTTAACCGCCGGAAAAAAGCCCAGGTCATCAAGAACCACATCGTTGTCCAGAACTTTTGTCTGAAGTTGGTTGGTACCGGTATACCGCTGTACGTAGTTTTCAATACGCAACCCTAAAATGGCTTTAAACTTTTTCGAAACACTCAGGTCAGTGGAAACATAACCGGCAATGTTGCTTGTTGTAGCGTTAAACTGATTGGGGTTGGTTGGAATAAACCGTGCCTCGTAGGTTGTACCCCGTGTTGGATCATCGTAGCAGGGCCACAGGTTTTCCGGATAAAACAGTTCGTCTGGATTACCGGTCAATGGGATATTACGGATATTTAGTGCATAACTTAAAATTTCATAATCTCTTTCCTTGTAGGTATAGGCTCCTCCAAATTTCAGTTTGGACTTTTGGCCCAGGAAATCATATTCTTTTGATACATGAACCAAGCCTGCCAGATCAATTTCATTCAACGATCTCCAGATCCTCTCCGGAAAGCCAACTTCGGTTCCGATAGCCCATTTGCCATCCCTGTCTTCATAGCGTGTAAAACGTACATCCGGATCATCCATAATGGCCAGGGTGGGAGACACTTTCCAATCCAAATTCCATTTCGAATTTTTGAACTTATGATCTCCTGCCAGTAACAAATTGGTTAACGATCGCTGGCTATAATCAAGGTTGTGTTGCAAAGCATCAAAAACGGATCCCTGGTCAGAACCTTTGAAGTCAAAAATACCTGCTTTGGATTCACCATTCTGGAGGTGCATCAGGTTAACGCGGTATTTCGATTTGTTTGTTTTGATGGCAAAACCTGCAAGTCCGCTCAGCAATACATTGCTAACACCGTAATTACCTTTTTGGAATTCACGGACTTCCATGTCGTAAACATCCGGGTTGCCATCAAGGCCATAGCGCGCAAATTCAGCATTTTCATAGAACTCCTCGTCCTTCTTGTACGAAAAAGCAATATTATAACCCAGTGTTACTTTCTCTTTCGGTATTTGATCCCCGAATGCAAACCCGATCTTGTAATCCATAAAGCTGGTTTGCTGTTCAGCTGCCATTGTCGGATTGAAATTATCAAGTATTTCCCTGTAGCGCTGTCCATCCTCTCCATTGGGATTGCCCACTACTTGCGAGAAAAACGGAATATTAGTGGTTGCAGGTATAGCGCGTGTTCCGTCATCAAAACCAAGAAAGTCGGTGTTACCACCTTTATAAGTAAGATAGTTACTATTGAAATGCATACCGGGGTTGTACCCAAGTGAAAGGGAAACATCACCAACTTTCTCTTCGGGGAAATCCTTTGTACCAATATCAATAACACCTCCTGTAAAATCAGCCGGCAAATCTGCACTGAAGGACTTATGCACTAAAATATTATCAATAACATTGGTTGGAAATAAATCCATTTGAATGGTATTACGGTCTGGATCAAGGCCGGGAATCTCCATTCCATTCATAACGGTTTTTGTATAGCGGTCTCCCAATCCGCGAACATACACATATTTTCCGCCTTCAACCGATACACCAGGCACCCGTTGCATAGAGGCAGCTGCATCAGAGTCCCCGATTTTTCGAAAACTGGAGGCTGAAATACCATCAATTACGGTGGCAGATTTTCGCTTTATCGTAAGCATAGCTGTTTCCGTATTTCTCACAGCCTGGGCCGACACTGTAACTTCAGCAAGCTCAAATGAGGCTTCTTTCAAACCAATATCGTCCAACACTCTGGTTTCCCCTTCCGCTACCTTAATATCACTAATATTTAAGGTTTCGTATGAAATGAATGAAATCCTGAGGCTATAGGTTCCGGAAGGTACTGATAAACTAAATTTGCCATCCAAATCTGTGATCGTTCCGGTTGTTGTGCCTTCAACTAAAATGGTCACTCCCGGCAAATATTCACCCAATTCAGCATCGAATATAGTACCCCTGATAAAACCGTTTTGAGCAATGGACCAAGAGAATAAAAGCAAGGAGAATACACCAAAAAATAAAAGCTTAAGCTTCATAAGTATGAATTGTTAATCTAAAATTTCTAAAATATTAAAAACACGCAAGCTTTAGTTCCTGCGTGTTTTGTTCTTCTAATAATACTTTTGGTCGTTTTTAGAAACTATCCAATGCTCCGGCTGCAGCTGCCCATGACCAACTTTGGAATTTAGAGACATCTGCACCAACAGTATTTGCTCCCATGGCTACTTCCGTCACAAAAGCATCTGATCCCTCCTTAAAGAAATCCGTTACGGCAAAACCATCAGGAATGGTAGCCTGAAGATTGGAGGCGGATAAACCTACTGGAACAAGGTCGAAATCCTGGCCTTCAGCAAGGTCGAAGAAATAGATTCCGGTCATGGTAACCAATGAGTTGTCATCAAGATCAACCAATCCTTCGGCGTCAAGCGCCTGAACGGACCCGTTCTTAATTGTGTGAGTTGCTTCCATAGCACCTTCGGGGCCATCAAGCTCAAAACACTCATCACCAGGATTAATGACAATAAAATTATCCAATGTACCTCCCCACGACTGATCAGTGTCAACTGCATCATCACCCGTGTTCCAAACAATTAAATTTTTAACATTCACAGTTCCGCCAAACCACTCAACACCATCATCCTGGTTGGACACGATCTCTATATACTCAATTACCGTTTGTGAACCAACACCACCCAGTGTTAATCCATTAATTTCATTTCCTTCACCAATGTTGGCTCCGCCATGACGGATAGATACATATTTAATAACTCCTGAATTGTCTGTAGCGTTGGTACCACCATACAGGCCATTTTGATCTGAAGGAGGAATTCCTTCAATTTGGGAAGGAACGGCATCAGCTGAAATGGGAGCATATCCAAGAACAATCAGTCCGCCCCATAAACCATCCAGGTCAGGATCAAGGTTTGGGCTCGAAATTTGCCCCGGTTGAATTTCATCGGCAACAGATGTAAAGATGATCGGCTGTGTTGCTGTACCTTCGGCCATAATTTTTCCGCCGCGGGCAATAATCAGTGCCGTAGCATTTGCACCTGTTCCGGCTTCTGCTTTAATGATCACACCCGGCTCAATGGTTAAAGTTACTCCTGACAAAACGGATACGCGTGCACCCAATGTATACACTTTTCCTGTTTGCCACGTAGTATTTACGCTGATGTTTGCAGTAATATTCGTATCATCAACTGGATCTGATGGATTAGGATTATCATCGTCATCATCACTGCAAGAGGCTCATGCCAATTACCAATGCAGTAAAAAGAACTGCTAAAAGTTGAAAGTTTAATTTTCTCATTGTTTTTTAATCGTTTTATTGTTCAAATTCAATTGTTCAAATTTCTGCGGCAAAGCACTTGGTTTAGTTTTACACTAATTTTAAGGAAACATTACTTTTACCTTAATTTTTAGGTACAGATTAAACAAAAAATTAACATTAACTTTAGGAATGGAAATGAATATGAAATATCTTTGCTACTATAAATGATGGAAACACAGGATACAAAAATTCTTATCGTTGACGATGAGAAAGACATTATTGAATTCCTTCAATACAGTTTTGAAAAAGAAGGTTTTCAAGTATATACTGCCACCAATGGCACACATGGCAAAGAACTCGCCCTAAAAACCAAACCCGACTTAATTATTTTGGATGTGATGATGCCCGGAATAGACGGGGTTGAATTGTGTAAAGAGTTAAGAGAAATGCCGGAATTTGAAGACACCCTCATTATATTCCTCACAGCTCGTGGTGAAGATTATTCTCAAATTGCAGGTTTCGAAGTAGGTGCTGATGACTATATTACAAAACCCGTCAGGCCGCGCGTTCTCCTTGCCAGGGTAAATGCTTTGTTAAAAAGAAAGTCCAAAACGAAAGTGGACGAAAACATCATTGATTTGAATTCAATTCAAATTAACCAGGACAGAAGAGAGGTAATCCTTGATGAGAAGTCCGTTCATATTCCTAAAATAGAATTTGACCTGTTGGTGCTGCTTTCCAGCAATCCAGGAAAAATATTTACCCGGGAAGATATCTATGCCAAAATCTGGGGAAGCGAAGTATATGTCAGCGACAGGACCTTGGATGTTCATATTCGAAAACTCCGCGAAAAAATTGGCAAACATCACATCAAAACCATAAAAGGGGTAGGATACGGATTTAATGAATAAAATTGTAATTTTGGAGTAATATGAAAAATGCCACTCCAAATCAGGTTTCTACCATTGTTTCTTTTTACATTACGGGGATAATGTTTATTGTTCTATTGTTGATTAAGCTTTTTATTCCAGAGCAACTAAGCTGGATAATGGTTATTTTTATTCCTTCTGCCACTTTAATTGTTTCCATATTGCTCTTCAATTATTTTATCGAAAACTTCATTTACAGGAAAATCAAGTTAATCTATAAAACAATTTATGATACTAAATCAACGGATGAAGTTAAACCTTCAAAACCGAGGATAAACAATGACATCATTGATTATGCAGAGTCGGAAGTCATCGAATGGAAAAAAAACAAAACAAACGAATTAAAGAAAAAGAAAAAACACGAGCAATTCAGAAAAGAGTTTCTTGGCAATGTATTCCATGAATTAAAAACCCCGATTTTCAATATGCAAGGGTATTTGGAAACCCTTATTGATGGGGGGATCAAGGATGACAGTATCAATTTGCGTTTCCTCACCAAGGCCAATAAAAATGTCATCCGTATGGCAGAAATTGTTGATGATTTACAAATGATCTCCAATCTTGAAGATGGAAGCTTTGCTTTGTCGGAAGATAAGTTTGATATTACCAAATTGGCCACCGATACGATTGACCTGATGGAAGTAAGGGCCAAAAAGAAAAAAATCAAAATTTCGTTGAAAGAGGGCTGCGATATTGGTTATATTGTAAAGGGCGACAGAGAGATGATCCAACAAGTACTGAATAACCTGATCATAAATTCAATTAAATACGGAAAAGATGGCGGTAAGACCTTGATTGGAATTTATGACATGAATGAAAATATATTGGTTGAAGTTTCGGATAACGGAATTGGAATTGAACAAAAACATTTGTCACGGATTTTTGAACGGTTTTATCGCGTCGACAAAGCCCGGTCGCGTGAGCTAGAGGTTCCGGCCTTGGACTTTCCATCGTCAAACATGTGATTGAAGCACACAATCAAACCATCAATGTTAGAAGCGCTCCAGGCGTGGGTACTACGTTTGGGTTCACACTGAAGAAAGTACAATAAACATGAAGGTTCCGGTAAAAACTTAAAAGGCCATCTCAAATGAGACAGCCTTTGGTTTAATACTCTATAACTTAACGTTATGTCAATACTCATCTTCATGGAAGAAAAAATCCTCTTTCGTAGGATATTCAGGCCAAATGTCTTCGATCCTATCGTAGATTTCACCTTCATCTTCAATCTCCTTAAGATTTTCAATCACTTCCATGGGGGCACCAGACCTGATGGCAAAATCAATCAGCTCATCTTTTGTTGCGGGCCAAGGTGCATCTTCTAATTTTGAAGCTAATTCTAGTGTCCAGTACATTATGGATAATTTAGGGTTCAATTTTTTGCAAAAATAATTTTTTTTAACACAAATCAAACAAATTTTATAAAAATCAAATAATTTTTCTATATCCTACTATTTATAAGGCTTCCAGGGGATATCTTCCAGGTTGAAGTCGAATGCAATTTTTCTGGCCAACACAAAAAAGTAATCAGAAAGCCGGTTTAAGAACTTTATGATTAACACATCCGTTTCGTATTTCTCACCCAATTTGATCACCAATCGTTCCGCTCTTCGGCAGATGGTGCGGGCAATGTGACAAAAAGAAACCACAGTATGCCCTCCGGGCAGGATAAACGACCTTAATTCGGGGAGGCTTTCATTCATTGAGTCAATTTCATTTTCAAGCAATTCGATATCCTCAATGGATAATCTGGGTAGTTTTTTAATACTTTCC
Source organism: Bacteroidales bacterium (assembly GCA_041393255.1). Classification (GTDB taxonomy): domain Bacteria; phylum Bacteroidota; class Bacteroidia; order Bacteroidales; family JAADJA01; genus JAADJA01. The sequence continues at coordinate 33,945 of JAWKKM010000038.1, read as the reverse complement.
GGTTTATCTGCTGCCAGGTGCGATTCAGCCAGAAAAAGATTATTCTGGATGATCAGCAATACATCTTTGTAATGCGGGTCTATATCCTGATCACGAATAAGGCCAACAAAGGAATTCAGTTCATCCAATGTTCCGTAGGCTTCAATTTTTTCATGGTATTTCGGAACCCGGGTGCCACCCAGTAAGGAAGTTTCACCTTTGTCTCCCCCTTTTGTATAAATTTTAAATTCTTTGCTCATTGGGGTTATAACCAAAATTTAAAGAAATAGTTTAATTTAAGTCAAAAATTTATGCTTTAGCCTCAGTTTGATAAAACTCCATTGTCCGGATCTTCTTGTTAATTTCATCGGAAGCCACTTTTCCGTCTATCAAACGGATGATCCTGTGTGCATGCTGGGCGATATCTTCCTCATGGGTAACCACGATAATTGTATTACCTGCTTTATGGATATCTTCAAGCAATCCCATGATCTCTACTGAAGTTTTGGAATCCAGGTTCCCGGTGGGCTCATCGGCAAGTATGATGGAGGGCCGATTTACCAAAGCACGGGCAACAGCAACTCTTTGGCGCTGTCCTCCGGACAATTCATTGGGTTTGTGGGTCATCCTGTCGGTTAGCTGAACATGTGATAAAACCTCCTCAGCACGCTCAATTCTCCGGGCCTTGCTATAGCCGGCATAAATCAGAGGCAGCATAACGTTTTCCAGGGCAGTTGAGCGGGGCAGCAGATTGAAGGTTTGAAACACAAAACCGATTTCTTTGTTGCGGATTTCAGCCAGGTTGTTATCATCCATTTTACTGACATCCTTATCGTTCAGAAAATACTGGCCGCTGGTGGGTGTATCGAGGCATCCCAATAAATTCATCAGAGTTGATTTTCCCGAACCGGAAGGTCCCATCAGAGCAACAAATTCATTTTTATTAATGGTTAGTGACAAGCCCCTTAACGCCCTTACCACCTCGGTACCAACCTTAAAATGCCGTGTAATATCTACAAGCCTAATGACTTCTCTATTCATGGTTTATGTTTTTGATTATAACAAAAGTATAATTAATCTTAAAACCTGATAACAAAATTTTGTTTGGTTAATTCTTTTCTAAAAAAAACGATTCCCATAGCAAAAATATCTATGGTAAGTTTTGTCGCAGGATGTTTGCGTATATGATCCCAGGCAGCTTCCATTTCCTCCGACCAATGAATATCATCGAAAACAAATACGGTATCATTAACCGTCTTAGGTAAACATTGTTCAAAGTAATTTATTGTGGATTGTTTCTGATGATTGCCATCAAAAAAAACAAAATCCAGTTGATCAACTGTATTCAAATACGCAGGTAGCTCATCATCAAAATTTCCAGTAATCAACCTGGAGTTTTGAATGCCCAGACTTTTCAGATGGCCATTTGCCTTTGCCGAAATGTTCGGGCATCCTTCAATGGATGTAACATTCGATTCGGGATTGCCCAACGCCAAATAAGCTGTACTCAATCCGAGGGATGTTCCCAATTCAAGAACCTCGAACGGTTTTAAACCCCTGGCTAATCTAAAAAGCAATCTGCCAAACTTTTTTTGTTTCGACGAGTTTTTTGCAATCTTTCTTATATCGCGTACACTTCCCTTTTCAGTTTTTGAACCTGCCCCCATATCAGTAACTGAAATCGTTTCTTTTGAAAGTAACAATTCCAGTTTTAACGATTCTACCTTTTCATATTCCGGGTAAATGGTTTTATCTTCGAATGTCTCAGCAATCATTTTATACAGAAAAGGTGGATGCACATCGAACTTATTTGCTGAATTCAACAAATACCTCAAATACCGAACAAGACATTTCCAGGGACTTCATTGTACAAAAATATTCAAAAAGAGGCTTCCATTTATACTTTTGCTTAAGTACCCCTGAATAATTACTTTTGTACTTCAATTAATTCATTTGAATGTTAAAGAATTTAAAAAAGAATTCCTTTTTACTTAATGTCATTACCCTTATTTCGGGAACCGCTATTTCCTAGGTATTTTGTTTGCAGCGACCCCATTTCTAACACGGATTTACACACCTGAAGATTTTGGTTATTTCTCATTGTACGCTGCTATTGTTGCTGTAATTTCTTCAGTAGCCAGCTGGAAATATGAACTGGCTATTATGTTACCCAAAGAAGACAAGGATGCTCAGGCTGTTTTGTTTTTATCCATCATCGCCACAATTATTACTTCTTTCATTACATTAATCCTTATTGTTATCTTCAAGGGTTTCATTATCTCCCACATCACAAGTGAGGTCGAAACCTTCATCTGGATTGTCCCTGCCGGTGTTCTTTTCAGCGGGTTGTACCAGGTCTTCATTTCATTTAGCAGCAGGCATAAATATTTCAGGTCCATTTCGGTGTCCGGGATATCTCAATCAGGGGGGCTGTTGGCATACAGGGCGCAGCAAAGGGTTTGAACCTGTTTTCGCAGGGCCTTGTTTGGGGAAAAGTTGCCGGGGATCTTCTTTCTTTGGGTTTGTTGATCTTTAAGCATTTGAAAAATCAAACTATTCATCTTAAAAACCTGACAAAAAAAGACATTCTTAGAAATGCCTCAACTTATCAAGACTTTCCTAAATACCAAAGCCTCGCGCAGTTCCTTAGCAGCCTGTCGCAGAATGTACCTTTCTTTCTGTTAACCACCTTATACAATCCGGAAATTGCTGGTTATTATATGTTGACTTCAAGGGTTTTATCCGTGCCGACATCATTAATTGGAAGATCTACCCGGGAAGTATATTACCAGAAAGCTTCAGAACTTTTCTCCGAAGGAAAAAGCATCCGACGTATATTTACACAAACAACCATGGGACTGGCAAAAATTGGAATCATTCCTTTTATTCTGATCGGAATATTTGCACAGCAAATCTTTACTATATTTCTGGGAGAAGAATGGCTCATTTCAGGTATTTATGCTCAAATTATTTTCGCATGGTCATTCCTGGGGTTTATCAATCCGCCCTCTACCATGACAATCTACATCCTCGGCCTTCAGCGTTTCAGCCTGAAATATGAAAGTCTGTTGGTGGTCTTTCGAATTTTGAGCATCTATTTAACGTTTCTTGTCTTTAACGACCATTTTGTTACTATCGGAACATATGCCTCGGTGGGATTTATATTTAACTTAATTTTGATCGGCTATTGTTACAAAAAAGTAAAAGCGTCTAATACAAACTAACCATGAACATAGGATTACTAAAAGAACATAAAACAGAAGAATACAGGGTGGCATTGCTTCCGGCACAGGCAAAGGAATTGGTGAAGGGTGGACATACGGTTTTTGTTGAATCAGATGCAGGCATTCATTCCGGTTATACTGACGATCAATACCGTGAGCTGGGTGCTATCATCGCTAAGAAAGATGAAATTCTGAAAAAAGCAAAACTGCTCCTTAAAGTAAAAGCCCCGCTTGATTTTGAATACAATGACTACAGCAAAGATCACATCGTTTTCACCTATTTTCATTTTGATGAAAACATTCTTCCGGAAAAGATTGAACAACTGATCAAATCCGGTTTTACCGGTATTTCCTACGAGTGGGTGGAAGACAATGGCAGGTACCCTTTACTTGAACCCATGAGCCAGCTTTCGGGGTATTTGTTTGCACAAAAGGCTGTGGAACTGATCACCCATCATAAAGGCATCCTGTGCGGGAAATACGAAGACTATCTTAACCCCGCCCATGCCCTGATCATTGGTTTGGGAACCATCGGATTATCAACCCTGAAATATTTTCTGGACAACCACATAGCAGTTACTATTCTTGATAAGAATATAGCTTCCATCAACGAACGGATCAATAACCGTTTTAAAACCGGACAAATTGATTATTTAAAGCAATATTTAATAAACTGTTTGACATTCAACAACGAAAACCCGGAAGAAACAAAAAAGAGACTAATGGAATCCATCACTGATTTTGATATTGTTATGAACTGTGCAGTCAGAAGGCCCGATTTGCCAAAAAGCAAACTGGAATACCTGATTGATGAAAAAATGATAAGGCTGATGAAACCCAACAGCGTTGTGTGTGATACAACTGCTTGCGACAAGGATTTGATCGAAACCTGCATTTCAACAGAAAAGATTAACCACATTGACATCATTCATGATGTGATCCATTATAACTGCGATCATATTCCTTCCATGGTTGGTAGGTCCGCTTCAGAATTATTGACTTCACGGACTTTTCCGTTTGTCAGGGAAATTGCGGAAAAAGGATTAACAGAGGCAGTCAGAGGGAACAAGCCGCTTTATAACGGCACAGTTTGTTTAGATGGAAAAATAACACATCAATACATTGCCGGGAAAAAAGGATTTCAATTTTTCGAACTAAACGATTTGCTATAATTGAAAAAGATCAAACTTGGCATATTAAAGGATTACACTGAGGATTACCTGAAATATGTAGGTACCTGCGAGGAAATAGGGGTTGATTACAGGATCATTGATTTCCTTGCCCCTGATTGGATAGAGCTGATCAAGATGAGTGCTTGTAACGGGTTCCTTTGCCATCCGCCCGATAACATTCAGGAGCAAAAATCCATTTATGATGAACGGCTCTATTATTTGAATAAAGCATTGGGCAAACCTGTTTATCCTTCCTGGGAATCACTCTATATTTATGAGAACAAGCGGAACATGGCCTATTGGCTCGAAATAAACAAAATTCCTCACCCGGAAACCAGGATCTTTGCGAAGAAGAAAGATGCAATTAATTTCTTTAAGTCTGCTGAGTTTCCTTTGGTCTTAAAAACAAACATTGGTGCCGGTGGTTCGGGTGTGGATATTATCAAAAACAGATCGCGGGCCATCCAACTTGCAAAAAAGATATTTGGACGGTTTCATCCTGCTATTACATTCGGAAGAGTGCGTTTTTCGAATAAATTTCATGGGATTCCCCTACCCTTGTTTGGCAGGATTCAAAAACATTATATGATCGTACAGAAGTTTTACAAAATAAAATGGGAATGGCGGATCATTAAAATCGGGGATAGTTATTCAGGGCACCAGAAATTGTTGAAAGGGCAGTTTGCAAGCGGATCGGGCAAAGTAGGATGGGTGGAACCTCCAAAAGAATTGTTGCTTCTGGTAAAGGACATTTGCGACAGAGGATCTTTTGATTCCATGGCTGTTGATGTTTTTGAAACCAACGACGGCAATTATCTTGTAAATGAACTGCAAGCGATGTTTGGTTCTTATCTTCCGTACCAAATGAAAATTGAAGGGAAACCGGGCCGGTTCCTTTACAAAGAAGGTGATTTTCATTTCGAAGAAGGTGAGTTTCATCAACATGGCAGCAACCTGCTGAGGGTAAAACGTTTTATGGAAATACTGCAGGATGAAAATTAAAATAGCCTATATCGTTTCCACACTTAGGCAGGCCGGGCCAACCAACCAACTTTATGGCATTCTGAAATATTTGGATAAAGAAAAGTTTGAGCCGGTTATTATTACACTTTCACCCGAAGCTGCACAAAATTCAATGATAGAGCTATTCCGGCAATTGAATATTCCAGTTATTGGCCTTGAGCTTTCGCGCCTAAAGGGATTGATATCAGGAAAACGAAAGCTTGGAAAAGTATTGCTCAAAATCAAACCTGATATAATCCATACACAGGGAATCAGGCCCGATATGATGGCGCATGGGTTGAAAATGAAATATCCGCATGTGTTGAGCCTCCGCAATTATCCTTTTGATGATTATCCCGCCAAATTTGGCAAAGTGATGGGTAAAATGATGGCACGGTCTCATTATAAAGTGATCAGCAAAGAGAAAAATGCAACCCTGTGTTCCCGGAGCCTTTCGGAAATTTACCTGGATAAACATCAACTCAATTTGGGCTTTATCCAAAATGGTGTGAATGTGGAGAAATACTTTCCTCTCAATGAAAAGGAAAAAACAGTTTTAAAGAACAAACTGAATATTCCTGAAGGTAAAAAAATTATTATCAGTGTGGGGAGTCTCATCCCCCGAAAATGCACTGATATAGCTATAAAGGCTTTTTTGAAATCCTCCATAAAGAAAAACAGTTTATTTATCATTGCCGGGGATGGCTTTGAAAAGTCAAAACTGGAAGAGATTACCAATGGCGATCCGTCTGTACTTTTTCTTGGCGAAATAAACAATGTGAAGGAATACCTTCAGGTGGCAGACATGTTTGTTTCTGTTTCTTCATCAGAGGGGTTACCCAATACCGTGCTCGAAGCGATGGCGTGCAAACTTCCGGTTTTGCTGAGCAACATCCTTCCCCATGCGGAACTGGTTGGTAATAATTATCCCTACCTTTCAACTGTGAATGATGTTGAAAGGGTTACCAGAAACTTCGAAAGTTTGATGAATTCCGATTTGGATAAAATTGGAGATGAAATGCTTCAAATTGTCAGCCATAATTTTACGGCTGAGATCATGTCGAAGAAATACCAGGATTTATACCAAAGAATTCTGTATGAGTAATCGTTTTAACCATATCGAAAATTGGGCTGCTTCATTTTTGTCCCGCCTCCCGGGATTGAAAAGGTTTGCCAAACAACATTACCAAAGGGCGAATTATTATCTCTACAGAAAAAATTACAATTTCAAAACGGATTGGGAAATACAGAAAATTGGAAGTGATAATCCAGAAACATTTTTTGGATATTATGATAAATTCCCGGAACAAAACGACTGGGTGCTTTTTCACTCTTTTAATAATGGCACAAAGAAAAAACCATCAGGGCAATTTCCGATAGGAATCTCAGCATATCATGTTTCAAGTGGCGAAACCAGGGATTTTGGAAAATCCCATGCCTATAATTGGCAACAAGGTTCACGCTTGCAATGGGTGGATGAAAAATCATTCATTTTTAATGATGTCAGTGTTGACAAACAGCACTACATTTCGAAAGTATACTCCATAGAAAAGGATAAACTTCTCGCTCAAACAGACTTCCCTATTTATGATTGTCATTCTGATTTTGCATTGTCATTAAGTTTCAAACGACTGGCTGCATTGAATTCAGATTATGGCTATACTTTTCTTCCATTCGACAATACCGAACTCAACGATCTTGACAATGACGGGATTATTTACGTTGATTTGAAAAACAATTCAAAGCACTTAATTATTTCTTTTTCGGAGGTGATAGACCAATTCGGGCAGCCAACAATGAAGCATGCAAAGCATAAATTCAACCACATCATGATCAGCCCTGATGGGAAACAGTTTATGTTTATTCATCGCTGGTATCAAAAAGGAATAAAATACGACAGCCTGATGGTTGCCAACTGCGATGGAACCAACCTGAGATGCCTTGCTGATGATGGCATGGTAAGTCATTGTTTCTGGAAAAACAACGCTGGTATTTTTGGTTATCTGCGAAGCCAGGAGAACGGAAATAGTTTTTATTTGATTGATCTGAATACAGGAGCAAAGCAAGCTGTCGGAGTTGGGAAAATTGATGGTTTTGGAGATGGACATCCCTACATCTCTGGAAATAAAATTCTTTTTGACACCTATCCCAATAAATCGAGAATGCAGGAATTGTATCTTTATGATCTTGAAACCGATGAATTAGACAAGATAGGAGAATTCTTTGAACCATTAGGGTATCATGAAAGTTTCAGGTGTGATTTACATCCACGTCTTTCTGCCGATAAAAACACTATATACATTGATTCGGTGCATGAAGGGAGAAGGCATCTTTACCGATTGACAAATAAATGATATGATTGCAATATCAGTAATAATAGTTACACGAAACGAAGAGCGATATATTATTGATTGCATTCAATCGATCGAAAATCAATTCGACCCAAACCATCAATGGGAACTGATCATCGTTGACGGACAGTCGGAAGACAATACAGTAAAACTTTCAAAGAATTACCTTGAGACTTCAGCAAATTATCCATTTCAGATAATAGACAATCCAAAAAGGATACTAGCGAGCGGGTGGAACATTGGGATCAAGGCTTCAAAGGGTGAATTTATCATCCGGCCCGATGCACACGCCATTCTTTACCCCGATTACATTTCCGTCGGTTTAAAAACCCTGGCAGCGAAACCCGAAGTTGGAGCGGTTGGCGGAACCTTAAAAACTTTATCGAAAAACTTTTGGGGCAATCTTATAAAGGTGGCTTTATCTTCTAAAATAGGAGTTGGGAATTCCTCCTTCCGCGTGGGGGCCAAAAGTGGATATAAGGATACTGCTGTTTATGGAATTTACAGGAAACAGGTATTTGACGATGCCGGACTTTTTGATGAAGCGCTAACAAGGCATCAGGATACAGAGTTTCATGCAAGGGTAGTAAGTAAGGGTTGGAAGTTTTGGTTAAATGATAAAATGAAAGCCGGTTACTATTGCCGCGACAGTTTATTCTCTCTCGCAAAGCAAATGTTCAATATCGGTTTGTACATTCCTGACCTGGTGGTTGGGAAGAAAACTCAAGGTGTTCAAATTCGTCATATGATGCCTTTTATTTTTTTCTCAGTGTTTTTTGCAGGGTTCATCATTGGGTTTTTTGTTCCCATTTTTCAATGGCTCGCTGTCCTGCAAATGGCCATATACCTCTTGGTTTTGCTGCTATTTTCTGTATTTAGGATTTTTAGTAGTGGAAAGTTTGAAATTAAATACCTGTTGTTAGCTCCTGTTATTTTTACCATGCATTTTTGTTATTTTGCAGGGACACTAATGGGGTTTATGAAGAAATTATTTCGAAGGAAAACTTAATGATGAATTCCGGTATAATTCAAATACAAGAAAAAATCTACTACTGGCTATTTATGGCCCTGGCCTTCTTTATCCCTGTTTATGACAAAGCTGCTGCCCTCATCATCGGCTTGCTTTTGCTGAACTGGATTTTGGAAGGACGGTTCAGAAAAAGGTTCCTGGCTGTAAGAAAGGATGGCCTAAGAAAAAAAATCTTTTTGTTCAGCACGCTCTATTTTGCCTATGTGTTGGGAATGATTTATTCTAAAAACCTTGATTATGGTTTGCTTGACCTGGAGACGAAGCTATCCATCCTGATTTTCCCGTTGATTTTTTCTACCCTTAGTTTTGAAGTATTAAAGGGCAAAATGAAACATTTTCTTTTTGCTTTTCTGGCTGGAAGCCTGGCTACTACTTTTATCCTACTTTTTCATTCTTATTTAAATTATTCAGAATCACAATCAACGTCTGAATTTTTCTATGGAGGTTTATCGTGGTATCATCATGCCAGTTACATAGCCATGTTCCTGGATTTTCGGTGGGGATAATATGTTATTATCTGCAAACAGAATACAAAACACTTTCTAAAGGCTTTTGGATCCTGCTTGTTTTCTTGCTAATTTACTTCAGTGCATTTATCATTTTGTTAAGTTCAAAAGCCGGTTTGATCAGTCTTGCCATGGTTTTGGTTTCGGCCATTAGCTATGTGCTTTATCAAAAAAATACATCACAGGCATTCTCTACCTAATTCTTATTATGGTTGTTTTTTGGTCTGCATTAAAATTCCTGCCAACAGTAAGTTCAAGGATCAACAGTGCACAGGATGCCCTGTCAAATGAAAATCTTGACAAGAATACAAGAAACAGCACGGGAGAAAGGATACTTGTTTGGCAATCAGCCCTAAATAATCAAAGAGAATTTTCTTTTCGGTGTTGGGACAGGGGACGTGAAAGACAGGCTGATACAACAATATGAAAAAAATAAAATCACGACCGCATATGAATTAAAACTCAATGCCCATAACCAATACTTGCAAACTTATATTGCCATTGGCTTGTTCGGATTTTTTCTTTTTGCTAATAACACTTTTGTTTCCATTTATTATGGCAATCAAAAAGAAACATGCGATCTTCCTGCTATTTATAATGCTGTTTAGCTTTAACCTATTATTCGAATCCATGCTGGAAAGGCAGGCAGGAGTTGTGTTTTATGCTTTTTTCAATGGATTGCTATTCTATTATATGAATGATAACAATTCTGGCGATGCAAAGAGTAAGTTGAATTGAAAAGCAAAATTTTTGGTTGTATGATCACTCCTAGTTTTTAATGAATTTCCGGGTAATAATTTTGCCACCTAGCTCTACCGTAAGGTAATATAAACCTTTTCTCAACAGGCCAATATGAATCTCATTAACCTCAAGATTTTCGTAAGTCATAACGATTTCTCCAAATAGGTTGTAAATATTTACAGAAACTTCAGCAGAGGCAGCTCGGTTTAGACTCAAAATATCTTGAGCTGGATTGGGATAGACAAAAAAGTCATCAAAAAAATTATTTTCCAAAATATTAGTTGATACAACAACAATCTCTTTACTGGAAACTATTGTATCGCAATAGTTAAAAGAAGCTAATTGAACGGAATAGGTTCCCTGTTCAGGAAAAGTATATGCAGGATTTGCTGAGGTGTCTGTGGCCGTTCCAAAATCCCAGTGTTGTCCAATTGAATTTAGCGATTGATTAAGAAACTGATAGGTATATCCACTTATTTGAGAATAACTAAAATCAGAAAAGAGATCATATTCCCCGATGTGCCAGTGCAGCAAGCTATCAAAAACCATTTGTTTAGCAGCCGCTCTGATATTGGCAGCATCCATTGGGTTTAATGTAAAATCATAGGTTATAAGTTCCGGGTCTTTTCTAAAAATAGCCGTATAAAAAGAACAAGCAGCAGCATAAGAGCCTGCGGAGGAAGGGTGGCTTTCATCCGCCGAATACAACTCAATTTCAGGATGGTTTTCCCTGATGAATTTCCAGACTGCCCCAACGGGAGAAACTACCGCATTATTACTATCGGCCATCATCATATAACGGAGATGAAGCAAACTGTCCATTCCTTCATAAGTACAAACTGGTGGCCAGTTCGGGCAATTGGTTACATCGCCGTTCTTTCTTCCCCATGTCATATAAAACATGGTTTCTCCACACGGATTATAAGCATTGATAATACTATCCAATATCCGTGCATAGGGAAAAACATCCTCCATAACCTGGTTAATAGGGAATGATGGCCTTTGGCTTTGCTCCTGCAATACAACAAAGTCCCACTTACCCTGCATGATCTTTTCAAGTGATACAGTGTTGGTTGAATGGCCCTCCAAAGTATATCCACCCGGCGTATTGCTATCAAACACCAGCGTATCACCTGCAGAGGATGCAACATCAGCAGTCAATTGAGGCAGGCTGTTTACATTGGTATAACTGTTCCCCAGGAACAAGGCCCTTTGAGTTTGACCTAGTATTAAAAAACCACTTATGACCAAAATAAACGTTAATACTATTCTCATGAGCTTTCTATTTAATGGCTTTTAACTCGTTAAATATTTTGTAAATGTATAATTTATTAATCGGCTATTTTTTAGCGACAATGAATTTTACAATCGATTTACTTGTATGTTTCTTGTTGGACAGGCAGTCCAGAAGTTCTTTTTTGATTTTAGAAAATTGATCCTGGCCAAGATATTCCTTAAAAACGACCATCCTATCAAACCTTTTTTCCCAGGCTTTCAAAATTTGGGGTTCAACAGGGCCATCGAATGTTAATTCCCTGTCATATTTATTTTCCTCAAAGACTATTTTGAGTCCACAGGTTTTAACAAAATCATTTAGTTTAGCCCCCATTTCAAAGTCATAAGTATTTATTCTCCTTTGCCGTTCATAATATTTTTTGAAAGTGACTTGGGTTTCGATGCTTAATGGGAAATGAGCAAACAAATCACTCATTTCAACAATGGCTATCCATCCATCTGGCTTCAGCTTGTTTAACCAACTCTTTAATATGGGTTCGAAATTAGGGAAGTAAGCAGCTGTAAAACTGCTCCAGATTCCATCAGCTAATGGGAGTTCGAGTTCTTTTATACTATTCAGATCGCCATTTATATAGCTAATATTTTCAGCTGTATTCGAGTGTATGGCCTCTTGAAGGAGTTCTGAATTTTTATCAATACCAATTACCAGTGAAGCTTTCTTTGCAAGCAATCTGGATACAGTTCCAATGCTACACCCTAAATCTAAAATCGTTTCATGGCTTTTAATCGGAAGTTGATCAATGTATGAATCCCAATCCCGCCAGGTGTCTTGTTGACTGTATTCTTGGGGAAGTGACATTTAACCCCTCAACTGCCTTAAGTAAAGTTGTACCGAATTTTCAAGCCCAAAATACAAAGCATCTGAAATCAATGCATGGCCTATCGAAACCTCTAACAAACCAGGAAGATTTTCAGCAAAATACTTCAGGTTATTCAAATCCAGATCGTGGCCGGCATTGATACCCAATCCCAGTTCGTTGGCAATTTTGGCTGACTCTATAAAGGGTTTTATTGCATTGACTTTATCATTAGGATAATTTTTCGCATAACTCTCCGTATAAAGTTCTATTCTGTCAGTACCGGTCTTGACCGCATTCCTTATCATCTCAGGATTTGTTTCAATAAATATGGATGTTCTGATGTTGTGCTGATGAAACTCAGAAATGATTTCTTTTAGAAATGATTCGTTTTTGATGGTATCCCATCCTGCATTGGAGGTCAGCACATCGGGCGGATCGGGAACAAGTGTCACCTGGTCAGGCTTCACTTCCAATACCAGATCCATAAAACGTTGGTTGGGATATCCTTCAATATTAAATTCAGTTGTGATCACAGGCCGGATATCCTTTACATCCTGGTATCGGATATGGCGCTCATCAGGCCGGGGATGAACGGTGATCCCCTGCGCTCCAAATCGCTCGCAGTCAATAGCTGCTTTTAATACATCCGGTACATTGCCACCCCTTGCATTGCGAATAGTCGCTATCTTATTGATGTTCACACTGAGTCTTGTCATGTTTCAATATTTTGGTAAAATCAACACTTATTTCAGATTGTAAATTTACACATATCAACTGATTCATGATAACCTAACTATGTTTTTTCTTAAACGGTTGCCACAGATTCACGAATTAAAAAGATAATTTCAATAATTGAAATAAAACCTTAAACCATTAAACCCCTATTCCCCCATTGCTTATTACCCATTTTCCCCTTATACCCCACCATATTTTTCCAATCAAGAAATGTGACCAGTGACCCAACCCCTTACCTACCATTTTAGTTAATATCAGCAGGTTGTGAACAATTGAATGTTGAATAAAAATCCGAATGGGCTTAACGATGCCCTTATATCTACTATAAATTTGTTTGGAGTTAAAATTTACATTTGATGATACAGCCAACTAGATCAATATTTATTCCTGCTATTTTGCTATTTCTGTTTACCCTGCTGGCTTTAGGTGTGTATAGTCAGTCCTCTTTAAATTATCGCTGGTACCTTAATGCCAATGGAGGAATATCCCAATTGTACGGGGATGTTCAGAACGAAAACAACCCCTTCTCTAAACTGAGTAATGAAACGGATTATGGTTTCGGAGTTCGGGTTGGGAAATACATTGGCCCATATTTCACCGGCCATCTTCAATTTTTAGCCACCGGTCTGAAAGGAGTAAAAGATAAAAATGATTTGAATTTTAATTCGGATTTGATGGAAGTTCAATTGGGAACCACTGTTAACCTCTTCAATTTGCTTTTCGGTAAAAAGAAAAGAACGTTCAGCTTATACGCCACTACCGGTATTGGCGCTGCATTATTCAGGAGCGAAGTCAGGCGAAGCAATGGCAACCTTGTAAACGACTATGGTTACACCACCAGCGGCACCCGTGAAAAATCAACGCGGAAACTGCCCTTATTTGGCCGGTAGGTGCCGGATTGGATATAAAACTGGCTAAAAAGTGGTATTTAAACCTGTAATCGGTATTAAGGTTTACGAACTCCGACAAGCTGGATGCCGTGGTCAGTGGCTCAAAAAACGATGCCTACTATTATTCGTCCCTGATTATCGTTCAATTTTGGTGCAAAAAAACCAAAGGCGCTTACGCCGGTTATTACACAAGAACCTGAGTTAATTACAGATCCCTACGCAAATTTGAATATAGATATGATCTATGATATTCCACGTGATCTGGAGTCGTACCAGGTGTTTGAAATGAAATGTGTGATCCATAAAGGAAATATTGATGGAAGGGGCGAGCTGGTACAAATATTGCCTATTGGGTTTAATGTGAAAGATACGGTAATTGATGATGCCCGTATGGAATTTAAAAACTATACCCTCAATCTATATTGGGACGAACTGCCGAAGGATTCCGTTTTTGAGATAAGCTATACCGTTGAACTGGACAGGATTTATGGAAGTTTGCCCCTGACCAGTATCCTTTATCTTGAAAAAACCGGCAAAGAGTATAAATTCAAGACCAACGTAGTGATCAAACGGGTGGAGCCCGTGGTTGCTGAAGAACCAATCGTTGCTGACGAAACCGAAACAGGAGCAACAGAAACACCTGCCGGAGTTGAATTCCGGGTTCAGGTACGGGCAGCATATAAGGCCCAGATACCATTGCAACGCCTGGCAAACAAATATGCATTGCGTGATGAGATCAGGGAAAATTATATTGGAAACTGGTATAAGTATTCTGTGGGTTCATTTACAACTTTTGAAGAGGCAAAAAAATACAGGGCAGAGATAGTTGGCGAGCACGGTGTACGCGATGCATTTATTGTTGCCTTTTATAACGGGGAGCGGTTAAACGACCTGAGTGAGTTGAAACAACTGGCCCTCGATGCCTACCCTTTCAAGACATCGTATAAAGAGAGTGGAACTTGCTACAGGGTTCAGATACTGGCCATGAAACAGGGACGTGTGTCTCCCGAAGTGTTAAAAGAGATCTATGCCATTGAGGAAGAAGTGAACGAAGAGGTCTATCCCAACTGGCACAAGTATACCGTGGGCAAATGCACATCGAAAGAAGAGGCCAAAAAGCTGCGCGAGAAACTGGTTGAAAAGGGTATCATTGATGCATTTGTGGTGATCTATCAGAATGGAGAAAGAATAACCTACAATGGGTTGATCAAATAGAATTCTCACCTTATTGCATTTTGAAACTTGTGAGAGATTTTAAATCAACAACATCACTTTAATATAGCTAACCTCCGGCCCAATCAATTAGGCAGTAAATTAATATTCGCAGTCCCCATTACAATTTCCAGGAATATTATATTAATTGGTTCAGCTATATTATCCGGCAATTAGAGAGTAACGGGAACTGTTACAGGTTGAGGACTCAAATGCTTTAAGGTTTAAAAAAACAAGGTAAAAAACACAGGAGATTGCTTATCTGGGGATTTTCATTTCATTCGAAATGACAGTGGGCACAAAAAAAGGCGCAGATACGAATACCTGCGCCACTATGAGTTAAAATTATTTTCTTTTATTTAGACTCCTGAAGCTTTATATTAACGTCAGCTTGGTCATTGGTTGCTTCGAAATTCTCAACAAGGCTTCTCTCGTATGAAATGTAAGAGGCAATAATATTGTATTTACCCGGCTTTACATTATCAATGGTAAAATTACCATCAAAATCAGTGTATGTTTTGATATCCGTTCCCTCTATAGTTACTTCTACACCGGTCAATACTTCTCCTGAAGCAAAATCCATAACTTTACCTGAAAAGGATACCATTTCATTAGCGGGGCTTTCAGAAGGGCTGGAAGATGTTCCTTCATTATCAGCGTAAACAATTCCTACCAGGGCAACTAATACGAGCGATAAAATTATATTTTTCATGTTTTTATGTTTTTCTATTTTTTGATGTTACAAAAATAGAACGCCAGTATTAAGTGAAATTTAAGCCAATGTTAAGTTTACCTTAAGTTTTTCACTATTATGTATGAAAAACAACAATGGAAGCGATGCCCTAATCGGTAATCTCTTCGTTCATCGAATCGGCAAAATCCCTGTGGGCCTTCAATACATTTAAGGATTGAAGGATCAGGTTCTTGCTTTCGGAAAGAATGGATAAGAACAACATGCTATTGCGTGTACCCACCTCGTTGGCCTTGATCCGTTTTACCTGCTTTTTACGTGATGTATCAATAAACTTGAGTATTTTCTGTTGATGAATGATCACCGCATCAATCTTGGAATACTCACCTTTTTTAATGATCAGATTGATTTGCTTGATTAAGTCCTTCGTCATCCTAACCAGGTCGTATAACTCTTCCACCTAAACCGGCAACAGGGCTTTATGGTGGTTATCAACGTGGTCGAGGCTTGGCTTGTTGAGGTATGTGATGCTGTGTGCAATTTCCCTGAGGTAATCAAGTATCTGAACATAAAAATGGCCACTGTCTTCCGAACTCTCATCCAAATGCTTGATGATGCGGCTCATGTTGTCTTTAAGTTCTTTGGTATTTTGATTGATTTTATCGACCTCTTTGTGGGTATGCCTTAACTTTTTAAGGTCTTCCGTCGACAGTCCTTCAATGGTTTGTGAAAAAGCATCTGAAACTTCCGACATAATATTGGAAACATTGATTGAGCAGTTTTTGGCAATGGAAATATTTGTCATGAAACCATCACCAGCCATATCTTTGGCTTCGCTTTCGGCAAACTTTCGTTTGTGTAAAATATGGGTTCTGTAAACAACAAATATGGCAAGGGCCACAAATACAAAAATAGCTACAAACCCACCAATCTTTATCACCAAAGCAATCAAGAAGGCCATTGTAAAGGCGGAGAATGCCGTAAAAAACCAACCCCCAATAACGGAGAATACGCCCGTGATCCTGTAAACAGCACTTTCGCGGCCCCATGCCTTATCGCTCAGTGAGGTTCCCATAGCAACCATAAATGTAACATAGGTTGTTGACAGAGGAAGTTTCAGAGAAGTCGCAAAGGCAATCAAGGTACTGGCAACAACCAAATTCACAGAGGCCCGGATTTCATCAAAATAAGGTGCATCTTTTCCCAGCTTACTTTGTTGTTTTCTATATTGTGCCTGGTCGAACTGCTTATCTATTTTATTGTTTAAACCCTCTGGCAACAGTTTTCTAAACCCACTTGCTACGCTGTCGGTCCTGCGAACCAAAGCTCTGGCAAACATGGAAGAACCAAAACGCTCATAGCCTGCATCCTGACGGGCAAGATTAATTTCTGTTTTAGTAACTGACCGCGCTTTTTTCGATGTCCATAATGTAACTACCATCACTAAACCAGCTATTAACAGAAATAAAGTTGGCGTTTTTACTTTTTCAGTGAGTGCAGTCATTAAAAATGCATCGGGCTCTGCACCCGGACTTGCAATAAATTCTTTAAAGGATTCATACCCGGCCAGGGGCACACCAATAAAATTAACAAGGTCGTTCCCTGCAAATGCCATTGCGAGGGCAAATGTACCGACAAGAACAACAAATTTCAAAATATTGAATTTCGTAAACCAAGAAATCAACTGTAGTATTACAGTCCAGAATACAAGGCTTAAAACGATAATAAGAAAGGAATTTTTCCCAATAAATTCAACTGTATCCTGTGCCATAAAAGAAGCCCCTTTGGCGCCTTTTATTAAGATAAAATAAGTGATGGCGGTAATGGCGATTCCGCCCCAAATAGCTCCGAAATATTTTAGGTTTCTTTTGTAATTAAACGAAAACAACAACCTTGCAAGATATTGTACGATAGCTCCAACGGTAAATGAAATAACTACCGATAAGAGAATTCCCGAAATAATAGCCAGTGCTTTTGCCGAATTGATGTATTCACTAATTTCAAGGGCATTGACATCGGTATAACGCTTAATAATTGTGATGGCAACAGCAGCACCCAACAATTCAAACACAATGGAAACAGTGGTTGACGTAGGCATACCAAAAGTATTAAATGCATCGAGAAGGATTACATCCGTAATCATTACGGCAAGGAAAATAATCATGATCTCAGCAAAATAAAAATTCTGAGGATGAAATATACCTTTTCGGGCCACTTCCATCATTCCGCTTGAAAATGTTGCCCCAACGAGTATTCCGATGGCAGCAATAAACATAATAACTTTTAAGGGTGCTACCTTAGAACCGATTGCAGAATTGAGAAAGTTTACGGCATCATTACTTACTCCAACAACTAAGTCGGAAATTGCAAGTAAGACTAATACGATGACAAGGACGAGGTAAATTGTTTCCATCTATGCTTTTTTAATATCATTTTTGAACCTGCAATATTACTTATAACTACTATAATATTTTAATAAACAAATTTAAGTTAAAGTTAAGCTAATGTTAAGCCAATGTTAATAAGATTTAAAAAAATCACCAAGAAAGACATTTGAAGGGTTCGTACTTTTATCGCTATATATCTTTATTAATTTACTTTAATAATTATGAAAAAAATCAAACTATTGCTTTTCATTTTGCTGATTTTAAGTAATCTGGAATCATTTTCACGAGATAAAGATTCGACTTATTTCAAACCTAAAGGGAAAGTATATGGGAAAATATTTTCTAACTTTCACACCCAGATAAATACCGGAAATAATGCAACAGCCTTTGAAATAAAAAGAGCTTATTTTGGTTATAAAAGTCAATTAAGCAATTACTTTGATGCCAATATTAAGTTGGATATTGGCAGCCCCGAAGATCTTTCTGACTTCTCCTTAATCAGAAGGTATGCCTATTTTAAAAACGCATATGTCAGTTTCAAAAGAAATAAGTTAAAAACATATTTTGGAATTATAGACAACCTTCATTTTAAAATGCAGGAAGATTATTGGGCCCATCGGTATATTGACAAATCGTTTAATGACCGGTATAAATTTGGTTACTCAGCTGATTTGGGAGCCCAAATCATTTATGACTGGACGGATTGGATATCAACTGATTTTGCGCTGATGAATGGTGAAGGCTATTCCAAACTTCAAAATGACAACACCCTGAAAGGAGGGCTGGGAGTCTCTATTTATCCCATTAAAAACCTGGTGGCCAGAATATACTTTGACTTATCTGAAAAGACCATTGTCCAATCGACCATAGCAACATTCCTGGGTTATAAAATAAACGACAAGGTTATTGCCGGACTGGAATACAATTATAAGTACAATGAAGACTTTGTCGAAAACCACAATCGTTGGGGATACTCTACATATGTATCGTATTATCCCATTAAGAAATTGCAAGTATTTGGAAGGTATGATAAAGTATCTTCAGAGGTATTGGAAAATGAAGAAAACCCCTGGCAACTTTCAAAAGATGGAAGTGCAATTATCGCGGGTATTGAGTATTCACCGATTAAATATGTGAAAATCGCCTTGGATTACCAGGATTGGTATCCACTGGCTGCAAATGAGCCCAATTTTCAATACATTTTCCTTGACTTAGAAATATCATTTTAAATCATATTATTGTAGCAATGAAAAAAATATGCAATCTACTCTTTTTGTTTTTATTCCTGGCAACCATAAATATTTCCTGCGATAGAAAAAGTGAATACACTACTGATATAGGTGATGATGTAGTAACAGATAATGGCGGAGGGACAGGAACTACCACCTGGACAAAAGACAGGAACTACCTGCTAAATGGCTTTGTATTTGTTAACGACGGCCAGGTGCTTACCATTGAAGCAGGCACTGTTATACGAGCGAAAACAGGACAGGGCGAAAATGCCAGTGCTTTAATTGTAGCGCGCGGGGGAAAAATTATTGCCGAAGGAAATTCCGTTAGTCCGATTATATTTACGTGCGAAGGGGATGACCTGGAAGGCTCTGTACCCGTTTATGCTAAAGGCTTATGGGGAGGCTTGATCATTTTGGGAAATGCTCCTTTAAACAATGATAACAGTGAAGCTCACATTGAAGGTATACCCATTACCGAGCCAAGAGGAATTTATGGTGGTAACAAGGTAGATGATGATTCAGGAATTTTGAAATATATTTCTATCAGACATGGTGGTACCAATATTGGAAGTGGAAATGAGATCAATGGATTGACCATGGGTGGGGTTGGAAATGCTACAATTGTTGAATACATTGAAGTAATTTCAAATTATGATGATGGTATTGAATTTTTTGGAGGTACAGTAAACTGCAAATATGTTGTTTCTGCCTTTAATGGAGATGATGCTTTTGATTATGATTTGGGTTATCAGGGAAAAGGCCAGTTTTGGCTTGGTGTCCAGGATCCGGCAGATGGCGACCTGATCATTGAAGGAAGTGGCGGACAAGATCCCGAACTTGGAATGCCCTATTCATTGCCTGTTATTTTTAATGGGACTTTCGTTGGGAGAGGAAATAATATTATTAACGAATTGATTAAATTAGACAGGTATTCCGGTGGACAATTTGGAAATTCTATCTTCATTAATCAGCATAGTGGTATATATATACAGTTCAAAGAAAATTACAATAATTGCTTTGACCAATTTGAAAATGGCAACATCCGGATATCAAACAATATCTTTTGGGATGTTGCTGAAAATATAACCAACAATATATTTAATGTGTTTGCTGAAAGTGGTGTAAATGTTGACAACGAAAATGAGGCATTTAAAACCTATTTTAGTGAATCTGAAAATCAGGTATCAGATCCCGGAATAGAAATTACGGAAGGAACAATTTACATAATTCCATCCGGGAATATTACAGACAACCTTGCACCTCAACCGGATCCCTGGTTTACCAGTGTGGCTTACAAAGGAGCCTTCCTATATGACAATTGGGCAAGAAACTGGACGCTTCTTTATCAATCCGGTTACATTGAATGAGTAAAAACTCAGTTTTGAAAAAATCCATTCAAAAAAAGGCCCACAACTAAATCAATAGTTGAGGGCCAGCATTGCGAAGATGTTATTCCTTAATTGTTATTGTTCATTTTATATAACTTTCTTCCAGCGTAAGCCGAACCAAGTGCAATCAAAATCGATAATCCACCATCAATAGGAGCACCGCCACCAACCGGCGTATTGCCTCCACCTGGATTGTTCCCACCGTTTGGATGTGGGGGATTTTGAGCTAACATGATCATGGGCATTATAAGAATAAGACATAATACCATCATTTTTGAAAATATATTTTTCATAGTAATTGCTTTTAAATATTTATAACTAATGCTGTAATTAATTTGGCCTATTTGATAAAAATTTTCTTTGAATAAAGCTTTTCATTAGCAGAAACAGTAACAATATAAAAAGATCCATCAGCTAGGGATATTTCATGCTGCAGGCTTTTAATGGACTGCTGTAGTACCTCCCTACCCATAATATCGAACACCGTAATTACAAAACTTCTATGGGAACTTTTGACAGGGGAAAACCAAAGAAAAATTTTGGAGCAGAGAAAGGTGCCGGAGCATGGGAATTAGCATTAAGGTATTCTGACCTCGATTTGGATGATACAGATATAAACGGTGGATGTTTGGCCAATATTACCTCTGGAATGAACTGGCATCTTAATCCATCTACAAAATTTATGTTTAACAAAGTAATTGCAAACTTAAAGGAGTTGGCACTACTAATAATATCCAAATAAGATTTCAGGTTGATTTCTAATTCGTTTGTTTGAACAGGGAATATATTGAGACATTCCCTTTTATAAATCATATGACTCAACCTCCTCATCCCCATTGACAAAATTGATAAAGTCTCTTTGCGATTTAAGCAGGTTAACGATATTGAGTATGATGTTTTTATATTCTTGGGATATTCAACATCAGCATACTGTTTCGTGTGCCGATTAAGTTTTCTTTAATCCTTTTCACCTGGGCCTTACGGGTAGTCTTAATCAAACTTAAGGTTTCAAGTTGCTCTTCAATAACCGTATTCAACTTTGAAAAATCTTGATTCTGCATAGCTTTATTAACATGAGCAATTAATTCCTCAACCCGATCCTGAATATCGTGGAGTTCTTTAAACTGCTCCGGCAACAATGGTTTATGTGAATTATCGAGATGCTTCATCACCGGTTGAATAATGAAATAAGTGGAGTGCGCTATTTCGCGCAAATAACCCACAACCTGAACATAGTAATGGCCCGACTCTATGGCACCTTCTTCAAGTTTTTCAATAGCCTTTCTAACATTGTCTTTCAATGCCTTGGTATTCACATTCACTTTTTCAAATTCATAGAAAGTCGATTTCAAACTTTTTAAATCTTCTTTCTCAAGAGATGACAAAGCATAAGTAAGGGAGTACTTAATTTTACTCAAAGTCTTTATAATACTTTTCGATGCTTTGGTAATTATTTTCCTGCTGGTTAAAGCTTCATCTGTAATTTCATCTCCATCAATTTCTCTTTCTTCAATCCTTCTTTTGTGAAGAAAATGAGTTCTGAAAATAGCCATGGCTACAAATACAACCATAATAAATACCGCAACAAAACCAAAATAGCTAAATAGAAGGGCCATTATAAATGCTGAAAGGAATGCAGATAAGGCGGTAAAGAACCAACCCCCAATTACTGATATAACACCGGTAACCCTGTACACGGCTGACTCTGAACCCCAGGCCCGATCGGCCAACGATGTTCCCATGGCAACCATAAAAGTAACATAGGTTGTAGAAAGTGGTAGTTTTAATGAAGTTGCAAATGATATTAAAATACTGGCAACAACAAGTGTAACAGAAGCTCTTATCATATCAAAAGCAGAGCATCAGCTCCCAACTTTTTTTGCTTCAATTTAAAAAGGCGTCTGGTCGAATCTTCTATCAATAGACTCCCTAACTCCTTCAGGAATAATCGTATTAAAATATTTCAGTATATTAGCATTTCCCCTCACAATAACCCTTGAAACTGCTGATGAATTAAAACGCTCGTAACCTTCATCCTGCCTTCCCAAATCCAAAGATGTCTTTACAACCGACCTGGCTTTTTTAGATGTCCATAAGGTTACAACCATGATTAATCCAGCTAATAAAAAGAAAAACAAATGGTGTTTCAACTTTTCCGGATAAAGAGGTCATAAGAGCTTCATCTGCTGGGACACCCATTATTCGAAAGTTAACAAATGCATGATAACCTGCCAGCGGTACTCCAATAAAGTTTCTGGGTCATTACCAGCAAATGCCATAGCAAGAGCAAAGGTTCCTACCAGAACAATGAATTTCAGTATATCAAATTTCTTAATGAAGCTAAGCATTTGAAGAATGATTACCCAGGCAAGAAAACTAGAGAATATAATACTTAGACTGTGAACTTTGGTCCACTCCTTAAGTACCAAGCCATCCGGCATAACATAATCGGCATAGGCTGATCCCTTTAATCCCTTTATCAATATGAAATAGGTAATAGATGTAATGGCCATCCCTCCCCATACCGCACCAAAATATTTTAAATTCTTCTTGTACCTAAATGTAAATAATAACCTGCTCAAATACTGGATCAGAGTGCCTGCAGTAAAAGCAATAACAACCGACAACAGTATTCCGGCAATAATTAATAAAGCCTTATCAGAATTGATATAATCGCTTAATTGTGCGACCTTCTCTCCACCGGTTTCAAGTTGGATGATTTGATCACCGGCAGATAACTTGATGAGGGAAACACCAACTGCAGCACCAAGCAGTTCAAAAACAATAGACACTGTTGTTGAAGTTGGCATCCCGAAAGTATTAAAGCCATCAAGCAAGATTACATCAGTGATCATCACTGCCAGA
Source organism: Bacteroidales bacterium (assembly GCA_041393255.1). Classification (GTDB taxonomy): domain Bacteria; phylum Bacteroidota; class Bacteroidia; order Bacteroidales; family JAADJA01; genus JAADJA01. Next base: position 10,444 of record JAWKKM010000038.1, on the reverse strand, counting down.
AATATCAAAATGATCTCGGAAAAATAAAAATAGGAAGGATTAAAAATCCCCTTTCGGGCAACCTCCATCATTCCACTCGAAAATGTCGCTCCAATAATAATCCCCAAAGCGGCAACAATCATAATTACTTTAAATGAAGCTGCTTTTGCACCAATGGCTGAATTCAGAAAGTTAACGGCATCATTACTAACACCAACAATTAAATCTGAAATAGCAAGAATAAAGAGAACAACAACCAGGATAAGGTAAATATTTTCCATGACAAATATTAAGTCGTCGATTTATGGCCTAAACATAATAGATTGATAAGCATAAATATTCAAGGAATACAAATGTAATGTTTTTATCAAAAACCCTTGGCCAAATTATACTTTAAATTCCCATTAAAAAATAACGGTTCAGCAACAGAAATTTACAAATTTTCCAACTCCACTGTAAAATGCCTCATGATCGGGGCCTCACGCAGGATCTTCAAACCTCTTGTTATTTCATTTCTTCGTTCAAATACATTGGCGACCGTTGCTGCGATATAATCCATATGACTGTTTGTATAAACCCGTCTTGGAATAGCCAGTCGGACAAGCTCAAGCTCAGGATAACGGTTTTCACGAGTTTCCGGATCACGGTCGGCAAGTAATGTCCCTATCTCTACTCCCCGCACACCACCTTCAAGGTAAATCTCTGTAGCCAATTTTTGTGCGATATACTCTTCTTTAGGAATGGATGGCAAAAACTTCTTTGCATCCAGAAAAATAGCATGGCCACCAAATGGCTCAAGCATGGGAACTTTGTAAGATTTCAGTTTTTCTCCCAAATATTCTACCTGCTTGATCCGTGTTTCCAAATAATCATATTCTGTACTTTCCATTAGTCCTTGTGAAAGAGCGTTCATATCCCTTCCCGACATACCTCCATAGGTTACAAATCCCTCGAACATGATGTTGTAAACACTGGCCTCTTCATACATTTTACGGTCGCCAAAACCAATAAATCCACCCATGTTAACGATGGCATCTTTTTTACTGCTCATGGTCATAGCGTCAGCATAGGTGTACATTTCCCTGACAATCTCTTTGATTGTTTTATCCTTATAACCATCTTCCCTTACTTTAATAAAATATGCATTTTCAGCAAAACGGGCTGAATCGAAAATAACCCTTGTACCATACTTCTCTGCAATTGCTTTTACCGCTTTCAGGTTTTGCATGGAAACAGGCTGTCCTCCGGATGAATTACAAGTGAGGGTAACAACAATGAATGGAATTTTTTCAATTGGATTGCTCCTTAAAACCCCCTCTAATTTGTTTACATCCAAATTGCCTTTAAAAGGATGGTATTGGGTTGGATGAAAGGCTTCATCAATGGTACAATCAACAGCCCTGGCTTTACGGAATTCAATATGTCCTTTGGTGGTATCGAAATGTGAATTGCCAGGTATTATGTCTCCTTTTTTTACCAATAATGAAAACAATACATTTTCAGCTGCACGGCCCTGGTGCGTTGGTAAAAAATCATTAAACCCAAACAAGGATTTAATGGCCTCCTTCATGATCAGGTAAGAAGATGCACCGGCGTAGCTCTCATCGCCCAGCATCATAGCCGACCATTGCTTATCGCTCATGGCACCGGTTCCCGAATCGGTGAGCAAATCAATATATACATATTCGGCCCTTAAATTGAACAAATTGTAGTAAGCTTCTTTCAGCCACTTTTCCCGCTCTTCGCGTGAACTTCTTTTGATGGTTTCAACCATCTTGATTTTATAGGATTCTGCAAAAGGAAGGTTCATAACATTTTTAATTTTTGATTGATAATTTTTAATTGATAATTTTTGATTGGATTCGTAAAGAAATGTGATTTTAAAAAAATAAAAATGGAAAATCAAAAATCAGGAATTGAACTCGTCTCTGCGCTTGATGTTCAGATACAGGTGCTCAGCTAAAAACCGAAGAAAGTATATTTCAAACACGTTGTTTTTCTTTCGGGCAAAAATAGAATATTTTTAAAACGAAAGAAAATATATTGCAATTTAGAAGAAGACAAAATAAAAAGGAAAGGGCTCGCCTGTTAGCTTTTGTAAACAGTAACGATATCCACATGCTGATCGTTAAAGTATTGTTGTGTTTTGGGCAGGTCAGTTGTAAAACCCAATAAATAGCCTCCTCCACCTGATCCGCAAAGTTTCAGGTTAAAGTAATTGGAATCAATGCCATCTTTCCAATATCCTTTAAAATCTTCAGGGATCATATCGCTGAAGGAGCGGTATTGAAAAGCAGAGAGTATAGTAAGGCATTTAAAAAAATCATCCATCTCTCCATTGATTAGATGCAATATGCATTTGTTATTGAGCGGGATATACTCGTTCTTAATCGAATCGAGATAGTCAGAATTTTTACAATGCTCAAGAAACAAGTTAACAAGCGGCTCGGTCTTTCCAATTTTGCCGGTATTTACCAAAAAGATGGCAGCGTTGGAGTCAAATTTATTTCGGGGAATTCCAACAGTTTCAATATCTGTTTTCGAATTGATCAGCAGGGGAAATTTAATGTAAGAATTCAATGGGTCAATACCGGAACTTTTTCCGTGAAAAAAATTCTCCATTGTAGAAAAAACCTCCTTTAACTTCAATGTATCACTTTTAGAAATGGTACGAACCCCTTCAATTTTGTTGTTTGCGTATTGATTGTACAAAGCAGCTACCAAAGCCCCCGAACTTCCAAGCCCATATCCTTGCGGTATGGTTGACTCAAAATACAGGCCTTCATCGAGGTCGCGCTGAAAAGCTTCTAAATTCAGGTCAAGCCCCTTACTTACGTTGGATGATAGATTGCTGAGATTTGCAGCATACTCACGCAATTGGTTATTGGAATTCAATGCAAAATCGTAATCGGTATATTTGTATTTGTTATTCTTATTATCAAAACTCAATTCTCCATGAAAATGTGAAAAGGGAATGGTTAAGGCCATCGAATCGAATATGATCCCATACTCTCCAAATAAAATAATCTTACCGTAAAATACTTCGTTCGTGGTCATTTTTCAAATTGTTTAAGTTAGTAGTATGGGGCCACTGCCCAGTTGATCATCTATCCATTTATTATCTTCACAGTATTCAATTAATTCCGTCCTGATTGCTTGTTCCATTCGATTTCTATCAGACTCTTTGTATAAAACATGCACATTGGGCCCGGCATCAAGGGTAAAGCTGAGAAATACATTGTTTTCTTTTCGAAAACGCCTTACCCACTCAATAATGTTCCATGTATTCTTATTCAACAATGTAAATCCTTCATTTGAGCTCATCATGAGGGCATGTAACCCCAATGCTTCTTTCTCAACTACATGGATAAAAAGATCCTCATCTCCCGATTTGATCACTTCTTTAAGTGAAGATAAATTAATACCTGCCTGCACTTATAACGGATGGCTGCATAGTCATAGGTTTCCATCAATTGATGTCTTCAAGGAACTCGCTTTTACTTTTTCGCACACTGCTGGTAATTAATATTGCATTCTGCAAATTTTGAAGCCTCAGGAATGAACATTGATCCCACCGGAATAGCAAGTAAATCATCTGACCTGGAATGGACGGATGCTTTCCCCGCAGAACAAGCTCCATAAACTGACCGGGCAGCACTCCCCGACCCCAGCCTCGCAAGAAAGATGCTTTTTCAAAAAAGACTTTTCATCCAGAAGGGTTCCAAACAATTCTTTTTCAATCGAAACCAGGCACAATGCCAATGCACTCATCGAAGAGGCAGATGAGGCAATACCCGAATGAGGAAATGAATTTTTACTCTCAATTTTCAGATGCAAATTTTTTAAGAAGGGAAAGAAAGTCAGAATGGAATTTACGTATTTTAAAATCCTGCTTTCAAAAGCCTGATTGGGTTGGCCTTCAAAAAGAAACGAAACAGATGGGCCTTCTCAACCTAAAAAGTAATATTGAATCTCGTCTCAGTACACGATGCGGAGGCAAACTCAACGAGGGATTTTGAGGTAACTGAATTCCATGTTTTCCCCAATACTTGATAAGCTGTGTGGATGGGCTTACTCAGGCTACTGATCAACTCTCCTTCAAACCTAACAATCTGCTTGAGCGATTCGAAGATCTTTTATATGTTTCTTCAAAGTCATCGGGTTTTTACCATTTCATCAAATGAGAAAACAGTGATGATTTTTAGTTTGTAAATAATTTATTAATTCGTCCCTGCTTCCATGCCATGTCATCATAGCAAAATCACCTCCCCAGGCACCAAGGGATTTTATTTCCCCGTTTAAATCATCAAATCTGGTTTCTTTAATTGATTTCATTTTCAAAACAGCAGAAATGATTAATTCGTGTTCTTTAATATAATATTCAAAATCCTCAATTTGCTTCGACAAAGCAATATGCTGTGACAACTGGGAAATTAAATTTTGTTCGGTCTTTAATGACCTCTTTCTCAGCCTGAATTTGTTAACACTTTCTGAAGAGTCTTGCTTGTTTCCCAAATAGATGAAAAAGATATTATTCTTAAACTCCGGATTAAAATCGGCCGGTGTAAGTTCATATCCGGTTCTTTTCTTTTTAAAAAAAACAGGCCCGCCTGCCCTGGCAGTTACAACATCGAAGCCCGATCCCTGAGAAACACCTTTGTGCAGAACAAAAGGATTAACATTTGCCCAGTAGGCAATATTGGAGACCAAACTTGAGCTGCTGCCCAAACCCCAGGCAAGATTAAAATCGGCATTAGAAATAACTTGCTTCCCATACAACTGATCCTGAAATTCAGGATTCAACTCAATTGAATATTTTAAAACAGCAACAAGATTACTGGCAATTTTCTCATCCGAAGTCTTTACAACATCAAGCAAACCATTTGAAAATTCAGCTGAAAACCACGGTTTCCCATTTTCATAGCTTACCCATGACAAATTGCCGGACAATTCATTTTTCTCAATACTGAGGGTTTGTCCAAAGTTTACAGGAACAGCCAAAGCCGTAGCACCCTTGAGTACAAGGTATTCTCCTGCAATAAGCAATTTACCATGTGAATGATACTTCATTACTTAGCTGCGTAAACAATTCTTTTTAATTGAATTGGGTCTCTGAGTGATTTCAGAAAAGACTCGACCGCACTGTACATTACTTTCTTTTCATGGAAAAAATCTTTTGCCTTTTCCTTCTCCTCGTTGGTTGCGTCAAATTGGTTCAAGATATTCAACAAGTGCATTTTCATGTGGCCTTTTTGAATTCCTTTCGTCACCAGCGATTTTAAAGCTCCGAAATTGTTTGCCAAACCCACAGAAGCTGCAATCCTCATCAGGTCGGTTGCATTTGGGTTTCCCAACAACTCCAGTGATTTTTTTCGCCAGGGGATGAAGGTTTGTCAGCCCTCCAACAGTTCCCAACGAGAGTGGTAACGTTAAACGATAATGGAACTTTCCGTTTTCGATTTTAATTTCCGACAAGCTTGTATACTTCCCATTTTTTGCGGCATAAGCATGCCCACTGGCTTCAATGGCCCTGAAATCGTTTCCAGTTGCAAGCGCTACTGCGTCAACACCATTAAAAATACCTTTGTTATGAGTAGCTGCCCGATAGGTATCAACCTGTGCAATGCGAACAGCCTTTTCAAACCTTCTGGCAAACTGTTCGCCGGTCAATTTCACTCATCAATAACTCCCAAATCCTCTATATCGCATTCCACAAAAGCACTTACAATGCAGTCGGAGGAATAGTTTGAAAGAATGGACATTACAACTTCACAATCTCTTTCCATATCTGTAAAATATGGGCTTTTCACGAAAAAACAATTTCAATTCACCGGCAAACTCCTCCAGGCAGGTATTGATAAAATTTGCACCCATTGAATCCACTGTTTCAAAAGTAACTTTCAATTGGTAATAATTCTCGATTTCGGAAGTTTTGTCAACCAGTTCAATATCCATGATCCCACCACCTCTTTTCTCCATATTTGAAGTAATGTAGCGTGTGCTTTCCATCAAGCGATCTTTCAAATCGGGCATCAAAGTCTTTAACTTGTCAACGTTTCCGTTCCAAAAGAAATGGACCTGTCCAATTTTAGAAGTAGAAATTATTTCGGTATGAAATCCTCCCTTGTCCGACCAAAACTTAGCTGCCTTGGAGGCTGCTGCAACAACTGAGCTCTCTTCAATAACCATGGGAACATGGTATACTTTTCCATCAATCACGAAATTCGGGGCAATACCATATGGAAAATAAAAGTTGGAAATGGTGTTTTCACTAAATTCGTCAAAAATCCGCTGCTTGTCCGGCTCATTGTGAAAAAAACTTTTGAGCTCATTGACTGCCTCATCAGGATTGTCAAAATGTGTGGAAATATACTCTAACTTCTCTTCTTTGCTTAGTTTCGAGAATCCGCAAATAATTTGTTTTTCTTTCAACTTATTGTAATTTTTAATGTTTAACTTATTTTCAATTTGCGGGTTGCGTTTTTCAGCCCGCAAAGGTACAATTAAAATCAATGTACACTAAACAACAGAAAACCTAAAATGTTTAATGGTTTAATAAAACAATTAAACAAAGTTTAAATAATTATCATTTATCTTTGGATCGAAATTAAAGTTACCAAATGAAGAATACGGATGTTTGTATTGTGGGAGCCGGCCCTTCCGGAGCAATAGCTGCCCTTTTCCTGGCGAAATTCGGTATCCGTTGTATTTTGATTGATAAGGCGAAATTTCCGAGGGATAAAATCTGTGGAGACGGGATCAGCGGCTGGGTGCTTACCATCTTGCATGAATTGGATAGTGACCTGTTGATGCGATTATCGAAAGAGCCTTTTTTACTGCACTCACATGGAATCAGGGTTGTTGCCCCAAATTATAAATCGTTGGATTTGCCTTTTTTCGAGAACGATCATATGGATCCTTCCTTGCCACCAGGGTTTATTGGACGAAGAGTTGATTTCGATAATTTTCTGATCAATGAAATAAAACAAAAACAAGAAATTGAATTAAGAGAGGAAACAGAGGTTACCGAATATCAAAAAACGAATAAAGGATTTCTTTTACGAACCAAAAGTGGTGAAAGCGTTGAAGCACGGATTGTAATTTTCGCAAACGGTGCCAATTCAAAATTCATGAAAGATCCGGGCGGGATCAACAAATCGAAAAAATACACCATGACCGGACTGAAGGCCTATTACAAAGGCATCACCGGTTTTCACGAACAAAATTATGTAGAGTTACATTTTCTGAAAGATTTCCTTCCGGGTTACTTTTGGATTTTCCCGTTACCCAATGGGTTGGCAAATGTAGGAGTTGGTTTGGACCAGGAAAGGATCAGTAAAAAGAAGATAAATTTAAAAACCAAAATGCTTGAAGCTATTGAAACGGTTCCCTATTTAAAAGAACGGTTTAAAGATGCAGAAAGGGTTACCAAAATTCAGGCATATGGATTACCACTTTGGGATGGCCGGCGTAAAATATCAGGTGATCACTTCATACTTACCGGTGACACAGCCAACCTGATTGACCCTGTAACAGGCGAAGGTATAGGACATGCGGCCATAAGTGGTATGTATGCTGCCGAACAATGCAAACGATCGCTGGAAGCAAATAATTTTTCTGGCAATTTCATGCAGCAATACGATGAAAGTGTTTACAACAGAATTGGTAAAGAGCTTGAGATCAGCAGCAAAATTCCTAACTTTATCAAATACCCCTGGTTGTTCAATATAACTGTAAATAAAGCCCTCAAAAGCAAAACGCTTCAGGAAAAATTAAAGCTGGCTATGACAGACCTGGAAGTGAGAAAAAAATTAAAAAGCCCATTGCTGTATTTAAAAGTCATTGTAGGAAGATAAACTCAAAAATTTGTATTTAATTTGAAGAATTGAAAAAAAGAGAAAGGTGGCTGATCAAAAAGGGAAAAAACAGCAGGTAAGGACAATGTTTAACAGCATTGCCAATAGTTATGATTTTTTAAATCATTTCCTATCGGCAGGAGTTGATTACAGCTGGCGGAAAAAAGCGATAAGAATGCTCGGGAAAAATAAGCCTGAAACCATTCTCGATGTTGCAACCGGTACCGGTGACCTTGCCATTGAAGCATTAAAAATTAAACCTGAAAAAATTATTGGAGTTGATATTGCCGAAGACATGCTTGCTGTTGGAAGAAAGAAGTTGAAAGAGAAAGACCCAAACGAGATCATTACTCTGGAGCAGGGTGATTCGGAAAACCTTCGATTCAACGAATTTACTTTTGATGCGGTAATGGTTGCTTTTGGTGTACGCAATTTTGAAAACCTTGAAAAAGGCCTGTCAGAAATGCACAGGGTCTTGAAAAAGGGCGGAGAAGTTTTAATTCTGGAGTTTTCTAAACCTGCAAAATTTCCCGTGAAACAGTTTTATGCCTTTTACTTCAGATTTATCTTGCCAACATTGGGAAGAATCATTTCAGGTGACAAGTCAGCATATACGTACCTTCCTGAATCGGTTAGCGCATTTCCCGCAGGAAAAGCATTTACCGACGTTCTTGATAAGGTAGGATTTAGGCAAACCGAATGCAAACCATTAACATTTGGCATTGCCACCATTTACACAGGAAAAAAAGTATAAAAATGGAAAAAGAATTTACCAATCCTGAAAATCTTTCAAAAAAAGAAAATGCCAAGCTGATCCTTGACTTTTTTCACCGCACCATGATGCACCATGCCATGTGGTTTGCTGAAGTTCAGCACCAGCTTGGAACAGAAAAAGCATTTGAAGCAATGAACGAAGCCTGGGAAAAAAGTTTTTCCATTCAGCTTAAGCGTATTTCAAAAACACTTGGATTTGAGTTGGAAGACAATATCCCTGTTCCTTTATTAGACCTCCCAGAGCAAACACTGGAAAAGCTGAGGGATGGCATGGCTATCAACTGGCTTGCAAACGATGGGGTGTGGTTTCAGGCGGTTGAGTTTACGAGGGGAATGAATGATGCCAAGCGCTGCAATGATTCCTGTTGGGCGCATTTCTCACCTTTTGAGGCCTGGTCAATAAAAAGGATGTTAAAGTTTTCTGAAAAACCGGGATTGGATGGATTGAAGAAGGCTTTACAATTCCGGCTTTATAATTTTGTGAACGAACAATCTTTTACAGAAGAGACCGAAAGCAGCTTTGTCTTCAGGATGAACGAATGCCGTGTGCAAAATGCCCGGAAACGTAAAGGGCTGGACGATTATCCGTGCAAATCGGGCGGACTGGTAGAATATACCACATTTGCAGAAGCCATTGATTCCCGAATTAAAACCGATTGTATATGTTGTCCGCCCGATAAACACCCGGAAGAGTATTTTTGTGCCTGGCGGTTTTATATTGAGATGGATTAATTCCTGTAATGTTATCATAAGCAAAAACAAACGAGGCCGGCAATATGCCGGCCTCGTTTTTCATCACCTACAAGAAGGTAACAAAAGAATTTGCTTTAACTATTTAACAGCTATCTTTTGCAATGTTTGTCCTTCTTCGGTTTCTATTCGGATAAAGTAAATACCGCTTTGCAGATTGGATACATCAATCTGATAGCTGGCTGCATTTACTTCGTAATCAGCAACAGATTGGCCTGCATTGTTAAGAACACGAATACTGGAAATTTCATAAGGTGAATTTACAGTAACCAGTTCGGTAGCAGGGTTCGGGAATATTTCAAACAGGCTTGCATCCAGATCATTAATTCCGGTAATCAATACATAGGCTTCGTTTGAGAAATCAGACTCGCCAAAATAGTAAACTGCAATAACTTTGTATTCATAAAGTCCGGCGGATAATGCAGGATCAACATATTCCATTGCAGTTACCAGAGAACCATTGATCATAACACCATCCCTGTATACGTTGTAACCATCAGGAGCAACACAAGCATCTGGCGCATCCCACATAAGAGTGACATCATTTTCGCCTGGTGTATCAGTTACTGCTTCAGGATTCAGAGGCTCAAGATCTTCCGGTATTGGAGCAGTGATCATGAAGTCTGGAGTTGCCATTGATTCTTCACCGGCATAAACAGCTTTTACATAATATGTATATTCTGTTTCCGGCATTATCATCTCATCGGTGTATTCCATGGCCGTTGCATTTCCAAGCAATGTACCATCACGGTAAACATTCCAGCTATCCGGGTTTCCGCCTGTGGGCATTTCCCAGGTTAGCATAATGTCAGTACAATCATACATACCATCTAAGTTCACTGCGGGAATAAGGCCGGCAACAGTTAGTGTTACATCAACTACAGGTGATCCAACATCGGGGTTGGTTGTAAAATGAATTTCTGCTTCGTAAACCCCTGGAATGATGATTTCAGTTGCATCCAAATGAACGGTCATATCCTCATTTGTACCGGATGTTAGTGATCCTGATGTTGGATCTATTGTAATCCATGTTGAGTATCCAGTTAGTTCAAACATGAAGTAAGTATCCGGAGTTCCTTGTAATA